>JBGPPD010000014.1:0-28251 GCA_041488375.1 Gammaproteobacteria bacterium | reverse complement strand
TCGATGCCGAAGGAACTGCCCGACACCGCGTACAGCGCCTTGCGCCCGGTCACCGGGTGGCGGCGCACGATGCGGTGCCGTACCCAGGCGAGCTTGCCTTCCTGCTCTCCGGTCAGCACCGAGGCCACGGTGCGCGAGGACCGGTCCAAGTCGTCGCGGTTGCCGTAGTGGTGCAGCGCAACCAGCTCCTCGATGCGCTGCTTCATGGATTCGGGCAGGCCGTCGTAGGCGGCATACTGGTCGGCGAACAGCGTGTCGCCGCCCTTCCCGGGCACCTCGATCGAATAGAGCATGGTGCAGCGGGCCGGCACCTCGAGGTAGGAGTAGTCGGTGTGGAAGTAGGTGCCGGCGTCGGCGAGGCCCGCCGGCTCGCCGTTTTTCCTGCGGTTGGACAGGATCAGGATCTCGGCATGCTCGGGATGGTGGAATTGGTCGATGACGTGCGGCTCGGGCCGGCCGAATTGCCGTGCGAACTCGAGGAACTGGCCCGCCGTGAGCCGCAGGCCGCGGAACACCAGCACCTGCGCGGCGAAGAAGGCGTCCCACACCGCCTGGAACGGAATGTCGAACGCCACCGTTTCCGCGCCGAAGCCCGCGCTGAGTTTTTTCAGCAGCATCCGTGCAGCGCAAGGAGTTGTTTCATGCGCGCGCAGGCGAGGGGTGGGTCCTGCAGGAGGCCCGCCGCATCCGCCAGGCGGAACAACTCCGCGAAATGCAGTATGTGGCGCGCGCTCTGCTGGCCGCCGACCATCACGAAATGCTCCTGGTGCCCGTTCAGCCAGGCCATGAACACCACGCCCGTCTTGTAGAAGCGCGTCGGCGCACGGAAGATGTGACGCGACAGCGGCACCGTAGGGGCCAGGATCTCGTGGTAGCCAGCGCGGTCGCCCGCCGCCAGCGCGCCGAGCGCGGCGGAGGCCGCCGGCGCGATCGAATCGAAAATGCCGAGCAGCGCGTCCGAGTGGCCCTGTGCGTCGCCCTCGATCAGGTCGGCGAAGTTGAAATCGTCGCCGGTGTACATGCGCACCCCTGGCGGCAGCTTGCGGCGCATGACGATCTCTTTGTCCTTGTCCAGCAGCGAGATCTTGATGCCGTCCACCTTGGCCGCGTTGCGGCGGATGACGTCGAGGCACACGTCCATCGCCGCGGCATGGTCCTTCCTTCCCCAGTAGCCCGCGAGCGCCGGGTCGAACATCTCGCCCAGCCAGTGCAGGATCACGGGCTGCTTCACCTGGCCAAGGATGCGGTCGTAGACCCTGGCGTAGTCGTCAGGCGACTTTGCGCTCGCGGCGAGCGCGCGGCTCGCCATCAGGATCAGCCGGCCGCCGAGCTTCTCGATTGCAGCGCACTGCTCTTCGTAGGCGGCGATGACGTTTGCCACGTCGGCCTGCGCGACATGGTCGGTGCCCGCGCCCGAAAACACCACCGCGCCCTTGAAATCCCCTGCCGCATCGAGCGTGCGGCCGATCAGCTCGAGCGAGTTCTTCCAGTCCAGGCCCATGCCGCGCTGCGCCGTGTCCATCGCCTCGGCGAGGCCGAGTCCCCAGGACCACAGATGCCGCCGGTAGGCGAGCGTCGCGTCCCAGTCGATCGCCGCTTCGAGCCAGGGGTCGCGCGCCGAGAGCGGATCCGCCACCACGTGCGCGGCGGCGAGCGCGCAGCGCGTGAACGGTTGCTCGGGCCGCTCGAACTTGCGCGGCCCGAGCATCCGGTAGGTTTCGAGCGTGCCGCCGGCGGCCGGCAGCCCGAGGCTCAAGCCTTCAGTTTGGGGATGTCGATCCATTTCTTCTGCTTCCAGCTTCTCAGTCCGAGTTCGGCGAGCTGCACGCCCTTGGCGCCTTCGAGCAGGCCCCAGCGGAACGGGCCTTCGCCGGCGACGTGCCGCAGGAACATCTCCCACTGCACCTTGAAGGCGTTGTCGAAATTCCCGTCCGGCACTTCCTGCCAGCCTTCGAAGAAATTGATCGGCTGCGGGATGTCCGGGTTCCACACCGGCTTGGGCGTGTCGTCGCGCGACTGCGCGAGGCAGCGGCGCAGCCCCGCCACCGCGCTGCCATGGGTGCCGTCCACCTGCAGCGTCAGCAGGTCGTCGCGGCGTACGCGCACCGTCCAGGAGGAATTGAAGTGCGCGATCACGCCGCCCGCGAGCTTGAACGTGGCGTAGGCCGCGTCGTCCGCGGTGGCCTTGTATTTCTTGCCGTTCTCGTCCCAGCGGAAGGGGATGTGCGTCGCGCCGAGGCAGCTCACCGCCTGCACTTCGCCGAAAAGGTTGTCCAGCACGTAGCGCCAGTGGCACAGCATGTCGAGGATGATGCCGCCGCCGTCCTGCTTGCGGTAGTTCCACGACGGACGCTGCGCGGGTTGGCGATCGCCTTCGAACACCCAGTAGCCGAACTCGCCGCGCACCGACAGTATCCTGCCGAAGAAGCCTTCGTCGCGCAGCCTCGCCAGCTTGAGCAGCCCGGGCAGCCAGAGCTTGTCCTGCACCACGCCGTGCTTCACTTTGGCCTTCCTCGCCGCCTGGTAGAGGGCCTTCGCCTCGGAGAGGGTGGTGGAGACGGGCTTCTCGCAGTAGATGTGCTTGCCCGCCTTGATCGCCTTGCGGATCAGCTGCGGCCGCATCTGCGTGGAGGCGGCGTCGAAGAACACCGTGTCGCCTTCCGAGGCGAGCGCGGCGTCCAGGTCCGTGGTCCAGCGGTGTACCCCGTGCTTGCGCGCCAGCTCCTCGATCTTCGCCGCGTTGCGGCCGACCAGCAGCGGATCGGGCATCAGCCGCGTGCCGTCCTTCAGCGCCACGCCGCCTTGCTTCCTGATCTCCAGGATCGAGCGGATCAGGTGCTGGTTCATGCCCATGCGCCCGGTGACGCCGTGCATGATGATGCCGATGCGTTTGGTGTTCACGCCGATTCCTTCTGCGGATTCATTGCCTGCATGCTGTTCCAGTCGGGCATCGTCCGGCTGGCGTAGCCCGGGCAATCGAGCGAGCCGATGGACAGCATGCCCTCCTCGATTCTCACCCGCACCGCGCCGTGGCTCCTCTCGTAGAGGTCCGGGTGCGCCCCGAGGAAGGCGTCCTGCTCCGCCTGCGGCAGCCCCGCCATGCCGTTCACGTAGTGGTGGCCGTTGCGCTCCAGGTGCGTGAGCCCGAGCAGCGACACGAGCGCGGTGTCCTGCTGCAGCGCGAGGCCCGCCTGGATGGTGAGGTCTTCTCCCGACATGAAGCAGCCTTCGCCCCACGCCTTGCACCGTGCCATGTTGATCAGCGACTTGTACAAGCCCTTGCAGGTTTTCGAGGACACGCCGCGATAGCCGAGCGCCCTGGCGCGCGGGAACGCATCGAGCGTGTCGTCGGACTCGTCGATGATCACCGGCTTGTCGATGCCCTCGACTTTTCGTTCGAAGGCGCGGCTGCGCTTGACCGGCTGCTCGATGAACAGGACCGAGTCCACCAAGCGGCGCAGGCGCGGCTCGGCCTTCATCTTCGCCCACAGTTCGACGACGCCCTGCAGGTCGTCGTACTGCTCGTTGCCGTCAAGCGAGGCATGGTAAGGGACCTCGATACGGTCGAGCACCGAGGCGATGGCACAGAGGCGCTCCACGTCGGCGCGCCTGTCGCCACCCACCTTGAGTTTGAAGTAGCGGTGGCCGTAGCGCGCCACCACCTCCTGCAGCGTCTCCGGCAAGCCGTCATTCACGCGGGACTTCTGGTCCGCGGCGGTGACCGGGTCCAGCAGCCCCACCGTATGGCGCGCGGCGATCGCGACGCGCGGCATGAGCGTGGCGAAGAAGGTGCCCAGATCCATGCCCTCGAAACTGCCCGCGCCGACCAGGTTTGCCTGCACCGCGCGGTAAAAGGACACGCCGAGCGCACGGCACAGCGCATCGAGCAGCGCGCGGTCGAGGAGCGCCGGGCCGTAGTTCTGCACCAGCCCCTTGCCGGGGCAGGCATGTGCCCAGGCGCTGCGCGCCTCGTGCGCGAGGTATTGCTCGCGCGCGCGCCCGAGCGACGAGCGCAGCTGCTCGACGTTGTCCTCGTTGCTGAGCGCCGGGTCCTTGTCGAACCACTTCGGTGCCAGCAGTTCCGCCGCCGCGCCCTCGGCCTCGCGGCCGTCCTCCAGGCGGATGCGCGCGCGCGCGAAGGCCTGCGGCGCCCCGGTGAGCGTGGCCGCGCCGAAGCGGAACGGCATGCGCAGGCGCACGTCGCGTTCCAGCAGTTCGATGGCCGCGACGCGGAATCGCGGCGCGGCTGGACGCGGGGACAAGGGAGTTCCTGTGATGTAACCGGTTCGTTAATTCTCGGCGCAGCGCCGCCGCGCCGTCAAGAACCGCGCCGGGCGGCAGCCTGCAGTTTCGCGCGCTGACGCCCGGCCGCGTCGAAGTTCTGCGGCTCCAGCCAGCGCCCGTAGGCCGCGCGCAGGCGTGGCCAGTCCTGGTCGATCATCGCGAACCAGGCGGTGTCGCGGTTGGCGCCCTTGGCCCACATATGCTGGCGGAACACCCCTTCGAAGGCGAAGCCGAAGCGTTTCGCCGCCGCTTTCGAGGGTTCGTTCAGGTTGTTGCATTTCCACTCGAAGCGCCGGTAGCCGAGGTCCTCGAACACGTGCTGCGCCGCGAGGTACAGCGCTTCGGTAGCCACGCGCGTGCGCGCGATTGCCGGCCCCCACAGGATGTTGCCGATTTCGATCACGCCGTGCTCGGGCACGATGCGCATGAAGGACTGGCGGCCGCCGGCGATGCCGGTCGCCTTGTCCACCACGGCGTGCACGACCAGATCCTCGGCGGCGGCGTTCTTCGCCACCCAGGCGCGCATGTCCCCAGGACCCTTCGGCGGGACGTCGAACAGGTAGTCGAAGCTCTTCGCATCCACGGACGCGGCGAGCAATCCTTCCGCATGCGCGGGCGCGACCGGCTCCAGGCGCGCGTAGCGGCCCTCCAGAACGACGCGCGCAGGACGCGGGCAAGGCAGTTGGGGCGTCACTGCAGCGCCTCGAGGATTCCGCGCACGTAGCCGAGCTTTGCCGCGTACTCGCACTGCTTCGGAAACGGCATTGGCGCGATGACTTCGTTGCACAAGGCGATGCGCAAACGCCTACTTCCTCAGGAAACCGAGCACCAGTTCGGTCATGTGCTCGAGCCGTTCGGCCTTGCTCTTCGGCGCCAGCAGGTCGCGCTCGAAGATGGTGGACAGGGTATGCCGGTTGCTGAGGTAGAAATAGCCCAGCGCGGCGATCGAGATGTAGAGCTGCACCGGATCGACGCCCTTCTTGAACTTGCCGGCGCGCTCGCCGCGCAGCAGGAGGTCCCGCAACAGCGCGATCAGCGGCGAATGCATCGCCGCGATGTCGCGCGAGCGCTTCAGGTGCCGCGCGCGGTGCAGGTTCTCGCTGTTCAGGAGGGTCAGGAACTCCGGATGCTTGAGGTAGTAGTTCCAGGTGAACTCGACCAGGCGGCGCACGCCCTGCACCGGGTCGAGGTCCAGCAGGTGCAGGCCCAGTTCCGCGCGGCGGATGTGCGCGTAGCGCGCCTCGAGCACCGCCAAGAACAGGTCTTCCTTGTTGCCGTAGTAGTAGTACAGCATGCGCTTGTTGGCGCGGGCGCGCGCCGCGATGCGGTCCACGCGCGCGCCGCCCAGGCCGTAGCGCGCGAACTCCCCGGTGGCCGCCTTGAGGATGCGCTCCTGGTTCTTGGCCGGATCGCGCCGGTTCATTCCATCCCCAGCAGCTTGTAGATGCGCCGCGTGTACTCGCCGAAACGCGCGTGCGTCTTCATGTCCAGCGTCCTCGGGTGCGGCAGGTCGATGGCGAAGTTGTCCGCCATCCTCGCCGGGCCGGCGCTGAGCACCACCACGCGCGTGCCGAGGAACACCGCCTCGGAGATGCCGTGGGTGACGAAGACGATGGTCTTCTTCGCCTCGCGCCAGATACGCAGCAGCTCGAGGTTCATCTTCTCCCGCGTCAGCGCATCCAGCGCCCCGAAAGGCTCATCCATCAGCACCAGCTTGGGGTCGTGCAGCAGCGCGCGCGCGATGGCGGCGCGCTGCTGCATGCCGCCCGAGAGCTCGTAGGGATACTTGTCCTCGTAGCCGGCCAGGCCCACCAGCGCGAGGAGATCGCGTGCGCGCGCGCGCGCCTCGCCCATGGGCAGGCCGAGGATCTCGGCCGGCAGCAGCACGTTGTCGAGGATCCGGCGCCACTTGAGCAGCAGCGGCGACTGGAACACCATGCCCACGTCGCGCGCCGGGTCGAAGGGATGCGAGGCCGAGCCGATGCGTACTTCGCCGCCGTCGTGGCCGTGCAGCCCGGCGAGGATCTTGAGCAGCGTGGACTTGCCGCAGCCGGAGGGCCCGACCAGCGACACCAGCTCGCCCGGCATGACGTCGAAGGTGGCGTCCGAGATCGCGAGGTGCTCGGCTTTCCCGCGGCGGTAGACCTTGCCCACGCCGCGCAGGTGGATGAAGGGCTCCATCAATCGAGCCTCGCGTCCTTCACCACCAGCCAGCGCTCCAGCGCCAGCACCATGCCGTACAGCAGCATGCCGATCAGCGTGATCATGATCACCGCCATGAACATGGCCGGCGTGTCCAGCGTCACCTGCACCTGCAGCATCAGGTAGCCCAGGCCCTTGTCCGAGCCGAGGAACTCGCCGACGATGGCGCCGGCCACGGCGAGGATCGCGGCCACCTTCATGCCGGAGAAGATGTAGGGCAACGCGCCGGGCAGCTGCACCTTGGAGAACAGCTGCCAGCGCGAGCCCTGGAGGGACCTCACCAGGTCGAGCAGTTCGGGTTCGGTCTCGCGCAGGCCGCGCGCGGTGGTGAGAAGGATCGGGAACACGCAGATCGAGAACGCCATGATGGTGTTGGGGAACACGCCGTACTTGAACCAGACGATGATCAGCGGCCCGAGCGCCACCTTGGGGATCATGTTCAGCGACACCAGCAGCGGCATGAAGAAGGATTCCAGCGCCTTCGACCAGGTGAAGGCGAGCGCCAGCGCGACGCCCGCCGCCAGCGCGAGGAAGTAGCCGCCGAAGATCTCGCTGCCGGTGACCAGCACGTTGCCCCACCAGCCGTAGTTCGGCTGCAGCAGCGCATCCAGCGTCGCGCCGGGCGAGGGCATGACGAATTGCGGCACCTTGCCCAGCTTGACGAACAGGTACCACGCCGCGACCAGCGCGGCGTGCGCCAGCACGGCGAGCGTCCAGCGTTGCAGGTTCTCGTTCATGTGATCCTCATGGTCATCGCCTTGTCGAAGGCCAGCGCCGGCCGGGCGAAGTCGTTGCCGTTGCTCACGTAGTGCAGCGCGCAGGCGCGGCGCCAGCGCGCCGAGCGGTTGGTGCCGGACTGGTGCAGCACGCCGCCGTGGTGGAACGATACCCCGCCCTTGGGCACCGGCGCGGGCGTCATGGCGAAGCGCGCCGCGTCCTGCGCCGCAACCTGCAGGTTGAACGGCTCCTCCGGCGGCGCCCCATGCGCGAGCAGCGGCGCGCGGTGCGAGCCCTCGCCGAAGTACATGCAGCCGTTCTCCACCGTGGCGTCGTCGAAGGCGATCCACGCGGTGATCAGCGCTTGCGGGTCGCGCGGGCCGAAATAGAAGTTGTCCTGGTGCGGCGGCTTGGGGCCGCCGCCTTCGGGCGCCTTGAAGAAGATCTGGCTGAAATAGACCGACACGCCGGGGCCGATCGCCTCCTCCACCATGCCGACCAGCCGCGGGTCGTGCGCCAGCGCCTTCACCGAGTCGCGCTGGCAGTGCGGGTTGTCCAGCTTGCGCAACACCTCGCGCGCCTTGACGGCGCCGTCCACGTACCAGCGGCGCTGCGCCGGCGCAAGGTGCGCGAGGAACTCCTCGCCCCAGCGTTCGATGTCGACGACCACCGCGTCCATCTCGCCCGGCGTGAACACGCCCGGCACGGTGAGGTGGCCCTTGTCGCGGTAGGCGGCGAGGTTCACGCCAGCCAGCGCTCCAGGTTGGCGCGCACGAAGGCGTCGTCGGCGAGGTCGGCATGCTCGCGGCACACGCGGTCGATCTCTTCCGCCTGGCCCGGCGACAGCGTCTCCTTCGGGTCCAGGCACCAGTTGCCCTCGAGCAGCCCCTGGCGCCTGAGCACCTCGTGGCACCCGGGAATGCAGCCGGCGAATTCGTGCGCCACGTCGAAGAACGCGCTGTTGCAGTCGGTGACGCGCGCATCGAGCGCGAGCAGGTCTTCGTCCAGGTGCTTTTGCCGGTGGATGCGCTCCAGCAGCTCGACCGCGCTTTTCGTCCACACGCTCCAGTGGCCGAGCAGCCCGCCCTTGATGCGCAGGCGCACTTCCTCGTCGCCGCGCTTCACGGCGAGCGGCGCCACGAGGTCGAGCACGATATGGTCGTCGTTGCCGGTGTACAGCGTGACGCGCTCCTCGGCGTTCGCCGCCGCCACGCCGCGCGCCACGTCCAGCGTGCGGTAGCGGTTGAACGGCGCGATCTTGATCGCGATCACGTTGTCGATCAGCGCGAAGCGGCGCCAGAACTCCATCGGCAGCGCGATGCCGCCCACCGCGGTCTGCAGGTAAAAGCCGACCAGGGGAATTTCCGCCGCCACGGCGGCGCAATGCGCCACCAGCTCGTCCAGCGAAGCGCCCCGCATCGGCGCGAGCGACAGCAGGCCCGCGTGGTAGCCGTGCGCTAGCGCCACGCGCGCCTCCTGCAGCGCCTGCGCCGTGCGGCCCGACAGTCCGGCGATCAGCAGCAGCGGGCGCCGCGCCCAGTCGCGCGCGCTCTGCGCGGCGAGCTCGAGCACCGGCTGGTACAGGCCGCGCTCGCGGATCGCGAACTGCGTCGCGTGCACACCCACCGCCAGGCCGCCCGTGCCGGCGTCGAGGTAGTAGCGGGTCAGCGCCCGCTGGCGCCGCGCGTCGAGCCGGCGGCTAGCGTCCAGCGCCAGCGGATGCGCCGGGATCACGCTGCCGCGGCGCAGGAGCGCGAGCGTGGCGGCGGGCAGCTGCGACCAGTGCAGAGGCATGCGGGAATTTTAACCGGGCAGTTAACCGCGTCCAGCCATTGACGCTGCGAAATCGCGCCGATACCATCGCCGCACCAAGAACCAAGGAGACGCTCATGCGCAGACTGCTCATCGCGGCGCTGGCCGCCGCGCTGGCCGCACCCGCGGCGGCCCAGACCAAGCTGGATTTCATCCTGAACTGGGTGCCGGGCGGCGACCACGCGCCCTACTACTACGCCAAGGCGCAGGGCTGGTACGCCAAGGAAGGCATCGACCTCAACCTCGAGCCCGGCAAGGGTTCGATGCTCGCGGCGCAGAAGGTCGGCGCGGGCGCCAATCCGATCGGCCTCGCGGACATGGGCAACGTGCTCATCGCCAAGGGCAAGGGCGCGGACATGGTCGGCGTGTTCAACGTCTACGCCAACTCGCCGCAGGGCCTGTACTGGCTGAAGAGCTCGGGCATCAAGGGCATCAAGGATTTCGCCGGCAAGAAGATCGGCAACCCGGCGGCCGACGGCGCGCGGCCGATGTGGCCGGCGCTCGCCAAGGCCAACGGCGTGGACCCGAAATCGGTGATCTGGGTGAACGTCGACGCCAACGCCAAGCTCTCGGCGCTGAAGTCCGGGTCGATCGACATCACCACCTCGTTCTACAACATCCACCACATCTTCCAGCGCGAGCTGGGCGCGGACATGGGCTTCGTCGCCTGGCGCGACGTGGGGATCAACCCGTACGGCAACTCGGTGGTGGTGAACGCCGAATTCCTGGCCAAGAACAAGCCGGCGATCGCCAGGTTCGTCAAGGTCACCCAGCGCGCCTTCGCCGCCTGCGTCGCCAACCCCAGGCCCTGCGTGCAGGCGCTGGTCGACGCCAACGGTGCGCTCAAGTTCGACAACGAGATGACCAACTGGAGCCTGGTGGAAGCGCTGATGAGCGACAAGTATTCGCGCGAAGTGGCGCTCGGCATCCACGACGACGGCCGCATGCGGGCCGATTACGAGCTGGTGCGCGACTATGTCGGCATCGACAAGCCCTTCGACGTGAAGAGCGTCTACACCAACGAGTTCCTCGACCGCTCGATCAAGATGGCGAAGTGAGGCCTTCGCGCAGGTAGATGCCGGCGATGGGCTGGTCGAGGTCGTTGCCGGAGCGCTCGAAGCCCTTGCGCCAGTCGTTCAGGTGGCGGCGCGCCCACAGGCGCCCCGCCTCCACGTCGCCGCCGCGGATCGCCTCCAGCAGCATGCGGTGCGCCTGCAGCAGCCGCGGCGCGCCTTCCTTCACCTTGGACAGGATCAGCTTGGTGGTCGGGTAGACCAGCAGGTCCGAAGGTTCGCGCGCCAGCTGCAGCACGCGGTTGCCGGACGCCTTGCCGATCATCGCGTGGAACTCGGAGTCGAGCGCAGCCACCGCCGCCGCGTCGCCCAGTACCTGCGCGGTGCGCTCGATGTTGTCCTGCATCGCCTCGAGCATCGCCGGCGTGGCGCGCAGCGCCGCGCCCTCGATGGTCGCAAGCTGCAAGGCCATCGCCGCCTCGTAGAGCTCGCGGAAAGTCACCTCGTGCAGCACCATGGCGCGCGTGGTGCGGCTGGCCAGCCGGTCGTAATGCGGCAGGCTGACCGCCAGGCGCCGGTTGGATTGCCGCTGGATGATGCCGTCGTGCTCCAGCAGGCGAATCCCCTCGCGCACCGTGGAGCGGTTGACGCCGAATTGCTTCACCAGCTCGGCTTCGGTGCCGATCGGCTCGCCCGGGCGGATCCCTCCGGAGAGAATCCTCTTCTCGATGGCTTCCGCCACCAGCTGGTAGGCCGGAGTGGAATGGATCCGCCGGAACTTCTCGGCGAGTTCGGTCATCTCTTTTCTTGACTGTGGACGAAATATCGTCCGACAATCCGACACAATAAGCAATAGCGCCCGCGCGGCGCGATGGGACGATTCCGTTGGAGGAGGAGCGATCGAACCGGTTGCCAGAGAGGCGTTGTTGCGCGTGGACGGCGTGGGCGTGCGCTTCGGCGGCATCGTCGCGCTGGACGGCGTGTCCTTCGACGTGGAGGCCGGGCGCATCGTCGGCCTGATCGGCCCCAATGGCGCGGGCAAGACCACGCTGTTCAACTGCCTGTCGCGCCTGTACGAGTGCGGCAGCGGCGACATCCTGTTCAACGGCGTCTCGCTCCTCGAGGTGCCCAGGCACGGCATCGCCGCGCTCGGCATCGGACGCACTTTCCAGAACCTCGCGCTGTTCAAGACCATGACCGTGCTCGACAACGTCATGGTCGGACGCCACTGCCGCACGCAGAGCGGCTTCTTCGTCAACGCGCTGCGCCTGCCGGCGGTGTCGCACGAGGAACGCGCCACGATGGAGAAGGCCAGGTCCCTGGTGCGCTTCCTCGGCCTGGAGGCCGTGGCCGGCGCGCGCGTCGCCGACCTGCCGTTCGGCACGCAGAAGCGGGCCGAACTGGCGCGCGCCCTGGCGAGCGAGCCCAAGCTGCTGCTGCTGGACGAGCCGGCGAGCGGCCTGAACCACGAGGAGGTGGGCGAGCTCGGCGTGCTGATCCGCGAGATCCGCGACCGCCTCGGCCTCACGGTGCTGCTGGTCGAGCACCACATGAGCCTGGTGATGAGCATTTCGGACCGCGTGGTGGCGCTCAATTTCGGCCGCAAGATCGCCGAAGGCACGCCCGCGGAAGTGCAGAAGCATCCCGAAGTGATCCGCGCCTACCTGGGGACCGCCTGATGGCCGCGCTGCTGGAAGTGGACAAGCTGCACGCGGCCTACGGGCTGACGCGCGTGCTGCACGGCATCAGCTTCTCCATGCAGGAAGGCACCATCACCACCCTGCTCGGCGCCAACGGCGCCGGCAAGACCACCACGCTGCGCGCGCTGTGCTCGATGGTGAAGACCGAGGGCGAGGTCCGCTTCGCCGGCCAGCGCATCGACAAGCGCTCCACCGAAGACATCGTGCGCCTGGGGATCGCCCACGTTCCCGACGGCCGCGGCACCTTCGTCAACCTCAGCACCGAGGAGAACCTGCGCCTGGGCGCCTACGTGCGCAAGGACCGCGGCAATATCGAAGCGGACCTGGAGCGCATGTTCGCTTACTTCCCGCGCCTCAAGGAGCGCCGCGCGCAGCAGGCCGGCACGCTCTCCGGCGGCGAGCAGCAGATGCTGGCGGTGTCGCGCGCGCTGATGCTGCGGCCCAGGCTGATGCTGCTGGACGAGCCCTCTTTCGGCCTGGCGCCGCTGATCGTCAAGGAGCTGTTCGCCATCCTGCGCACGGTCAACCAGAAGGAGCGCGTCAGCATGCTGGTGGTGGAGCAGAATGCCGCGATGGCCCTCGAGCTCGCCGACCACGCCTACCTGATCGAGACCGGGCGCGTGGTGCTCTCAGGCGCCTCCGCCGACATCAAGCGCGACGACAACGTGCGCCGCGCCTACCTCGGCTACTGAGGACACCACCCATGGAAGCCCTGCTGCACCAGGTCCTCGCCGGTCTCGCCACCGGCGGCATCTACGCCAGCCTGGCGCTGGCGCTGGTGATGATCTACCAGGCCACGCACCTGGTGAATTTCGCGCAGGGCGAGCTGGCCATGTTCGCCACCTACATCGCCTGGAGCCTGATCAACGCCGGCATGCCCTACTGGCCGGCCTTCTTCCTCACCGTGATCTTCGCCTTCGTGCTGGGCGTGGTCATCGAGCGCGTCATCATCCGCCCGGTGGAGAACGCGCCGGTGCTGGCGGTGGTGGTGGTGTTCATCGCGCTGCTGGTGATCCTGAACAGCGTCACCGGCTGGATCTACAGCTACACCATCAAGACCTTCCCCAGCCCGTTCCCGACCGGCGGCGTATTCGGCAGCAAGCTGCTGTCGCCGCACGAGCTCGGCGCCATCGGCGTCACGCTGGTGGTGTTGCTGCTGCTGTACGGTTTTTTCCGCTTCACGCCGCTCGGCCTCGCCATGCGCGCGGCGGCGCAGAACCCGGAGTCGGCGCGGCTGGTCGGCATCCGCGTCGGCTGGATGCTGGCGCTGGGCTGGGGCCTCGCCGCGGCGATCGGCAGCATCGCCGGCATGATGGTGGCGCCGATCGTGTTCCTCGATCCCAACATGATGGGCGGCGTGCTGCTGTACGCCTTCGCCGCCGCCCTGGTGGGCGGCGTCGACAACCCGGGCGGCGCAGTGCTCGGCGGCTTCATGGTCGGGGTGCTGGAGAACGTGCTCGGCGCCTTCGTCATCGGCAATGAACTGAAGCTCGCCGTCGCGCTGGTGCTGATCATCGGCGTGCTGGTGGTGAAGCCCTCGGGCTTTTTCGGCAAGGTGTTCGTCACCCGCGTATGACGCCATGACCAGGCGCCAACTCCTCCTGAACGCGCTGGTGCTGCTCGCCGCCGCCGTGCTACCGCTGGTGGTGAGCGACTACCGCGTGTTCCAGTTCAACCTGGTGCTGGTGTATGCCATCGCGCTGCTGGGCCTCAACCTGCTCACCGGCTACAACGGCCAGATCTCGCTCGGCCACGGGGCGTTCTACGCCATCGGCGCCTACTGCGCGGCGATCTTGATGGCCAAGTACGACGTGCCGTATTGGGCGACAATCCCCGCGGCGGGCGCGGTGTGCCTGCTGGCCGGGTTCCTGTTCGGCCTGCCGGCGCTGCGGCTGGAGGGCCTGTACCTGGCGCTCGCCACTTTCGCGCTCGGCGTGTCGCTGCCGCAGCTGCTCAAGTACCACCACCTGGAGCAGTGGACCGGCGGCGTGCAGGGCATCGTCATCGCCAAACCGGACCCGCCCTTCGGCCTGCCGATCAATGCCGACCAGTGGCTGTACTACTTCTCGCTGATGGTCGCCGTGGTGATGTTCGTGCTGGCGTGGAACCTGCTGCGCGGCCGCGTCGGCCGCGCGCTGGTGGCGATCCGCGACAACCACATCGCCACCGAGGCGATGGGCGTGAACAACGCGATCTACAAGTCGCTCGCCTTCGGCGTGTCGGCCATGTACACCGGCGTGGCCGGCGCGCTGGGCGCCATCGCCATCCAGTACGTGGCCCCCGACAGCTTCAACATCTTCCTGTCGATCACGTTCCTGGTGGGCATCGTGGTCGGGGGACTGGCCTCGATTTCCGGCGCGGTGTACGGCGCCCTGTTCATCCAGTTCGTGCCGAACATCGCGGACGAGATTTCCAAGGCCGCCCCCTGGGCGATCTTCGGAATATTCCTGCTCGGCTTCGTGTACCTGATGCCGATGGGGGTTGCGGGCGCCGTGCGCATGGGCCTAGCCCGGCTGCAGCGGAAGGCGCAGAATAAGTGACATTCCACCTGAGGAGGAGGACCCAATGAAATTCGTACCGATCGCAGCACTGCTGGCCGCCGCGCTGGCGTCCCCGGCCGCCTTGGCGCAGAAGAAGTACGACCCGGGCGCGAACGACAAGGAAATCAAGATCGGCAACACCAATCCGTACAGCGGCCCGGCCTCGGCCTACGGCACCATCGGCAAGGCCATCGGCGCCTACTTCAAGATGGTCAACGAGCACGGCGGCATCAACGGCCGCAAGGTGGTGTGGATCTCCTACGACGACGGCTACAGCCCGCCGAAGACCGTCGAGATGGCGAGGAAGCTCGTCGAGCAGGACCAGGTGCTGATGCTGTTCCAGACGCTCGGCACCCCCGGCAACACGGCGATCCACCAGTACATGAACATGAAGAAGGTGCCGCAGTCCTTCGTCGCCACCGGCGCCACCAAGTGGAACGACCCGCGCCACTTCCCCTGGACCATCGGCTGGCAGCCGAACTACCAGACCGAAGGGCGCATCTACGCGCAGCACATCCTCGCCAACAACCCGAAGGCGAAGATCGGCATCCTCTACCAGAACGACGACTACGGTAAGGACTACCTGAAGGGCATGAGGGACGGCCTGGGCGACAAGGTCGGCATGATCGTCAAGGAAGTGTCCTACGAGGTCACCGATCCCACGGTGGACTCGCAGATCGTGCAGCTGCAGGCTTCCGGCGCGGACACCTTCTTCAACATCACTACGCCCAAATTCGCGGCGCAGGCGATCCGCAAGGCCTACGACATCGGCTGGAAGCCGGCGCACTACCTCAACAACGTGTCGGCCTCCATCGGTTCGGTGCTCAAGCCGGCCGGCCTGGAGAAATCCGTCGGCCTAATCTCGACCCAGTACCTGAAGGATCCGCTCGATGACCAGTGGAAGAACGACGCTTCGGTCGCGGCGTGGCGCAGCTTCATGGGCAAATACTACCCGGACGGCAACCTCGCGGACGCCTCCAACATGTACGGCTACACGGTGGCGCAAACCCTGGAACAGGTCCTCAAGCAGGCGGGCAACGACTTGACGCGCGCCAACGTCATGAAGCAGGCGGCCTCGCTGAAGGGCTGGCGCGCCGACACGATGCTGCCGGGGATCCGCATCACCACCGATGCCGGCGACTTCGCGCCGATCGAATCGGTGCAGCTGATCCGCTTCGACGGGCAGCAGTGGAAACGCTTCGGTCAGATCATCGGCAAGTGATCGCTTAACCCAGCTCCGGGCCGGCCGGGCAGAACACCAGCCCGGCCTCCCCCGGCGCCGTCGGCGCCCCGCGCACCGTTTTTACCATGCGCGTGAACGGGCGCTGGAATTCGAAACCCAGTGATTCGAGCCATGCCGTGATCCCCGGCTCGCGGTCGACCACGTCGAGGGTAAGGGGCGGCGT
This sequence comes from Gammaproteobacteria bacterium, assembly GCA_041488375.1. Lineage (GTDB taxonomy): Bacteria > Pseudomonadota > Gammaproteobacteria > Burkholderiales > SG8-39 > JAABQT01. Next base: position 12,577 of record JBGPPD010000014.1, on the reverse strand, counting down.
CACCCGCGCCAGCGCCTCGGAGAGCAGCGCGCGCGCCGCGGCGCTCGTGCGCGCCACCAGCGGTCCCAGCTGGCGCGACTCGCGCCCGTCGCGCCCGAGCAGGAATCCCCCCAGCCTGCCGCTTTCCTCGGCCACCAGCGCCGCCTGCGGCAGGCGCGCGGCGAGCGCGCGCAGCAGGGGCTCGCGGCTGGCGCCGAAGGCGCGCGCGTCCAGCGCCAGCAGCGCCGGCCAGTCGGACTCGCGCAACGGCCTGACCGCCTCTGGACGCTCGATCGCCGAGATGGTCGCTTTCAGCTGCAAGCGCCGGAAGCCCCAGGTGTCGCGGAACCCTTCCTGCACGTAGACCTCGCGCCCGGCGGGCGTGGCGTCGAGAACCGGGGTCAGGCCCCGCCCTTGCAGATCGGCGAGCGCGGCGCGCAGCAGCTGCGTCGCGTAACCCTGGCGCCGGTAGTCCGGCAGCACCAGCACCATGCTCACCCAGGCGAAGCGGCCATAGGGCAGGACGAGGGTGGACGCGGCGAGCGTGCCGTCCTCGAGGCTGACGCCCCAGCCGCGGCCGTTGACCAGCATCAGGCGCCAGTCGGCCTCGTTCTGGTTCCAGTGCGCCGACGCCGACAGCGCAAGGCAGCCCGCGAGGTGCTCCTCGCCGAGCGCGTGCTCAGTACTTCCCATCCCGCGTTTCGAAGTGCGTGGGCTTGCCCAGGCTCTCGCCGCCACGGCGAATCCAGTCCGCCTGCCAGTCGATCATCTGCGCGAGCGCCACGCGGGGCGCGCCGAGCAGCTGCTGCGCCGCGCGCGTGTCCACCAGCCAGGCATTGGGCGACTCCTGGCCCGTGATCGCGGGCGTCCTGCCGAACCGGCGGCCGAACTCCTGCGCCAGCCAGCGCACGCTCACCACTTCGGGGCCGCTCACGTTGAGCGGCGTGGCCGGCGCCGTGCAATGCGCAAGCAGGCGCAGCGCCTGCTCGTTCGCGTCGCCCTGCCAGATCACGTTCACGTGGCCCATGCTCACGTCCACCGCAGCGCCGGCGAGTACCTTGCTGCCGACGTCGTGCAACACGCCGTAGCGCATGTCGATCGCGTATTCGAGCCGCACCAGCCGTCCCGCCGTGCCGTACTTCATCGAGCCATGCAGGAACGCCTGCTCGCGGCCGACGCAGGAGGCGGCGTAGTCGCCCGGCGGCGGCAGGGTCGGCACGGCTTCCGCCGCGCCGCGGCCGGCGACGTCGGCGTAGGGGTACACGCAGGCGGTGGAGAACACGACGATGCGCGAAGCGCGAAACGCGTCGGCCACCATGAAGGGCACACCGACGTTCATCGCCCAGGTGAGGGCGGCGTTGCCGGCGGCGCCGAACTTGTGCCCGGCCATGAACACCAGGTTCGGCGCGCGCGGCAGGCGCTCCAGCGCGGCGCGCTCCAGCAAATCGCAGGCGATGCATTCCACGCCCCAGGCGCCGAGCTTCTCGCGCAGGCCTTGCCCGGAAAAGCGCGCCACGCCGATCACGCGCCGCTGCGGCGCGGCGCGTTTCGCCATGCGAGCCAGCGTCGGGCCCATCTTGCCGCCGACGCCCAGGATCAGGATGTCGCCCTGCGTCTTCGCCAGGTCCGCCTCGAGCGCCGGCGTCGGCCGGCTCATGAACTCCTCGAGCGCCCCGGTGCTTTCGAAGTTAACCATCTGGTGAATTATAATCGTGCGCCATGCGCGCGCCCCGCATCCAGACCACGGTGATCGGTTCCTACCCGGTGCCCGACTGGCTTGCCGCCGCGCCTTCCGCGCAGGCGCTGGCGGATGCGATGCGCGTGGTGTTTCATACGCAGGAGCAGGCCGGCATCGACCTGGTATGCGACGGCGAGCTGACCCGCTTCGACCTGAACCATCCCGAGACCAACGGCATGATCGAGTACTTCGTGCGGCCGATGTCCGGGGTGCGCGGCGAGATCCGCTTCGCGGAGTGGCTCGAGTATTCCAAGGGGGCGGGAATGCGCTTTCGCGCGCGCCCGCCCGGCGTGGTCGAGGGCCGCATCGGCGCCGGCACGCTCAACCTGCCGCTCGCCTGCGCTCAGGCGCGGCGCCTGGCCGGCAAACCCTTCAAGTTCACCCTGACCGGCCCGCACATGCTGGCCAAGACGCTGCACGACCGTCACTACGGCAGCCCGGAGAAAGTCGCGCAGGCAATCGCCGGCGTGCTCGCCGAGCAGGTCAAGCGCCTCGACGCGGATGTAGTGCAGGTGGACGAAGCCAATCTTCCCGGCCATCCCGGCGAGTGGAAGTGGGCGGCGGCGGCGATCAACAAGGTGCTGAAGGCGGTGCCGAAGAAGGCGAAGGCCGCAGTGCACCTTTGCTTCGGCAACTACGGCGGGCAATCCGTCCAGAAGGGCACCTGGGCGCAGATGATGGATTACCTCAACGCCCTCGAGGTGGACCACGTGGTCATGGAGTGCGCGCACCGCCCGCCCGCCGAACTCGCGGTGTTCAAGGACCTGCGCCAGGACATCGGTTTCGGCCTGGGCGTGGTGGACGTCAAGCGCACCGAGATCGAATCGGCGGAGGACATCGCGCGCGCCATCGAGCGCGCCGAGAAGATCCTGGGCCGGGGCCGCGTGAAGTACGTCCACCCCGACTGCGGCTTCTGGATGCTCAAGCGCAACATGGCCGACGGCAAGATCCGCGCCCTGGTCGCCGGGCGCGACCTCTACGAAGGACGTTAAACGCTCGCCTCTTCGTGCCGGCGCAGCGCGTCGCCCCAGGCCTTTTCCCAGTCGTTGCCGATGAAGTCGCGCACGGCCCCGTCCGCAAGGAAGAAACGGTTGGGAATCTGGAACATCGCGATCGACAGGTTGCCCTCCGGGCCGGCCCAGGCCTCGTGGCGGCTGCCGGCCGGACGCCATACGAAATTGCCCGGCGTTACCGTGCCCTCGCCGCACACGAGCGTCCCCGAGAGCAGATAAGTCTGCTCGATCAGCACGTGTTCGTGGTCCGGGAGCTTCACCCCCGGCCCCATCTTCAGGAGCACCGTCAGGAGGCCGGACGCGCGGTCGACCAGCAGCGTCTTCGCCTCGACCCCGGGGAAGGACGTCTTCTCCCAGGGCAGCGCGGCGACGTCGACGAACCGGGAGGCCAGCGGCGCCAGATTGGAATGATTGCCTGCCTTTGGTGTGATTCCCGCCATGCTCTTCTCCTCTAGTTTTTGCGGTGCTCGCCGACGCGCACGATCTTCATGGTGTTGGTGCCGCCCGCCTTGCCGATCGGCTCGCCGATGGTGAGCACGATCAGGTCGCCTTGCTTCACCACGCCGTTGTCCACCAGCACGCTTTCCGCCTCCTGCAGCAGCTCCTCGCGGTCGCTGCCGACGTACTTGACCATCAGCGGGTAGACGTCGCGGAACAGCGCGCAGCGGTATCGCGTCTGCGTCTGCGAGGTGAGCGCGTAGATCGGCACGCCGCAGTTCAGGCGGCTCATCCACAGCGCGGTCGATCCCGATTCGGTGAGCGTGGCGATGGCCTTCACCTTGAGGTGGAAGGCGGTGAACAGGCCGGCCATGGCGATCGACTGGTCCACCCGTTTGAACACGCGGTTGAGGAAATCCTGGTCGAGGCTGATCGGCTGCGTCTGCTCGGCCTCGATGCAGATGCGGTCCATCGCCTCGATGGTTTCCACCGGGTACTTGCCGCTCGCCGACTCCGCCGAGAGCATCACGGCGTCGGTGCCGTCGAGCACCGCGTTGGCGACGTCGGACACTTCGGCGCGCGTCGGCACGGGGCTGGCGATCATCGATTCCATCATCTGCGTCGCGGTGATGGTGAGCTTGTTCTGCTCGCGTGCCAGGCGGATCATGCGCTTTTGCAGCGCCGGCACCGCGGCGTCGCCCACTTCCACGGCGAGGTCGCCCCGGGCCACCATGATGCCGTCGCAGGCGCCCATGATATCCAGCAGCACTTCGTGCTTCACCGCCTCGGCGCGCTCGATCTTGGCGATCAGCATCGCCTTGCCGCCGGCGGCGCGCAGCAGTTCGCGCGCCATATACATGTCGCGACCCGACTTCGGAAAGGACACCGCCAGGTAATCGGCGTTGATCTTGGCCGTGGTGCGGATGTCTTCCATGTCCTTGGGCGTGAGCGCCGCGGCCGTGAGCCCGCCGCCCTGGCGGTTGATGCCCTTGTTGTTGGACAGCACGCCGCCGTGGCGCACGCGGGTCTGCACCTCGTCGCCGCGCACCGCGGTGACGTCCAGCACGATCTTGCCGTCGTCCAGCAGCAGCACGGCACCGGCCTCGACGTCTCGCGGCAGTTCCTTGTAGTCCAGGCCGACGCGCGCCTGGTCGCCCAGTTCGCAGCCGGCGTCCAGGGCAAAGCTCTGCCCCTTCTCCAGCATCACCTTGCCGTCCTTGAACTTGCCGACGCGGATCTTGGGGCCCTGCAGGTCGCACATGATGGCCACCGTGCGCCCGACCTTGCGGCCGATGTCCTTCACCAGATCGGCGCGCTTCAAGTGGTCCTCGGCCGTGCCGTGCGAGAAGTTCAGGCGCACCACGTCCACGCCGGAGCGGATCATGCGCTCGAGGATGACAGGGTCGCTGGACGCAGGGCCGAGCGTGGCGACGATCTTGGTGCTGCGGAGCATCAGGCTCTTTCTTCGAGGACGGCGACCGCGGGCAGGGTCTTGCCCTCGAGGAATTCGAGGAACGCGCCGCCGGCGGTCGAAATATAGCCGATACGGTCGGCGACCCCGAACTTGTGGATGGCAGCCACCGTGTCGCCGCCGCCCGCGATGGAGAAGGCCTTCGAGCCGGCGATGGCCTTCGCCAGGACCTCGGTGCCCCCGGCGAAGGCCTCCTTCTCGAACACGCCGACCGGGCCGTTCCACACGATGGTGCCCGCATCGCCGAGGAAAGACGCGAACTCGCGCGCCGCCTGCGGCCCGATGTCCAGGATCATCTCGTCCGGCGCGACCGCGTCGGCCGCCTTCACCGTGCCCGGTCCGTCCATCCCCTGGGCCACCACCACGTCGGCCGGCATCGGCACCTGCGTGAGCGCCGAAATGCGCTTCGCCTCCTCGACCAGGTCGGGCTCGGCGAGCGACCTGCCGATCGGCTTGCCGGCGGCGAGCAGGAAGGTGTTGGCGATGCCGCCGCCGACGATCAGGCGATCCACTTTCTTCGCCAGTTCGGCGAGCACCGTGAGCTTGGTCGACACCTTGGCGCCGGCGACGATGGCCACCAGCGGGCGCGCCGGATTGGCGAGCGCCTTGCCGAGCGCATCCAGTTCGGCGGCCATCAGCGGGCCGGCGCAGGCCACCTTGGCGAACTTCGCCGCGCCGTGGGTGGTGGCCTCCGCGCGGTGGGCGGTGCCGAAGGCGTCGTTGACGTAGACGTCGCACAGCGCGGCGATCTTGCGCGCGAGCGCCTCGTCGTCCTTCTTCTCGCCCGGGTTGACGCGGCAGTTCTCCAGCAGCACCACCTCGCCGGGCTGCACCTGCACGCCGTCGACCCAATCGCGCTTGAGCAGCACGATGCGGCCGAGCAGCTCGCCGAGCCGTTGCGCCACCGGCGCGAGCGTGTCCTTGGGCCCCAGTTCGCCCTCCTTCGGCCTGCCGAGATGCGAGGTGACCATCACCGCGGCGCCCTTGTCCAGCGCGAGGCGGATGCCGGGCAGGGAAGCGCGGATGCGCGTGTCGTCGGTGATGTTGCCGGCGTCGTCCTGCGGCACGTTCAGGTCGGCGCGGATGAACACGCGCAGACCGCGCAGCTCCAGGTCCGCCATGCGCTTGAAGCGCATGGCCTTACTTGGCGTTCATCAGCGCCACCGCGACGTCGAGCATGCGGTTGCTGAAACCCCACTCGTTGTCGTACCAGGCGCCGACCTTGACCAGCGTGCCGCCGGACACCTTGGTGAGCGTGGCGTCGAAGATCGAGCTCGCCGGGTTGTGGTTGAAGTCGGAGGACACCAGCGGCTCGGTGTTGTATTCGAGGATGCCCTTGAGCGCGCCTTCCGAAGCCTTCTTCACCGCGGCGTTGACCGCCTCGACGCTGGTGGCCTGTTTCGCAGTGAAGGTCAGGTCCACGATCGACACGTTGATCGTCGGCACGCGGATGGCGTAGCCGTCGAGCTTGCCGTTCAAGTGCGGCAGCACGAGGCCCACCGCGGCCGCCGCGCCGGTCTTGGTCGGGATCATGTTCTGCGAGGCCGAGCGCGCGCGGCGCAGGTCCTTGTGGAACACGTCGGTGAGCACCTGGTCGTTGGTGTAGGCGTGCACCGTGACCATCAGCCCGTTCACCACCCCCAGCGATTCGTCGAGCGCCTTCACCAGCGGCGCAAGGCAGTTGGTGGTGCAGGAGGCGTTGGAGATCACCGTGTCCGCAGCCTTCAGCTCGCCGTGGTTCACGCCCATCACGATGGTGCGATCGACGTCCTTGTCGCCCGGGGCCGAGATGATCACCTTCTTCGCGCCGGCGGCGATGTGGCTCGCGCCGCCCTTGGCCTTGCCCGTGAACAGCCCCGTGCATTCGAGCACCACGTCGACGCCGAGCGCCTTCCAGGGGAGCCTGGCCGGGTCACGCTCGGCGAGCACCTTGAGCTTGTCGCCGTTGACGGCAATCCAATCCCCCTCCACCGCCACCGTGCCGCGGAAGCGCCCGTGCGCGGTGTCGTACTTGAGCAGGTGCGCGTTGGTGGCCGCGTCGCCCAGGTCGTTGAGGGCGACGAACTGCAGCCCCTGCTTCTTTCCGCCTTCGTAGTAGGCGCGCACGATGTTCCTGCCGATGCGGCCGAAGCCGTTGATGGCGACTCTGATGGTCATGACAACACGCTCCTGACGGCCTTCTCCAGATTCTCCGGCGTCAAGCCGAAGTGCTTGAACAAATCTCCGGCCGGCGCCGACTCGCCGAAGCGGTCGATGCCGACCGCCGCGCCCTCCAGGCCCACGTACTTGCGCCAGAAACCGGTGATGCCAGCCTCCACCGCGACCCGTGGCAGCCCGCGCGGCAGCACGGCCTCGCGATACGCCGCGTCCTGCCGGTCGAATACCGTGGTCGAGGGCATCGATACTACGCGCACCGCGATGTCTTCGGCCGCCAGCCGCTTCTGCACTTCGAGCGCCAGCGGCACTTCCGAGCCGGTCGCGATCAGCACCGCCTTGGCCCACGGCGCGTCCGACAGCACGTAGCCGCCGCGGCGCACCTGGGCGAGCGCCTCCTCGTTGCGCAGGGCGAAAGCGACGTTCTGGCGCGAGAACAGCAGCGCGCTGGGGCCGTCGCGCCGCTCGAGCGCGCAGGTCCACGCCACCGCCGCCTCCACCGTGTCGCAGGGCCGCCAGACATCCATGTTCGGGATCAGGCGCAGGCTCGAGGCATGCTCCACCGGCTGGTGCGTGGGCCCGTCCTCGCCCAGGCCGATCGAGTCGTGCGTGAAGACGTAGATGACGCGCAGGCGCATCAGCGCGGCCATGCGCAGCGCGTTGCGCGCGTAGTCGGAGAATACGAGGAACGTGCCGCCGTACGGGATGAAGCCGCCGTGCAGCGCGATGCCGTTCATCATCGCGCACATGCCGAACTCGCGCACGCCGTAGAACAGGTAGTTGCCGCCGCCCTCGCGCGTGATGACCCGCGAGACCTTGGTCATGGTGAGGTTCGACCCGGTCAGGTCGGCCGAGCCGCCGAGGAGCTCCGGCAGCGCCGGCATCAGGCTCTCCAGCACGTTCTGCGACGCCTTGCGCGTGGCGAGCGTCTCCGCCTTCCCGTGCGTCTCGGCGATCAGCCCGCGCACCCTGTCTTCGAAGCCGGCCGGCAGCTCGCCCGCCTGCCGGCGCCGGAATTCGGCCGCCTCGTCGGGGAAGCGCGCGGAGTATTCCTGGAACACCTTGCTCCAGCGGCGCTCGGCGCGCTTGCCCGCGCCGCGCGCGTCCCAGGCGTCGTAGACGTTCTGCGGGATATGGAACGCAGGATGCGGCCAGCCGATCGCCGCGCGCGTCGCGGCCACTTCCTTCTCGCCAAGCGCCTCGCCGTGCGCCTTGCCGGTTCCCGCGCGCGTCGGCGCGCCCTTGCCGATGACGGTCTTGCAGCAGATCAGCGTCGGTCGCGCGCGCTCGCGCTTGGCCTTGCGGATCGCCCGGTGCACCGCTTCGACATCGTGGCCGTCCACGCCGGCGATCACCTGCCAGCCGTACCCCGCGAAGCGCTTGGGCACGTCGTCGGTATACCAGTGGGCGATGGGACCCTTGTCCGAGTCGATCGAGATGCCGTTGTCGTCGTAGAACGCGACGAGCTTGCCCAGGCCGAGCGTGCCGGCGAGCGAGCAGGCCTCGTGCGAGACGCCCTCCATCATGCAGCCGTCGCCGAGGAACACATAAGTGTGGTGCTCGACGATGTCGTAGCCCGGCCGGTTGAACTGCACGCCGAGCAGCCGCTCGGCGAGCGCCATGCCGACCGCGTTGGCGACGCCCTGGCCAAGCGGCCCGGTGGTGGTTTCGACCCCCGGCGTGTGGCCGACCTCGGGGTGGCCCGGCGTCTTCGAGCCCAATTGGCGGAAACGCTTGAGTTCCGCCATCGGCAGGTCGTAGCCCGTCAGATGCAGCAAGGCGTAGAGCAGCATCGAGCCGTGGCCGTTCGAGAGCACGAAGCGGTCGCGGTTGGCCCAAGCGGGGTTGCCCGGGTTGTGCTTGAGGTGGCGGCCCCACAGGGCCACGGCGATCTCGGCCATGCCCATCGGCATGCCGGGGTGGCCGGACTTCGCCGCTTCGACCGCATCCATCGCCAGCGCGCGCAGCGCGTTGGCCAGCTCGGCATCCGAAGCGGCGGGTTGGGTCATGGGCCGGAAAGGCCGCAATTATCTAGGAAACGCGCCGCGCGCGGAAGGCGCGGAGCGATTCTCAAGCGTAGCGCGCCGCCATTTTCTCCAGCGGCACGGGCTTGATGCGCGGCGCCTGCCCGGCGCAGCCGAATGCCTCGAAGCGCTGCTTGCACACGCCGCGCGCGGCCGCGGTCGCGTCCTTGAAGAACCGGCGTGGGTCGAATTCGGCGGGGTCCCTCGCCATCGCGCGCCGCATCGCACCGGTCATCGCCAGGCGGATGTCGGTGTCGATGTTGACCTTGCGCACGCCGTGGCGGATGCCTTCGACGATCGCCTCGACCGGCACGCCATAGGTCTCCTTGATGGCGCCGCCGTTCTCGCGGATCACCTCGAGCCACTCCTGCGGCACCGAGGAGGAGCCGTGCATCACGAGATGCGTGCCGGGCAGGCGGGCGTGGATCTCCTTGATGCGGTCCATCGCCAGCACCTCCCCGGTCGGCTTCCGGGTGAACTTGTAAGCGCCGTGCGAGGTGCCGATCGCGACCGCGAGCGCGTCCACCCGCGTTTGCGCCACGAAGTCGGCCGCCTGCGCCGGATCGGTGAGCAGCTGCTCGCGCGTGAGCTTGCCCGCGGCGCCGACGCCGTCCTCCTCGCCCGCCTCGCCGGTCTCCAGCGACCCCAGGCATCCCAGCTCGCCCTCGACCGAGACGCCGACGGCATGCGCCATCTCGGCAACCTTGCGCGTCACCGCGACGTTGTATTCGTAGGGAGCCGGGGTCTTCATGTCTTCCCCGAGCGAGCCGTCCATCATGACGCTGGTGAACCCGGAGCGGATCGAGCTCTGGCACACCGCGGGGCTTGCGCCATGGTCCTGGTGCATCACCAGGGGAATTTCCGGGTAGGCCTCGACTGCCGCTTCGACCATGCGGCGCAGGAACGCTTCGCCCGCGTACTTGCGCGCGCCCGCGGAGGCCTGCAGGATCACCGGGCTCGCGGTCTCCTCGGCCGCCTGCATGATGGCCTGGATCTGCTCCAGGTTGTTGACGTTGAATGCCGGCACGCCGTAGCCGTTCTCCGCGGCGTGATCGAGCAGTTGCCTGAGCGAAACCATGGCCATGCGATGCCTCCTAGCCTTTGCCGAGCGCGAGCTTCCTGCGTTCCATCAGGCGCCAGATCATGGGGGTGAAGATGAGCTGCATGGCGAGGTCCATCTTGCCGCCCGGGGCGACGATGGTGTTCGGCCGCGACATGAACGAGTCGTGCAGCATGGTGAGCAGGTACGGGAAATCGATGCCGCGCGGGTTGGCGAAGCGGATCACGAGGAAGCTCTCGTCGGGCGCCGGGATGTGGCGCGCGATGAAGGGGTTCGAGGTGTCCACCACCGGCACGCGCTGGAAGTTGATGTGCGTCTGCGCGAACTGCGGAATGATGTAGTGCACGTAGTCCGGCATGCGCCGCAGGATGGTGTCGGTGACCGCCCCGGTCGAGTAGCCGCGCGCGGCGCGGTCGCGGTGCAGCTTCTGGATCCACTCCAGGTTGATCACCGGCACCACGCCGATCAGCAGGTCCGCGTGGCGCGCCACGTTCACCTTGTCGGTGACCACCGCGCCGTGCAGCCCTTCGTAGAACAGCAGGTCGGAGTCCGCCTCGATCTCCTGCCACGGCGTGAAGGTGCCGGGCTGCTGCGCGCAGGGCGCGGCCTCCGCCTCGTTGTGCAGGTACTTGCGCGTGCGGCCGCGGCCCGTGGCGGCGTAGTCGCGAAACAGCGCCTCCAGCTCCTCGAACAGGTTGTTCTCGGGCCCGAAGTGGCTGACGTGCTGGTTGCCGCGCGCGAGCTCCTCGGCGATCTTCTGCTTCATCCCGGCGCGGTCGTAGCGGTGGAACGCGTCGCCTTCGACGAAGGCGGCGTTGACGCCCTCGCGCCGGAAGATCTGCTCGAAGGTGCGCATCACCGAGGTGGTGCCCGCCCCCGAGGAGCCGGTGATGGCGATGACCGGATGCCGTTCGGACATGGCGCCGCCCTCAGCCCCCGCCCGCGGCGCGGAACAGCCCGCGCGCGCCGAACAGCGGCGCGTCGTACGGACGCTCGTTGTGGTCGCGGTGGTACTGCTCGATGCGCTCGACCTCGTGGCGCGCGCCGAACACGAAGCCGGTCCTCTGATGCAGGCTCGCCGGCGCCACCTCCAGCGACGGGCCATAGCCCGTGCTCGCGCGCCCGCCCGCCTGTTCGATCACCATGCCGATCGGGTTCGCCTCGTAGAGCAGGCGCAGGCGCCCGCTGCGGCTCGCCTCGCGCTCGTCGCGCGGATACAGGAACACGCCCCCGCGCATCAGGATGCGGTGCGCCTCGGCGACCAGCGAGGCGATCCAGCGCATGTTGAAGTCCTTGCCGCGAGGGCCGCTGTTGCCCGCCAGGCACTCGTCGACGTAGCGTTTCACCGCCGGCTCCCAGAAGCGGCTGTTCGAGGTGTTGATGGCGAACTCGGAGGTGTCCGAAGGCACGCGCAGGTCCGCATGGGTGTGGATGAACTCGCCGATCTCGCGATCGAGCGTGAAGCCGTGCACGCCGCGGCCGAAGGTGAGCACCAGCATGGTGGTCGGGCCGTAGATGGCGTAGCCGGCGCACACCTGGCGCGTGCCGGGCTGCAGGAACGCGCGCTCCTCGTCGCCCGCGACGCCCTCGGGACAGGCGAGCACCGAGAAGATCGAGCCGACCGAGACGTTGACGTCGATGTTGGAGGAGCCGTCCAGCGGATCGAACAGCAGCAGGTAGCGTCCGCGGGGATGCTCGTCGGGGATGCGGTAGGGATGCTCGAGCTCCTCGCTCGCCATGCCGGCCAGGTGCCCGCCCCACTCGTTGGTGCGAAGGAAGATGTCGTTCGCCAGCACGTCGAGCTTCTGCTGCTCCTCGCCCTGCACGTTGCGCACGCCGGTGCCGCCCTGCACCCGCGCGAGCGCACCTTTGCCCACCAGGTACGCGATGCGCTTGCAGGCAAGCCGGATGTCGTTCAACAGCGCGGTGAATCCGCCCGTGGCGCCGGGAAAGCGGCGCTGTTCGCCGATGATGAACTCGGTGAGGGTGGTGTCAAGCCGCGGCATGCGCTTCCCCCAGCAGCCTGCCGAGCCGCGGCAGCTCGAGCCCTTCGAGCGAGGGCAGCACCAGGTCCGCGCCGCTGAAATCCTCTTCCGCGGTCCAGCGCGAAGGGGTGATGACCGTCGCGAGGCCGGCCGCCTTCGCGGCACGCAGCCCGTTCACCGAGTCCTCGAAGGCGATGCAGGCTTCGCTCGGCAGCCTGAGGCTGGAGAGCGCCAGCCGGTAGATGTCGGGCGCGGGCTTCTTGTCCCGCACGACGTCGCCGCAGGCGACGACGTCGAAGCCGATGCCCGGCGCCGTGCCCAGATTGGCCTGCAGCAGCGCGCTCACGTTGGCCGAGGTCGTGGTCGAGGCGATGGCGAGCTTGAGCCCCGCGCCGTGCGCCGCGCGCAGGAGCGGCAGCACCCCGGCGCGGAACGGGCGCTGCCCGCGCACCAGGAGCTCGGTGTAGAGGCGCGTCTTGGTCGCGTGCAGCGCGGGCGCGATCTGCAGCAGGCGCTCGCGCTCGGCGGCCGGCACGCGCAGCGTGCCGATGTAGTGCCGCAGGCGCTCCTTGCCGCCCGAGACCGCGAGCAGCCGCGCATAGAGCGGCGGGCTCCAGTCCCACCACAGCTCGAATTCGATGAAGGCGGCGTTGAACGCCTGGCGGTGCGTTTCCTCGGTGTCGGCGAGCGTGCCGTCGAGGTCGAAGATCAGCGC
>JBGPPD010000013.1:0-29140 GCA_041488375.1 Gammaproteobacteria bacterium | reverse complement strand
CCTGCAGCACTTCCTGCCCGGGGCCATGCCCGCGCACTTCCGCCGATGGCGAAAACACGCGCAGATATTCATAGGGCAGGCGGAAAATGCGACCGTCGTCGAAGGCGATTTCCATCACCCGCGACTGCTGGTGCAACTTGATCTCGGTGGGGGTCGGCACGGGAAGGCGATGATACCGCCTCCGATTGCAACAATTCGGTCACGGAAAGTTCTTAATATCGTCAACATGCCAGCCAACATCCTGGTGGTCGAGGACGAGCCGGCGATCCAGGAGCTGATCGCGGTCAACCTGGAGCACGCCGGGCATCACGTGATCCGCAGCAAGGACGCCGAGGGCGCGCTCGGCATCGTCAGGAACGCCCTGCCCGACCTGCTGCTGATCGACTGGATGCTGCCGGGCATGTCGGGGGTGGCGCTCGCGCGGCAACTGCGCCAGGACGAGCGCACCAAGCACATCCCGATCATCCTGCTCACCGCGAAGAGCGCGGAGAGCGACAAGATCGCGGGGCTGGAGGCGGGGGCGGACGACTATGTGACCAAACCGTTCTCGCCGCGCGAACTGCTGGCGCGCATCAAGGCGGTGCTGCGCCGGCGCGCGCCGCAGATGACCGACGACCCGGTGGCTATCGGCGGCCTGCGGCTGGAGCCCTCGACGCACCGCGTGTTCGGTGCGAACAAGCCGCTCGAGCTCGGTCCCACCGAGTTCCGCCTGCTGCATTTCCTGATGACCCACGCCGAGCGCGTGCACTCGCGCGCCCAGCTCCTCGACCAGGTGTGGGGCGACCACGTGTTCGTCGAGGAGCGCACGGTGGACGTGCACATCCGGCGCTTGCGCAAGGCGCTGGAGCCCTCCGCGCACGACCGCCTGGTCGAGACGGTGCGCGGCGCCGGCTACCGCTTCACCGCCACCCCCGCTTGAACCCGGCCTGGGCGAGCGCACTGGCCCTGGGGCTGGCCGCGGCGGCGGCCGGCATCTTCTGGCACTGGGCCGCCGCGGCGTTCCTGCTCGCGCTCGGGGTGGCGTTCCATAGCGCGCAGCTGGCGGCGTTCCTGCGCTGGTTGCGCCGCCCGTCGCTCGACACGCTGCCCGCGGGCAGCGGCGCGTGGGAAGAAGCGCTCGCCGCGCTGCACCGCCACCTGAAAGTCCGCAACGAGGAGCAGGCACGCCTCGCCGAGGCGCTGGAGCGCTTCCGCGCCGCGGGTCGCGCCCTGCCCGACGGCGTGGTAATCCTGGATCGCGAGCACCGCATGGAGTGGTGCAATCCCACCGCCGAGCGGCACTTCGGCATCGACGTGCGCCGCGACCTCGGCCAGCCGCTGACCAACTTCGTGCGCCACCCGGATTTCATCGCCTACGTGGACAAGGGCGAGTTCGGCGAGCCGGTGACCCTGCGCCTGCCGCGCAGCGACGCGATCCTGCAGCTGCGCCTGATCGAATTCGGCGAGGCGCAGATGCTGCTCAATTCGCGCGACATCAGCGCGCAGGAGAAGCTCGACACCATGCGGCGCGACTTCGTCGCCAACGTATCCCACGAGCTGAAAACGCCGGTCACCGTGCTCTCGGGCTTCGTCGAGACGCTCAGCGATGCCGGCATCGAGGTGGGCGGGCCTCAGCGCCAGCGCTACCTCGACCTGATGGCGGAACAGGCGCGGCGCATGCAGCAGCTTATCGAGGACCTGCTCACGCTCTCGGCGCTGGAATCGAGCCCGGCACCGCAGGACGAGGCGCCGATCGAGGTGCTGCCTTTCGCCGAGCAGCTCGCGGAGGAGGCGCGCGCGCTGTCCGGCGCTCGCCACCAGGTGGTGGTGCGCGTGCAGGGCAACTGCCGCCTCACCGGCAGCGCCAAGGAACTGCACAGCGCGTTCTCCAACCTGGTGTCCAACGCCGTGCGCTACACGCCCGCAGGCGGCACGGTGACGCTGTTCTGGCGCCTGGACGGCGTGCGCGGCGTATTCGGCGTCGAGGACACCGGCATCGGCGTCGAATCGCGCCACATTCCGCGGCTCACCGAGCGCTTCTACCGCGTGGACCAGGGCCGCTCGCGCGAAACCGGCGGCACCGGCCTCGGCCTGGCCATCGTCAAGCACGTGCTGACGCGCCACCAGGCGAGCCTGGAGGTGGAGAGCGAGCCGGGCAAGGGGTCCGTCTTCCGCGCGGTGTTTCCGGCGCAGCGCGTCACGCCGCTGGATCCGGCGAAAGCCGCTGCCTAGTCGGGCAACACCTCGTAGGACAGCCGTTCGAAGTCGGTGCCGCGCTCGACCACCTCGAGCAGGCGCACGCGCAGCGGCCGGTGGATCGCCGCCTCGATCACGCGCTTGGGCTTGAACCAGCCGACCGCCGTCACCAGGGTGGGCGGCGCGTTCAGCGCGGGCACCGCGGCCAGCGCGAAGGCCTGCACATACCTCTCCTCGGCGACGTTGACGCCGGTGGCGCGCACCGCCGCCGCGATCGGCACGCCCGGCAGCAGCTTCACGCCGCAGTACAGGTCGCCGCCGTTGGTCGACATCAGCCAGCGCACCTGGCCGATCTGGAAGTTCTTGCCGTCCGCCGGCCGCACGCCGACCAGCTGCCCGTGCGCCATGCGCTTGCCCGGGTTGCCGGCGCGGCGCACCATCTTCAGGCCCTGCGCGCTCTCGTCCTCGAGCTGCCAGTGCTCGAGGAGAAACCCCTGCGCCACGCTGAAATCCTCCTCGTCGCGCGTGCTGACGCGGCCGAAGGTGGCGATCTCGTCGCGCTGTCTGGCCGACAATTCCTTGAATTCGCTCGCGCCGCGGAATACCCGCCCCGAGATGTAGTAGTGGATCGCCGCCATGTCGGTACAAGCCTGCGCCACGTCCATCACCCTCACGCGCTCGGCGTTGCGCGGCGGCCGCGCCTGGCACCACTGTCGGTACAGGAATACCAGCAGCTGCTCGCAGGAAGGCTGCACGCAGTCCTCGCCCAGCGCGAGCTTGGCCGGCGATTCGCCTTTCCTCAGCAGCCCGACGCGGTTGCGCAGGCTCTTGGCCAGGCGCCGCTCGTCCAGGTAGCGCAGGTCCGCGCCTTCCGCACCGCCGCGCTCCGCGCAGCGCTCGCCCGCGAGGTCCAGCGCGAGCGGCGCCTGTTCGCCCTCCTGCTCGACGGGCCGCCGCGAGATCTCCACCTTGTCGGCCCAGCGCTCCAGCAGATACGCGACGAAGGTGAGCT
The DNA here is from genome assembly GCA_041488375.1 of Gammaproteobacteria bacterium. Classification (GTDB taxonomy): domain Bacteria; phylum Pseudomonadota; class Gammaproteobacteria; order Burkholderiales; family SG8-39; genus JAABQT01. The sequence goes on along the minus strand of JBGPPD010000013.1, from coordinate 25,953 downwards.
GGCGCGGCCCCAGTTCGTTCGGGTTGCACATGCCCATCAGCACCGCGCGCAGGTAGGCGATGCGCGGCGAAGTGTCGTGCACGTCGCGGTTCAGGTAGTCCTTCACCGGTTCGTCGGCGATGCCGAGCGCCTCGGCGCGCGCATACACCTGGTGCAGGGCGCGCCAGTCGTGGCCCGGCACCTGGCGGTAGGCGCGGTAGTGGTGGAACATGCGCAGCCCCGAATAGGCGAGCGCGCGCTGGCACATGAGCGCGCGCTGCGCGCGCAGCGCGGACTGGTCCGCCTCCAGGCAACGCAGATAGCCCAGGCGCATCTGCTCCCACAGCTCGATGGTGTCCTCGAACACCGCCGCCTCGGTCTCGAGCATCGGCAGCGCGCGGTTGGTGAAGCGCTTGGCCTGCTCGATCTGCACGAAGCTCACCGCCTCGCGCGCCGCTTCCAGCGCCTCGAAGCGGTCCTTCGCCCCGGCGGCGTAGCGGTTGAATTCCTCGATCTGGATCAGCAGCTGGTATTGCGCGGTGGAGACGTTGGCGAGCGGCACGTTCTCCAGCCACGCCTTGCAGCCCGCCGCGTCGGAGAACTCGGGCGTCGCCGCCGGGTCGATCTCGGGCAGCTTGAACGCGGACAGATCGGTCATCGGCGCGAACTCTACAACAACACGCGTTCGATGCCGCCCGCGTTGGCCTTGCCGACGAAATTGGGCATCCAGTCCTCTCCCAGCAGGCGCCGCGCCATCTCCACCACGACGTAGTCCGCCTGCGCCCCGGTGTCGCGCTCGAACCGCGCCAGCCCCTGCAGGCACGACGGGCAGGAGGTGAGCACCTTGACCTGGCTGTCGCCCGGCAGCGACGCGATGCCCTTCTTCAGTTCCTCCTGCTTGCGGAAGCGCACCTGCGTGGAAATGTCCGGGCGCGTGAGCGCGAGGGTGCCCGACTCGCCGCAGCAGCGCTCCGAGAGCCGCACCTCGCTGCCCGTGAGCTGCCGCACCACCTCCAGCGGCTGGTGCTGCTTGATCGGCGTGTGGCAGGGGTCGTGGTACAGATAGCGCACGCCTTGCACGCCATCGAGCTTCACGCCCTTTTCCAGCAGGTACTCGTGGATGTCGAGCAGCCGCGAACCGGGGAAGATCTTGCCGAATTCGTACTTCTCCAGCTGGTCCAGGCAGGTTCCGCAGGACACGATCACCGTCTTGATGTCCAGGTAGTTGAGCGTGGTCGCCAAGCGGTGGAACAGCACGCGGTTCGAGGTGATGATCCTCTCGCCCTGGTCCTCCTCGCCCGCCGCGGTCTGCGGGTAGCCGCAGCACAGGTAACCGGGCGGCAGCACGCACTGCGCGCCCACTTCGTAGAGCATCGCCTGCGTCGCCAGGCCGACCTGTGAAAACAGGCGCTCCGAGCCGCAACCCGGAAAATAGAACACCGCGTCGGAATCCTCGGTCACCTTGGCGGGGTCGCGCACGATGGGCACGATCTTCGCGTCCTCGATGTCGAGCAGCGCGCGCGCGGTCTTCTTCGGCAGCCCGCCCGGCATCGGCTTGTTGACGAAGTGCACCACCTGCGCGGCGAGCGCCGGCCGGCCGCCGGTGGTCGGCGGCGGCCTGGCCGTTTGCCGCCGGCCGAGGAAGCCGAGCGCGCGGTGCGCGAAGCGCTGCGCACGGTAGCCCCAGTCGATCATCAGCTTCCTCGCGACCTTGACGGCGCGCGGGTCGGTGATGCCGAGGAACAGCATCGAGAGCCGCGTGCCGGGGTTGAAGCGGCGCTTGCCGGCGCGGCGCAGGAGGTTGCGCATGGCGATGGACACGTCGCCGAAGTCGATGTCCACCGGGCAGGGGCTGGCGCACTTGTGGCACACGGTGCAGTGGTCGGCGACGTCGGCGAACTCGTCGTAGTGCACGCGCGCCACGCCGCGGCGCGTCTGCTCCTCGTACAGGATCGCCTCGATCAGGAGCGACGTCGCGAGGATCTTGTTCCGCGGCGAGTACTGCAGGTTGGCGCGCGGCGCATGCGTGGCGCACACCGGCTTGCACTTGCCGCAGCGCAGGCAGTCCTTGATCGCGGTGGCCACCCCGCCGAGGTCGCTCTGCTCGAGGATCAGCGATTCGGCGCCGATGAGGGAGAAGCTCGGCGTGTAGGCGTTCTCCAGGCCGCCGCCCGAGAGCAGCTTGCCGGCGTTGAAGCGGCCCTCCGGATCCACGGTCTCCTTGTAGGCGCGGAAGGCCTCGAGCTCTGCGGGTTCCAGGTATTCGAGCTTGGTGATGCCGATGCCGTGCTCGCCGGAGATCACCCCGCCGAGCGACTTGGCGAGCTTCATGATGCGCGCCACGGCCTGCGTCGCGCGCTGCAGCATGGCGTAGTCGTCCGAGTTGACCGGGATGTTGGTGTGCACGTTGCCGTCGCCGGCGTGCATGTGCAGGGCGATGAACACCCGCCCGCGCAGCACCTTCCGGTGCACCGCATCGGCGCCCTCCAGCACCCGCGCGTAGGTGCCGCCGGAGAAGATGCGCCGCAGCTCCTCGCGCACCTCGGTTTTCCACGACAGGCGCTCCTGGCGCGACTGCAGCGCCTCGAAGGCCACGTCCAGGCTGTTGCGCAGGCGCGTCCAGCGCGCGCGCACCGCGGCGATCAGGTCCAGCGCCTGCTGCGGCCGCTCGCCGAGCAATTCGGGCCTCGGCAGCCGCTCGTCGTGCTGCACCAGCGGCAGCTCGCCCTGGAAATACTCCTCCAGCGCATCCAGCAGCGCCAGCTTGTTGTCGATCGACAGCTCGATGTTCATGCGCTCGATGCTGTCGGAGTAGGCAGCCAGCTGCTCGAGCGGGATCACCACGTCCTCGTTGATCTTGAAGGCGTTGGTGTGGCGGGCGATGGCCGCGGTGCGCGCGCGGTCGAGCCAGAAGCGCTTGCGCGCCCCGGGGGAGACGGCGATGAAGCCTTCGCCGCCGCGCGCGTTGGCCAGCCGCACCACCGCCGAGGCGGCGCTCGCCACCTCGTCCACGTTGTCGCCGGTCAGGTCGCCGATCAGCGCCATCCTCGGTCGCTCGGCGCGGCGCGCCTTGGCGGCGTAGCCCACCGCCTTCAGGTAGCGCTCGTCCAGGTGCTCCAGGCCCGCCAGGCGCACGCGCGGCAGCGCGTCGACGTAGGCCTTGACCTCGACGATGGCGGGCACCGATTCGCTCGCCGAACCGAAGAACTCCAGGCACACGGTGCGCGTGTGCGCGGGCATCTTGTGCAGGATGAAGCGCGCCGCCACGATGATGCCGTCGCAGCCCTCCTTTTGCACGCCGGGCAGGCCGGCGAGGAACTTGTCGGTGACGTCCTTGCCCAGGCCGGTCTTCCTGAACGCGGCGCCCGGGATCTCGATGGCGCGCTCCTCCAGCAGTTTCTTGCCGTCGCGCCCGAAGCGGCGCACATGGAACACCGCCTTGTCCGTGTCGTGCAGGCGGCCCAGGTTGTGGTTGTAGCGCTCCACCTCGAGCCACTCGGCCTGCGGCGTGACCATCTTCCACCAGCTGAGGTTGTCGATCGCCGTGCCCCACAGCACCGCCTTCTTGCCGCCCGCGTTCATCGCCACGTTGCCGCCGATGCACGAAGCATCCGCCGAGGTGGGATCCACGGCGAACGCCAGCCCCGCGCCCTCCGCGGCTTCCATCACGCGCTTGGTGACCACGCCGGCGCCGGCGCGGATCGTGGGCACGCGCTGCGGCACGCCGATCAGCTCGCGGTGCTCGACTTCGCCCAGGGCCTCCAGCTTCTCGGTGTTGACCACCGCCGAGCGGCGCGTCAGCGGCAGCGCGCCGCCGGTGTAGCCGGTGCCGCCGCCGCGCGGGATGATGGTCAGGCCCAGCGCGATCAGTTCGCGCACCAGCGGCAGCACTTCGTCCTCGCTGTCGGGCGACACCACCACGAACGGATACTCGACGCGCCAGTCGGTCGCGTCGGTCACATGCGAGACGCGCGCATAGCCGTCGAAGGCGACATTGTCGCGCCGCGTGGCGCGCTTCAGGCGCTTCAGCGCCTTGCGGCGCAGCGCGCGGGTCTCGGCGAACGAGGCGCCGAACTTTTCCACCGCATGCCGCGCCACCTCGAGCAGTTGCGCGACCTTGCCGCTTTCGCCGCGCCGCGTCTCGATCTCGGCGAGGCGCCGGCGCATGCCCTCCAATACCAGCTTGCGCGTGCGGCGGTCCTCGATCAGGCCGTCCTCCAGGTAGGGATTGCGCTGGATCGCCCACATCTCGCCCAGCACCTCGTAGAGCATGCGCGCCGAGCGGCCGGTGACCCGCTCGGCGCGCAGCTCCGACACCAGCTGCCAGGCGGGCGCGCCCAGCAGCCGCAGCACGATCTCGCGGTCGGAGAACGAGGTGTAGTTGTACGGGATCTCGCGCAGGCGCGCGTTCATGTCTGCGCGGGCTCCCCTTCGCGCGCGCCGAACACGTCGCGGTAGCTGGCGTAGTAGCTCGCGAACAGCGTCGGCAGCAGGATGAGCATCAGCGGGAACAGCAAGGCGCTCGGCTGCACCCGCAGGGCGCCGCCGGAGACCAGCATCAGCAGCATGAGCACCAGCGAAGGCAGCACCACGGCGATGAACCCCACCGCCAGGCCGTAGGCGGCAAACGCGCGCCAGTTGAGCCAGCAGGCGGCAAAGCTGAAGAACAGCGCCTTGGGCGCGCTCATCGAGTGCCATGCCACCAGCAGCGGCGCGAACCACAGCGCCATCATGGTGGGCACGTAGAACGCCAGGGTCGCCGCGACGCCCGGCAGGATTTCGTCGAGCTGCGCCCTCGCGCCGGCATCCGCCGTCAGCGAACGCAGCAACTCGCCGCCGTCCACCAGCACGGAGGCGGCCACCGCGGCCGCCAGGCCCAGCGTGTAGACCACCCCCAGCGCCAGCTGCGCCGGCACGCGCTCGCGAAACCCGGCGAACAGCATCGGCAACTCGACGGACCGTGCGTGCAAGGCCGCGCGGCCGGCAGTCATGAACCCGACCGTGAAGACGGGGACCAGCACGGATGCCGCCGCGGCGCCGATCAGCGGCACCAGGCTCAGCAGGATGGTCACCATGATGTAACCGAACACCATCGCCAGCCAGCCGAGCGGGGCCATGCGGAAGATGCGCCAGCCCTCGGCGAGCCAGTGCAAGCCGCGCGTGGCCGCCACCACGCGCGCGCTCACGCGGCCTCCAGCCAGGGCGGCGGCGCCTGGATGCGCCGCTCCAGCACTTCGCGGAAATGCTCCGGGTCGTGCGCGTGCACCAATTCGCCGGGGCGCGGCAGGTGCAGGTCGTGCAGCCGCGAGAGCCAGAAACGCAGCGCCGCCGCGCGCAGCAGCACCGGCCAGGCCTCGCGCTCGAGCGCCGTGAAGGGCCGCAGCGCGTGGTAGGCGGCAAGGAAGGCGCGGGTGAGCGCCGGATCGAACGCGCGGTCCCGCGCCGCGTCCGCGAGGCACCAGTCGTTGGCGCAGACCGCGACGTCGTAGAGCAGGCAGTCCACGCCGGCGAAGTAGAAGTCGAGCACGCCCGACAGCCGGCTGCCGTCGAACAGCGCGTTGTCGCGGAACAGGTCCGCGTGCACCGGACCGCGCGGCAGGTCGGGGTAGCGGTGCTGCGCCTGGAAGTGCAGCTCCGCTTCGAGGAGCCGCCAGGCGCGCGCGTCGAGGAACGGGTGCACTTCCTGCGCCGCGGCGCGCCACCACTTCGGCCCGCGCGGATTCTCCTGGAAGGCGGGGTAGGACCTGCCGGCGAGGTGCATGCGCGCCAGCAACGCGCCGAGCTCGCGGCATTCGGCCGCGCCGGGCCGCTCGAGCGACTTGCCCGACAGGCGCGTCACCAGCGTCGCCGGCTTGCCGTTCAGCATGCCGAGGTAGGCGTCGGACAGGTCGGCGATCGGCGCCGGGCAGGCGATGCCGTGGCGCGCGAGATGCGCCATCAGGTTGAGGTAGAACGGCAGCTCGGACGCCGGCAGGCGCTCGAACAGGGTGAGCACGTAGCTGCCCTGCGCGGTGGTGACGAAGTAGTTGGTGTTCTCGATGCCGGAATCGATCGGCTCCAGGCGCTCGAGCGCGCCCACCGAATAGTTGCGCAGCCAGGCCGCGAGCTGAGCCTCCGAAACGGGCGTGTAGACCGACAAGCCAGCCGCACCCGTTCAGTCGAACGTGTGGATCGGCCACATCGGCACGCGCGTGCCGTCGTCGAGGGAGTCGCGGCGCAGCCAGCCGCCGGGGCTCTCGATCAGGTAGTAGGGCCGGCCGCCGGGCGGGGTCACTTTGACCATCATGCGCCCGCCGTAGTTGATTTGCTCAACCTTGTCTTCCTTGCCGGCCGGGATGCGCACCGCGGGCTCCTCGGCGCGGCCTTCGGCGCCGGCCGGGCGCTCCGGCGCCTCGGGCAGCGGCTCGAGCTTGGGCGGCGGCGGCACCTGGGCCTGCGCGGCAAGCGCCATCGGCAACAGCACAGTCGCGAGGAGCCGGCGCATGGGCCGCAGTTTACTAGAGGTTGAGCAGAATCTCCCTCTCGGCGGGCGAAGGCTCGAAGCCGCGCATCTCGTAGTAGGCGAATATCGCCTCGACCACGCCCTGCGGCTGGTCGATCACCTGCAGCAGGTCGATGTCGCGCGCGTCGATCATGCCCTCGGCCACCAGGCGCTCGCGGAACCAGCCGATCAGCCCGCGCCAGAACGGCTCGTGCATCAGGATGATCGGCATCTTGCGCGTCTTGCCGGTCTGCACCAGCGTCAGCGCCTCGAACAGCTCGTCCAGCGTGCCGAAGCCGCCGGGCAGGATGACGAAGGCGGTGGCGAACTTGGCGAACATCACCTTGCGCGTGAAGAAGTGCTTGAAGTGCAGGCTGATGTTCTGATACGGATTGGCGTGCTGCTCGCGCGGCAATTCGATGTTGAGGCCGATGGCGTCCGAGCTGCCGGCGAACGCGCCCTTGTTCGCCGCTTCCATCACGCCCGGGCCGCCGCCGGAGATCACGGCGAAGCCCGCGTCCGAGAGCAGCCGCGACACCTCCTCCGCCAGCTGGTAGTAGTGCGTGCCGGCCGCGGCGCGCGCGCTGCCGAACACCGATACCGCGGGACGGATGTTGGCGAGGTGCTCGGTGGCGTCCACGAACTCTGACATAATGCCGAACACCCGCCATGCTTCGCGCGCGTTGAAGCTGCGGTCGGGGGTCGCAGGTTTCGGCAGCTTGTCGTCAGTCATCGTGTCGGCGAACGATCCGCAAAGAACTCTCCTGCTGGTGGACGGCTCGTCCTACCTGTACCGGGCATTCCACGCCCTGCCGGAACTGCAGAGCCCGCGCGGCGAGCCCACCGGCGCGATCCGGGGCGTCCTCAGCATGCTAAGGCGGCTCGCCGCCGACCACAAGGCGCAGGCGCGCGCCTGCGTGTTCGACGCGAAAGGGCCGACCTTTCGCGTCGCCGAGTACCCCGACTACAAGGCGAACCGCGCGTCCATGCCCGAGCCGCTCGCCGCGCAGATCGAGCCGCTGAAGGAAGCGATCGCCGCGCTCGGCTGGCCGGTGCTGGCGATCGAAGGCGTGGAGGCCGACGACGTGATTGCGACGCTCGCGGACCAGGCGCGCAGGAGCGGCTGGCGCACGGTGATTTCCACCGGCGACAAGGACCTCGCGCAGCTGGTGGACGAGCGGGTGACGCTGGTGAACACCATGTCGAACGAGACGCTCGACCCCGCGGGCGTGCGGCAGAAGTTCGGCGTCGCGCCGGAGAGAATCGTGGACTACCTTGCGCTGACGGGCGACGCGGTGGACAACGTGCCCGGCGTGGACAAGGTCGGCCCGAAGACCGCGGCGAAATGGATCCAGCAGTACGGCTCGCTCGACGCGGTGATCGCGCACGCCGCCGAGATCGACGGCGCGGTGGGCGAGAACCTGCGCCGGGCGCTCGACTGGCTGCCCACGGGCCGCCGGTTGCTCACCGTGAAGCGCGACGTCTCGCTGCCGGTGCGGTTCGACGAGCTCACGAGCAATCCCGACGAGAACGCGCTGCGCGCGCTCTACGAGCGCTTCGGCTTCAGGACCATGCTCGCGGACCTCGGCGGGCCGGCCGCCGACGCGGCGCCGCCGGCGGCAGAGCCGGCGACCGCCGCCCAAGCCGCACGCCGCAAGTACCTGACGCTCGCCGACGAGCAAGCCCTCCAGGCGTGGCTTGCGCGGATGGAGAAGGCCGCTCTGGTCGGCTTCGACACCGAGACCACGGGCCTCGAACCCATGACCGCGACGCTGGTGGGCATGTCCTTCGCGTCCGGCACCGAGGCGGCCTACCTGCCGCTCGCGCACCAGTACCCGGGCGCGCCGGAGCAGATCGGCGTGCCGCGGGCGCTCGAGCTGCTCAAGCCCTGGCTGGAAGACGCGCGGCGCGCCAAGGTCGGGCAGAACCTCAAGTTCGACATGCACGTGCTCGCCAACCACGGCATCGCGTTCGGCGGAGTGGCCCACGACACGCTGCTCGAGTCCTTCGTCTACGAGGCGCAGGAGCGGCACGACCTCGACTCGCTGTCGCAGCGGCACCTGGGCTGGAAGACCATCTCCTATGACGAGGTGACCGGCAAGGGCGCGTCGCGCATCTCGTTCGCCGCGGTGGAGATCGGCCGCGCCACCGAGTATGCGGCGGAGGACGCCGATTGCACATTCGCCGTGCACGAGGTCCTCTATCCGAAGATCGCCGCCGAGGAGCGGCTGAAGCATGTCTACGAGGCGATCGAGCTGCCGGTGATGGCGGTGCTGCTGCGCATGGAGAGGAACGGCGTGTTGCTCGACGGCGCCAGGCTCGACGCGCAGAGCCACGAGCTCGGCAAGGAGATGCTGAAAAAGGAGCAGGAGGCCTACCAGGCGGCCGGGCAGCCGTTCAACCTCAATTCGCCCAAGCAGATCCAGGAGATCCTGTTCGAGCGGCACAAGCTCCCGGTGAAGAAGAAGACGCCCAAGGGCCAGCCCTCGACCGACGAGGACGTGCTGGAGGAGCTCGCGCTCGACTATCCGCTCCCGAAACTGCTGCTCGAATACCGCGGCCTCGCCAAGCTCAAGTCCACCTACACGGACAAGCTCTCCAAGAGCGTGAACGCGGCGACGGGGCGCGTGCACACCAACTATTCGCAGGCGGGCGCCGTTACCGGGCGCCTCGCCTCCAACGACCCCAACCTGCAGAACATCCCGATCCGCACGCCGCAGGGGCGGCGCATCCGCGAGGCCTTCGTCGCGCCCGCGGGCCGCCGGATCGTGAGCGCGGACTACTCGCAGATCGAGCTGCGCATCATGGCGCACCTCTCCGGCGACCCGGGCCTGCGCCATGCGTTCGCGCACGGCCACGACGTGCACCGCGCCACCGCGGCCGAGGTCTTCGGCGTGCCGCTCGACCAGGTGTCCGCCGACGAGCGGCGCATCGCCAAAGTGATCAACTTCGGCCTGATCTACGGCATGAGCGCCTTCGGCCTGGCGCAGAACCTCGGCATCGAGCGCGCCACCGCGCAGGCCTACATCGATTCGTATTTCTCGCGCTACCAGGGCGTGAAGCGCTACATGGACCAGACGCGCGAGAAGGCGCGCAGCCTCGGCTACGTCGAGACCGTGTTCGGCCGACGGCTGCAACTGCCGGAGATCAATTCAGCCAACCCGGCGCGGCGTCAGGGCGCCGAGCGCCAAGCGATCAACGCGCCGATGCAGGGCACCGCCGCGGACCTGATCAAGCTGGCGATGATCTCGGTGCAGACCTGGCTGGACCAGGCGAAGCTGAAGACTCTTCTCATCATGCAGGTGCACGACGAGCTGGTGCTGGAAGTGCCCGAGGAGGAACTGGTGGAGGTGCAGCAGCGGCTGCGCGAGCTGATGCAGGGCGTGGCGCAGCTCGAGGTCCCCCTGATCGTCGACGTCGGCGTCGGCGACAACTGGGACCAGGCGCACTGAAATTCGGGGTCTGACCCCGATTTTCACTTCAGCAGCGCGCCAAAGACCTTCTTGAGGATGCTCGAGGCGGTGCCCACCGGGTCCTTGCGGATCTTCTTTTCCTCTTCCGCCGCCATGAAGTAAAGGCCGTCCAGCGCCTTTTGCGTCACGTAGTCGTCGAGGTTGGCGTCCTGCTGCTTCACCAAGCCCAGCCCCACGCCCCGCTCCGCGTACTGGTTGTATTTCTGCGCGAGGCCCAGCCTCGCGGTCGACTTCTTCACGATGGGCAGAAAGCGCTTGCGCAGCTGGTCCGTGGTGGTGCGCCTGAAGTACTCCGTGCCCGAGGTCTCGCCGCCGGTGAGGATGCCTTTGGCGTCCTTCACCGACATCTTCTTCACGGAGTCCACGAACAGCTGCTTCGCTTCGGGTACCGCCGCTTCCGCCGCGCGATTCATGGTCAGCACCAGCTCATCGGCGTACTTGCCCATGCCGAAGCGCCGCAGGGTGCGCTCGGCCTTCTGCAGCGATTCCGGCAGGGGGATCTTGACCCGCGTGTCGCCGAAAAATCCGTTCTCTTTCCCCAACTGGTCCACCGCGGCGCGGGAACCCTTTTCCAGGGCGGTCCTCAAAGCCGAGATCGCCTCCTTGTCGGTGATGTCCTCGAGCTGGGCTGCGGCCGGATAACCCCAGCCCATGACAACCAGCGCGGAGACGGCGACAATAGCAATCCTCATGAACGCCAAGCTTATCGCTGCCGTCGCCGTGGTGGCAATCGCCGCGGGGGTGGGTTTCGCCGCGCTCACGCGCCAGGCGCCGGCGCCGGAAGTGCGCTTCGTCACGCTGGCCGGGCAGAGCTTCACCACCTCCGAGCTGCGCGGCAAGGTAGTGCTGGTCAACTTCTGGGCGACTTCCTGCGTCAGTTGCGTCGAAGAGATGCCGAAGATGGTCGAAGCCTGGAACAAATTCTCGCCGCGCGGCTACGAGATGGTCGCAGTGGCGATGAGCTACGACCACCCCAACCTGGTGGCCGACTTCACGCAAAAGCGCGCGCTGCCGTTCAAGGTGGCGCTCGACGCGGACGGCGCGGTGGCGAAGGGCTTCGGCAACGTAAACGTCACGCCCACCACCTTCCTTCTCGACAAGCGCGGCCGCATCGTCAAGCAATACCTCGGCGAACCCGACTGGGCCGAGTTCCGCGCGCTCGTCGAGCGCGCGCTGGCCGAACCGGCCTGATTTCCCGAAGTGTCGCCGGCGCGTGCCCGCGGCGCGCGCGAACTGTCGTCACATGGCGACGATATTCTGCGATGCGAGATTTCTTGCATCCCTGCAAGCTCTTGATTTCGCGGCAACGTGAAACTTGGCATGGCCATTGCGGTCTGTGTCCGTAGCGGGCCCTTCGGGGCTCGCAACTTTTCTGTCACACGGAAAGGAGTCGCAGATGAAGCTCACTCGTTACGCCAGTACCCTTCTCAGCATCACCGCGCTCGCCTGGGCGATCCCGTTCGCGCAAGCCGAGGACCGGGTGGAGCCGCGCGTCGGCAACGCCAAGTTCATCGAGCTCGACACCAATCGCGACGGCTTCCTGTCGAAGGATGAAGTAAAGAACATCCGCGGTTACGCCGGCCCGTTCAACGAGGCCGATGCCAACCGCGACGGCAAGCTCGACGCCAACGAGTTCATCAAGGCCGAGTCGCTGAACGATCGCGCCTACGCCGGCCGCGTCGCCAACGACAGCGCCATCACCGCCAAGGTGAAGACGGCGCTGTTGCGCGAGCCGCAGCTGAAGTCGCTCGACGTGTCCGTCGAGACCTACAAGGGCGAGGTGCTGCTGTCGGGCTTCGTCAAGGACGAGGCCCAGCGCAAGAAGGCACTGAGCGCGGCCACCACGGTCGCCGGCGTCACCGGCGTGAAGGACGGCTTGGCGGTACGCAATTGACCCGCTTCAAGCGGCGTCCAGCCCTCCGGCGAGCCCTTGTCGCCGTACAATGGGGGGGCTGGAACCGGAGGACTGAAAAATGCGCCGTGCATGGATTGTGCTGTGGATGCTGCTGAGTTCCGCGACTTGCGCCTTCGCTCAGGTGAGCATCGGCATCGGACTTCCCCACGTGAGCATCGGCATCAATCTGCCGGTGTACCCGGAACTGGTCCCGGTGCCGGGCTACCCCGTCTACTACGCGCCGCGCATGGAGGCGAATTATTTCTTCTACGATGGCCTGTACTGGGTCTACGAGGGCGACCAATGGTACGCAAGCTCCTGGTACAACGGGCCCTGGTCGATCGTTGCGCCGGCGGCGGTGCCGTATTTCGTCCTGCGAATTCCGGTCAGCTACTACCGCCGGCCGCCGGCGTACTTTCGCGGATGGCGGGCGGACGCACCGCCACGCTGGGGCGAGCACTGGGGCCGCGACTGGGAACGGCGTCGCGCCGGGTGGGACAAGTGGAACCGCAGCGCAGGTCCAAGGCCCGCCCCCTTGCCGGTCTACCAGCGGCAATATGCGGGGGATCGGTATCCACGGGCGGAGCAGCAACGCGATATTCGCAGCGAGCATTACCGCTACCAGCCGCGTAGCGCCGCAGTGCGGGAGCACTACAGGGCGCCAGGGCTGGAAAAAGGCCACGGCAAGGATGAAGGGCGAGGCCGGGAACGCGGCCGGTAAGAGGTTCTCTTCCGCCTAATGCCGGGACTTCGCGGCCTGCAAAGCCGCGCGGCGCTCCAGGCTTTCCTTGGGCCAGTATTCGGACGCCTTGTAGAACTCAGGCACCGTCGGCACGCCTGCCGGCAGCACGACCCAGGGCTGCTTGGTCGAAGTGAAGATGTGGATGTCCGGCGCAAACCGCCCGGGCTCGTCCAGCGTCCCTACGCGCACGAAGCGCACCGCGTCCCCGGCGCCCGCGTAGTTGCTCCAGAGCGCGATCCCGCACTTGGGGCAGCGGGAAAACTTCTGGCCCTTGCCGCTGTTGGATGGCGTGTCGATCACCTCGACTTGTCCCTGCAGGAGTTCTACGCGGTCGGCTTCGATCATGGCGTTGAGCGCGAACGCGGTGCCGGTTTCACGCTGGCACCAAGTGCAGTGGCAGCAGTGGACGAACAGGGGCTTGCTCGTCATGCGGTAGCGCACTGAGCGGCAGGTGCAGCCGCCTTCAAACACTACCCCACCCCCGCCTCATGCGCCTGCCGGTCCGCGTGATAAGAGCTCCGCACCATCGCCCCCACCGCCGCGTGCCGGAATCCCATCGACCCGGCCTCGCGCTCGAACATCGCGAAAGTATCCGGATGCACATAGCGCTCCACCGGCAAATGGTGCATCGAAGGCTGCAGGTACTGCCCAATGGTGAGCATGTCCACGTCGTGCGCGCGCAGGTCGCGCATCACCCGCAGGATTTCCTCGTCCGTCTCCCCCAGCCCCACCATCAGGCCTGACTTGGTGGGAACGCCTGGCACCTGCTTCTTGAATTCCTGCAGCAGCTTCAGCGAGTGCGTGTAGTCCCCGCCCGGCCGCGCCTGGCGATACAGCCGCGGCGCGGTCTCGAGGTTGTGGTTCATCACGTCAGGCGGCGCCGAGAGAAGAATCTCCAGCGCGCGATCCATCCGTCCACGGAAGTCGGGAACAAGGACTTCGATGGTGGTGGAAGGAGAACGCTCCCGCACCGCGCGTATGCAGTCCACGAAGTGCTGCGCCCCGCCATCCTTCAAATCATCCCGATCCACGCTGGTGATGACGACGTACTTGAGCTTCAATTTGGCAATGGTGTCCGCGAGGTGCGCAGGCTCCTGCGCATCCGGCGCCAACGGCCTGCCGTGCGCCACGTCGCAGAACGGGCAGCGCCGCGTGCAGATGTCGCCGAGGATCATGAAGGTGGCGGTGCCCTTGCCGAAACACTCGCCGATGTTCGGGCAGGAGGCCTCTTCGCAAACCGTATGCAGGTTCTGCTCGCGCAGGATCTGCTTGATCTCGGTGAAGCGCGAGGAGGGACTGGCGGCCTTGACGCGGATCCAGGCAGGCTTCGCCAGCGGCGCACGCGGCACGATCTTGATGGGGATGCGGGCCGTCTTCAGGCGGCCCTTCTCCTTTACGCCGGCCTCACGCATCTTCGAGCCTGTGGGCCAGGAGCCAAGCCAGGCGAATGCCGACTTCCTTCGCCGTGCCCTTGATGCCGAACTGCTTCGCCTGGGCCACGTTCAAGCCGGGATAGCCGCAGGGATCGATGGCGTTGAACGGCGACAGGTCCATGTCCACGTTGAGCGAGAGCCCGTGCCAGGCGCGCCCGCGAGTCACGCGGATCCCCAGCGCGGCGATCTTGGCGCCGCCGACGTAGACCCCCGGCGCGCCCGCCTTCCTCTCGGCCCGCACTTCGTGCCCGGCGAGAAAATTGATCACGCATTGCTCCAGCAAGGCCACGAAAGGCTTCACCTTGATCCCGCGCCGCGACAGGTCCACCAACGTGTAGAGCACCGCCTGCCCGGGCCCGTGGTAGGTGACCTCGCCGCCGCGCTCGGCTTGCACCACCGGGATGCCGTTCGCCGTCTTCGGCCCGAACTTCGCGTCCGCGCCCTGCCCCAGCGTATACACCGGCGGGTGCTCCAGCACCCACAGCTCATCCGGCGTCTCGGCGGTGCGGTGCAAAGTGAACTCGCGCATCTTCGCGACCGTGGGCAGGTACTCCACCAGCCCGAAGCTGCGCACGCGCGTGGCGAGCGCGGTTTCCATCAAAGCACCATCACCACCGAAGGATGGTCGCAGAGGTCCCGGTACAGGGCGTCCAGCTGCTCGCGCGACGTCGCGCGGATGGTACAGGTGACGCTGAGGTAGGTGCCCTGCCGGCTCGGGCGCAGCTCCATGGTGGAGGCGTCGAAATCCGGCGCGTGCTTGCGCACGATGCTGAGCACGCTGTGCGCGAAGCGCGCCTCCTTCCTTCCCATCACCTTGACGGGAAAGTCGGTCGGATACGAGATCAGCGATTCTTCGTTGGCAAGCGGCATCAGGCGGAGACCGCCTCCTTGCGCATGACCTTCGACTTGAACTCCTGGTACAGCGCGTAAGCGCGCTTGAACAGCGGTCCCGGCCTGCCGTCGCCCACCGGCTTGCCGTCCAGCGTGACGATGGCGAGGATTTCCTTGGACGAGGAGGTCACCCACACCTCGTCAGCGCCGCGCACTTCGGCTTCGCCGATGTCGCGGAACTCGAGCGGGATCTTCGCCGCCTGCGCGATCTCGGTGACCACATCGTAGGTGATGCCGGGCAGGATCAGGTTCGACTTCGGGGGCGAGAGCAGCTCGCCGCGCTTGACGATGAACACGTTGGAGGCGGAGGCCTCGGTGAGCTTGCCGTCGCGGAACAGGATCGTCTCCTGCGCGCCCGCGTCCGCCGACACCTGGCGCAGGAGGCAGTTGCCGATCAGGGAAATGGACTTGATGTCGCAGCGCAGCCAGCGGTTGTCCACGGCGCTTACCGCGCTGCCCCCCTTCTCCACCAACTCCCGCGGCGGATTCACCAGGGGGTTGGCCATGACGAACACCGTGGGCTCGACGCCCACCGGGAAGGCGTGGTCGCGCTTCGCGACCCCGCGCGTCACCTGGAAATAGATCGCCTGGTCCTCCCAGGGCTGCTTGGCCACCAGCTCGAGGATGATCTCGCGCCACCGCGCGCGCGGGTAGGGGTTCTTGATCTGCACCGAGGCGAGGCTGCGCTCCAGCCGCGCCAGGTGCTCGTCCATGCGGAACGGGGCGCGCGAATACACCGGGATCAGCTCGTACACGCCATCGCCGAAGATGAAGCCGCGATCCAGCACTGGCACGCGCGCCTCGTCGATCGGGAGGAATTTGCCGTTCAGGAAAACCATGCGGACCCCGCTACTTGAACAACAAGCGCAGTGTATCCCAGGCACGGCCGAAGAGGCCCGCCACGGCGACGCCTTCCAGCGCCACCACCGGATACTCGCCGAGCGGCTTGCCGTCCAACTGTACCCGCAGCACCCCCACGCGCTGCCCGCGCGCCACCGGCGCCACCACCGGCGGGTGGGTGAGCAGTTCCGCCTTGAGCTTGCCCGACTGTCCCTTGGGCACCGTCACCACCAGGCCCTCGGCGAAGCCGGCCTGCACTTGCGCGTCGGCGCCTTTCCACACCGCCACCGCCTTCACCGCCTCGCGCGCGGCGAACAGGCGCACGCCGTCGAAGAACTGGTAGCCCCAGTTGAGCAGCTTCTGCGACTCCTGCGCGCGCGCGGCGTCCGAGGGCGCGCCGAGCAGCACCGACAGCAAGCGCCGCCCGCCGCGCCGCGACGACGCCACCAGGCAATAGCCCGCCGCCTCGGTGTGCCCGGTCTTCACCCCGTCCACGCTCGCATCGAGCCACAACAGGCGGTTGCGGTTGATCTGCGTGATGTTGTTGAAGCGGTATTCCTTGTCCGCGTAGTAGCGCGCGTAGTCCTCCGGGAAATCCCGGATCAGCGCAGCGGACAGCAGATACAGGTCGCGCGCCGTGCTGTAGTGCCCCGCCGACGACATGCCGGTGGCATTGGCGAAGTGCGTGTTCTGCAGGCCCAGGCGCGCCGCCTCGCGGTTCATCAGTTCGACGAACTTGTCCTCCGATCCGGCCACCGCCTCGGCCAGCGCGATGCTCGCATCGTTGCCCGATTGCACCACCATGCCGTAAACCAGCTCCTCGACCACCACCGGCATGCCCGGCTGGATGAACATGCGCGAGCCTGGCGCGCGCCAGGCGTGCTCGGACACCTCGACGCGGCCGACGACGGAGAGTTGCTTGTCGCGCAGTGCGCCGAACACAAGGTAAGCGGTCATCAACTTGGTGAGCGACGCGGGCGCGATGCGCTCGTCGGCCTTTTCCTCCGCGAGCACCTGGCCGCTGCTCAGGTCGGCGAGCAGCCAGGACTTGCCCGCCAGCAGCGGCGCGGGCTGCGCCTGCGCCGCCGCGCAGGCGAAAGACAGCAGCCACGGCAAGGAACGGCGCATGCGGGCCCGCTAGCGCCGCGCGACCGGCGCGCCGCCCGGCACGATCTGTTCGATCTCGACCCGCGCGCTGCCCTGCGCCAGGTAACCGAGCTTCCACGCCGCGGCGTAGGACAGGTCGATCGAGCGGCCGGAATGGAACGGCCCGCGGTCGTTGACGCGCACCACCACGCTGCGGCCGTTGGCCAGGTTGGTGACGCGCGCGTAGCTCGGGATCGGCAGGATCGGGTGCGCGGCGCTCATCTTGTACATGTCGTACTTCTCGCCGCTCGAGGTCGGGCTGCCGTGGAAGCGCTTGCCGTACCAGCTCGCCGTGCCGCGCTGCTTGTAGATGCCCACCTGCGTCAGCGGCACGTATTTCCTGCCCATCGCTTCGTAAGGCCGGTTGGCGAAGCGATGCAGCGGTTCGGCCCTGGGATTCGCGTCGGGGATCGAGGCCAGCCTGGCGCTGTCGCCCGGCCCGTCGTCCTTGTAATAGCCGCCGGGGCGCTTCTCCGGCGTGGAGCTGCAGCCGGCGACCAGGATCAGCGCGAGCGCAACGCGCCTCATGCCTCGTGGACCACGTTGCCGGCCACGATGGTGGTCCGCACCCGCCCGGTGAGCTCCCTGCCAAGGAACGGCGAATTGCTGCCCTGGCTCTTCAGTGCCTGCGGCGTCACGCGCCAGGCCGCCTGCGGATCGAAGATCGCCAGGTCGGCGGGCGCGCCGGGCTCGATGCGGCCCGAAGCGACGCCGAGGATGCGCGCCGGTTCGCTGGTGATGCGCGCGAGGGTCTGCGCGAGGCTGAGCTTGCGCTCCATGCCCCACTTGAGCGCGAGCGGCAGCAAAAGTTCCAGCCCGGTGGCGCCGGGTTCGGCTTCGGCGAACGGCAGCAGCTTCTGGTCCTCGTCCACCGGCGTATGGTCGGACACTGCGCAGTCGATCGTGCCGTCGGCCAGGCCCGCCGCCAGCGCCTCGCGGTCGCGCTGGCTGCGCAGCGGCGGCTCGAGGCGGCAACTCGAATCGAAGAAACCCAGGTCCATGTCCGAGAGGTGCACATGGTGGATGCCGACGTCGCAGGTAAGCGGCAGGCCCTCGTGCCGTGCGCGGCGCAGCATGGCGACGCCGGCCGCGCTCGAGATGCGGCAGATGTGCACACGCGCCCCGGTGGCGCGCACCAGCTCGAAGAGCTGCGCGAGTGCGATGGTCTCGGCGAACACCGGGATGCCGGCAAGGCCCAGGCGCGTCGCCACCTCGCCGTCGTGCGCGACGCCGCCCTTGGCGAGCCAGGCGTCCTCGGCGCGCAGCCATACCGGAAAACCGAAGGTCGCGGCGTACTGCAGCGCGCGCCAGAGCACCTGTGTATCGGCCACCGGCACGTTGGCCTGCGAGAAGGCGACGCAGCCGGATTCCGCCAGTTCCGCCATCTCGGTGAGCTGCTTGCCCGCGAGCTTCACGGTCAGCGCGCCCACTGGGTAGACGCGCGCGCGCGACAGCGCCTTGGCGCGGCGCCTGAGCATGTCCACCAGGCCCGGCTCGTCGAGCGGCGGGTCGGTGTCCGGCGGGCAGGCAAGGCTGGTCACGCCACCCGCCACCGCGGCATCCATCTCCGACTCCAGCGTCGCCTTGTACTCGAAACCCGGCTCGCGCAGCCGCGCCGACAAGTCGATCAATCCCGGCGCCACCACCAGGCCCTTCGCGTCGATGATGCGGTCCGGCGTTCCGGCGCCCGCGGCGATCCTGCCCTCGGCGAGGAACAGGTCGCCCACGGCGTCGCGGCCGCTCTTCGGGTCCACCACCCGCCCGCCCTTGATGAGCAGCTTCATCCGCCGCCCGCGATCATGGACATGACCGCCATCCTCACCGAAATGCCGAAGGTGACTTGCGGCAGGATCACCGAATGCGGCCCGTCGGCCACCGAGGAGTCGATCTCCACGCCGCGGTTCATCGGTCCGGGATGCATCACGATCGCGTCGGGCTTCGCCAGCGCAAGCTTGTCGGCGGTGAGGCCGTAGTGCTTGTTGAACTCCTGCGCGGAAGGCAGCAGTGCCCCGCTCATGCGCTCGTTCTGCAGCCGCAGCATCACCACCACGTCGGCGCCCCGCAGGCCTTCCTGCATCGAATGGAACACGCGCACGCCGAGCGCCGCGGCGCCGGCCGGGATCAGCGTCTGCGGGCCGATGACGCGCACTTCCGAAGCGCCGAGCGTGGTCAGGCCGTGGATCAGCGATCTCGCGACGCGCGAATGCAGCACGTCGCCGACGATCGCCACGGTGAGGCCGCCGAAATCCTTCTTGTAGTGGCGGATGGTGTACAGGTCGAGCAGCCCTTGCGTCGGGTGCGCATGGCGCCCGTCGCCAGCGTTGATCACGTGCTCGTGCGGCTTGACGTGGCGCGCCACCAGGTGCGCCGCGCCGGAGGAGCCGTGGCGCACGACGAAGATGTCGGCCTGCATCGCCGAGAGGTTGGCCACGGTGTCGAGCAGCGACTCGCCCTTGGCGGTGGAGCTCACCGCGACGTTGAGGTTGATCACGTCGGCGGACAGGCGCTTGGCGGCGATCTCGAAGGTGGTGCGCGTGCGCGTCGAGCCCTCGAAGAACAGGTTGAACACGCTTTTCCCCCGCAGCAGCGGCACCTTCTTGATGTCGCGCTCGGTGACGCCGACGAAGGACTCCGCCGTGTCGAGGATCTTCAGCAGGATCTCGCGCGGCAGCCCCTCGGTCGACAGCAGGTGCTGCAATTCGCCGTTGGCGTTGAGCTGCGGGTTACGCGCCATGTTCGAGCTCCAGGAACAGCCTGCCCATGCCGTCGCGCTTCAAGCGCAGGCGCATGCCCGCCGGCACGTCGACCTTCGCGCCGGCGTGGCGCGCGCAGATCGGCAGCTGCCGGCCGTCGCGCTCGGCGAGCACCACCAGCGTGATCGAGGCCGGGCGGCCGTAGTCGAACAGCTCGTTGATCGCCGCGCGCACCGTGCGCCCGGTGTGCAGCACGTCGTCCACCAGGAGCAGTTCGCGCCCTTCCACCTCGAAGGGAATCTTCGAGCGCTTGGGGTCCTTGGCCAGGCCCTGCTTGGCGTAGTCGTCGCGGTAGAACGCGATGTCCAACAGGCCGAGGGGCTCCTGCAGCCCGAGCGCGGCATGCAGCCGCTCGGCCACCCAGGCGCCGCCCGTGTGGATGCCGATCATCGCGATCGAGGGCTTGGCGAGCGGCCGGAGCTCGCGCGCCAGCTGCTCGCACAGCTGCTCGGCGTCAGGCAGCTTTTTCATGGAAATACTGCTCCAGGATCAATTGCGCCGCGACCGAGTCCACCGCCTTCCTCTTCACCCCGCGCAGCAGGCTCTCGGCGGCCACCGAGGTGTAGCGCTCGTCCACGCGCGCCACCGGCAGGCGGAAGCGCCCCTCGAGCTGGCGGGCGAAGCGTTGCGCGCGCTTGGCCATCGGGTGCTCGCGCTGTTCGGCCACCGGCAGGCCCACCACCAGCATGCCGGGCCGCCATTCCTTCACCAGCCGGTCGATGGCGGCGAAGCCGGGCGCGGCGATACCGGGCAGCGGATGCGCGGTGCGCAGCTCCGTCTCGCCTACTGCAACGCCAATGCGCTTTAAACCGAAATCGAAGGCGAGGACGGTGCCGCCGGCCTCAGGCATGTCCCGCCGAATCCGCCAGGCGCGCGTAGTCAACGCCGAGGAGCTCCATCGCCGCCACCAGGCGCTCTTCCGAGGGCAGGTCGAAAATGATGGCGTCCTTCGCCTCGACCGTGAGCCAGGCGTTCTGCCCGAGCTCGTGCTCGAGCTGGCCCGCCGACCAGCCGGCGTAGCCCAGGGTCACCAGGAGTTTCCGCGGGCCCTCGCCGCGCCCCACGGCTTCCAGGATGTCCTTCGAAGTGGTGAGGCCGATGGCGTCGCGCACGCGCAGCGTGGACTGCCAGTTGCCCGCCGGCTCGTGCAGCACGAAGCCGCGATCGGTCTGCACCGGGCCGCCGAAGTAGATCGGCGCGTCGGACAGGTCCTTGTGCTTCAGGGTAAGCGAAAGGCGCTCGAACAGCGCCTGCAGGGTCATGTCGATCGGGCGGTTGACCACCACGCCGAGCGCGCCCTGGTCGTTGTGCTCGCAGACGTAGGTCAGGGATTTCGCAAAGTACGGATCGGCCATGCTGGGCATGGCGATCAGGAAGTGGTGCGTCAGGTTGATCGAGGACACGCTCAGTCGCTATTTTACCCCATGGCCCCGGGGCGCGCCGGGGCCGCGCCTCAGGTGCGCAGCTTCTCCAGCGCCTGCTGCAGTTCGCGCAGCAACGCCGCCAATTCCTCCACCGAGCCGGCGGCGTGCGTGGCCGCCTCCGCCGCCTGCTCCGCCCCGGACAGCACCTCGCGCACGCCCCCGGCGACGGTGCTGGCCACGCCGGCCTGCGACCGGGTGGCGCGGGACACTTCCTCGATCTTTTCGGCCAGCTTGCGCAACAGCTCTCCCAGCTCGGCCAGCGTCTGGCCCGAGGCGCTGCCGCTCAGCGCCTCGGCCTGCGCGGCGATCTGGTTGAGCGCGCCGGCGGTCCTGCCCAGCTCGGGCGAGGCGCCGCGCAGCCGGTCGATCTGCGCCGCACTGACGCGGATGCGCGCGCCCAGGTCGCGCATCACCGACAGCGCCGCCTGCACCGCCTGGTGCCCTTGCAGCGCCGCCGTGCGCGCGGCGCGTGACAGCTCGCTGGACTGGTCGGCGCGGGTGGAGAGCTCGTTGACCATGCGCGCCATGCCGAGCGCGCTCGCGCTCGCGCCCTTGATGCGCTCGCTCTGGCGTTGCGCGGCCTGGAACAGGACATCGGCCGCCCCTTGCGCGCCGCCGGCAGCGCCGCCGACGCGTTCGGCCGCGACCGCCACGCGCGCCACCAGCTGGCGCAGGGCCTCCAGCGCATCGTTGAGCGCCGCCGCCGCCGCCGAGGTGATCTCGCTGTTGACCGTCACGCGCACCGTCAGGTCGCCAGCGGCGAGCCCCTCGAGCTCGCGGCGCAGCTGCTCCACCGCTGCCAGGTCGCGCTCGTGGTAGCGCCGCATCACCGCGTGCCGCCGGGCGATGGCCTCGCGCTGGCGGCGCTCGTCGCGCACGTAGAACAGCGCGAGCAGCAGCAGCGTGCCGAACAGAGCCAGCGCGGTCAGCGCCAGTCCGGTCTCGTAGGCACGCGGCGCCGGCGCTGCGCGCAAGGCGGCGACCACGCGGTCCACCGCCTCCAGCAGCCGGTCCGAATCGGCGTGGATGGCGAAGGCCGCGTCCTTCGCCGCCGCAAGGCTCGCGCGCCTGCCGAGTACCGCCACCACGGCGTCCTCGTACTGCGCGAAGCTCCCCGCGAGTTCGCCAAGCGCCGTGCCCAGCTCGCCCTCCTTGGCCCCTTCGCGCAGCCGCGCGAGCGTGACGCGGAACTCGTTCACGTCCTTGCCGAGCAGGAACTCCACCTCCGGGTCCAGCGCGTCGGCAGCGAGCAGTTGCTGGGCGCCGCGCGCCATGCGCTGCGTGAGCATCACCAGGCGGCTGGTGGCGGCAAACTCCGCGGCATTCGCGCCGCGCGCGAGCTTCAGGTTCTGCACCCGCTCGGCGCGCTCGAGCAGCTGCGGGTTGGCGCGCTCCATGCCCGCGGCGGCGGCGGCGAGCGCGGTGAGCATCTTCTGATCGCGCAGCAGCGTGGTGGCGTTGCGTTCCGTGCGCGCCCACTCCGCGACCAGCGCACGCACTGCGGCCGTCGAGCGGCCGTCCTTGACCAGGCGCGCGAGCGCCGAGGCGAAACCGTCGCGGCTCGCCTGCACCTGCGGAAAGGCGTCGGGGTCGCCGCGCAGACTGCGCAGCGCGCCCTTCGCCAGGCGCTGGGACAGCGTGCGCATCTCCCCGGCCGCCGCGAGCGGGTCGTCGCCGAAATGCGCTTCGCGGTACTCGGCCCAGGCGAACCACAGCGCCGCGACGAGCAGCGCGGCGACCGCGGCGGCGAGCATCGCCAGCTGGCGGCGCAGCGGAATCACCGCCACGCCGCGCCATGCGGCGCCGAGTGCCTTCAGGTCCAAGCGCGCCGGTGCGCGCTCAGATCTCGACCATCTCGAAATCTTCCTTGCGCGCGCCGCATTCCGGGCAGGTCCAGTTGAGGGGCACCTCCTCCCAGGGCGTGCCCGGCGCGATCCCCTCGTCCGGAAGGCCCGCGGCCTCGTCGTAGAGGTAGCCGCAGATCAGGCACATCCAGGTCTTGTACTGCACTTGGCTCTCGGTCATCCGTCGGCAGCAGGCGCTGAGTTAAAATCGTGCGGCATCTTAGCTCATTCCGCGGCGCCGCCGCGCCGCGCCCCCATGCATTCCGCTCCTCCGCTGGTGCTCAGTTTCGCCGCCGCCGATCCGACCGGCGGCGCGGGACTGCAGGCCGACGTGCTCACCCTCGCCGCGCTCGGCTGCCATCCGCTGACGGTGCTCACCGCGGTCACGGTGCAGGACACGCACGGCGTGCACCGTGTGCAGCCGCTCGACGCATGGTTGATCGCCGAGCAGGCGCAGCGCCTGCTGGCGGAGCTGCCGGTCGCGGCGTTCAAGATCGGCGTGATCGCCAGCGCGGCGAACGCGCTGGCGATTGCCGCGATCCTCGCCACCCATGCGCGCACGCCCGTGGTGCTGGATCCGGTGCTCGCTTCGGGGCGCGGCGATCCGCTCGCCGACGCGGCGGTGCTCGCCGCCTTGCGCGAGCACCTGCTGCCGCGCACTACGGTGCTCACGCCGAACACGCTGGAGGCGCGCGCGCTCGGCGGCGTTGCGGCTTGCCTCGCGCGCGGCTGCAAGTACGTGCTGCTCACCGGCACGCACGCCGACACCCCCGAGGTCGTGAACACGCTCTACGGCCCGCAGGGCGCGCTGCGCGAGGACCGCTGGCGGCGCCTGCCTGGCAGCTACCACGGTTCGGGTTGCACCCTCGCCTCCGCCATCGCCGCGCGGCTCGCGCACGGCGACGCGGTGCCGGAAGCGGCGCGCGCGGCGCAGGATTTCACCTGGCGCGCGCTCGAGCGCGGCTTCCAGCCCGGCAGCGGGCAGCACCTGCCGTGGCGATGACGCTGCGCGGGCTCTACGCCATCACGCCAGAGCGGCTGGACCGCGTCGCAGACGCGGTGGCCTCGGGCGCGCTATGCGCGCTTCAGTACCGCAACAAGGCCGCGCCCGCGGCGCGGCGCGTCGAAGAGGCGCGCGCATTGGCGCAGCTCTGCCGCCGGCATGGCGTGCCGCTCATCATCAACGACGACCTGGAACTGGCGCTCGAAGTCGGCGCCGAGGGACTGCACCTGGGGATCGAGGACGGCGACCTCGCCGCGGCGCGCGCGCGGCTGCCCGGGCGCATCCTCGGCGCCTCCTGCTACGACCGGATAGAGCTCGCACGCCGCGCCGTCGCCGCAGGCGCCGACTACGTCGCCTTCGGCTCGGTGTTCGCCTCGCCCACCAAGCCCGGCGCGGACCGCGCGCCGCTCGCGCTGTTCGGGCACGACCTCGGCGTGCCCAAAGTCGCGATCGGCGGCATCACCGCCGAGAACGCCCCGCAGCTGCTCGCCGCCGGCGCCGACGCCGTGGCGGTCCTCTCGGACCTGTTCGACGCGCCGGATGTCGCCGCGCGCGCGCGGGAATACGCTAAGGTGTTCGCCCATGGCATCGCGTAACGAGGAACTGTTCCAGCGCGCGCAGCTGCGCATCCCCGCGGGCGTGAATTCGCCGGTGCGCGCGTTCCGCGCCGTCGGCGGCACGCCGCCGTTCCTGGAGCGGGCCTCGGGTGCGCATCTCTGGGACGCCGACGGCAAGCGCTACATCGACTACCTCGGTTCCTGGGGCCCGATGGTCGCCGGGCACACGCATCCCGCGGTGGTCGAGGCGGTGCAGGCAGCGGCCGCGCGCGCGCTGTCCTTCGGCGCGCCGACCGAAGCGGAAGTGGAAATGGCGGAGATGTTGTCCCGCCTGGTGCCCTCGCTCGAGATGCTGCGCCTGGTGTCCTCGGGCACCGAGGCCACCATGACGGCGCTGCGCCTGGCGCGCGGCTACACCGGCAGGAGCCTGATCGTGAAGTTCGAGGGCTGCTACCACGGGCACGCCGACGCGCTGCTGGTGAAAGCGGGTTCGGGCGCGCTTACCTTCGGCAACCCGAGCTCGGCCGGGGTGCCCGCGCAGACCGCGGCGGACACTTTGGTGCTCGACTACAACGACGCCGCGCAGGTGAAGGCGTTGTTCGAGAAGCAAGGTCCGCAGATCGCCGGCGCGATCGTCGAGCCGGTGGCCGGCAACATGAACCTGGTGTTGCCCGCGCCGGGATTTCTCGAAACGCTGCGCGAACAGTGCACGCGGCACGGCGCCGTACTGATCCTCGACGAGGTGATGACCGGATTCCGCGTCGCCCTGGGCGGCGCCCAGGCACGTTACGCAGTGCGGCCGGACCTGACGACCCTCGGCAAGGTGATCGGCGGCGGGCTGCCGCTGGCCGCGGTCGGCGGCAAGCGAGAGATCATGCAGAAGCTCGCGCCCCTAGGGCCGGTGTACCAGGCGGGCACGCTTTCCGGCAACCCGGTGGCGGTGGCCGCCGGCCTGGCGACGCTCAGGCTGGTGGACACGCCCGGGTTTCAGGAACGCATCGAGGCAACCACGCGCGCGCTCGTCGAGGGCCTCACTGCGCAAGCCAAGCGCGCCGCCGTCGCGTTCTCGGCGCAATCCGTCGGCAGCATGTTCGGCCTGTACTTCCGCGCCGCGCCGCCACGCGCGTTTGCCGAAGTGATGCAGTGCGACCGCGAGCGCTTCAACCGTTTCTTCCACGCGATGCTCGAGCGCGGCGTGTACCTCGCGCCCTCGGCCTACGAGGCGGGATTCGTCTCCGCTGCGCACGGGGCGCGCGAAATCGAGGAGACCCTGTCCGCGGCGCGCGAGGCGCTCGAGCTGTGCCGATAGTCGCCCGCGAGCTGAACCGGCTGGAGCGCCCGAAGCTCGCCGCCCACTTCCTCGCGCTCGGCCCCGAGGACCGGCGCCTGCGCTTCGGCCTGTCGATCTCGGATGCGTCGATCGCCGAGTACGTCGCGCACATCGCTTTCGGGCGCGACGCCGTGTTCGGCGTGTTCGACGATGAACTCAACCT
>JBGPPD010000012.1:0-30285 GCA_041488375.1 Gammaproteobacteria bacterium | reverse complement strand
GTGAGGCTTTGCGCCACTGCACACGGCTCCTGAACGGGAGAGTTGGAGAGCGTCTGCAACTTAGAAGGGAATCATGCGAATGAACTGGAAGGCGGCTTTGGCGCTGGGATTGCTGCTCAATGCTTGTGCGGGCGTTCAATCGGCGCCAACTCAGGAAGAGAAGCTTGCCCTGGCACCTACCGGCAAACTCCGCGGCGCGTTTTTTGCCAACCAGCCCGCCCATGCGACGAAGGACCCGGCTTCGGGTGAGCTGAAAGGCATTGCGATCGATCTCGGAACTGAACTGGCGCGGCGCTTGGGGGTGACTTTCGAAGCCGTCCCCTATCCCACGCCCTCGGCGCTCGCTGGCAGCATCGCGTGGGGACAATGGGACATCATTTTCACCGGAATCGTTCCCGCGCGCGCAAAGGAGCTCTACATCAGCGCCCCGTATGTCCAGATCGAAATCGGCTACCTGGTCGCCAAGGGGGGTTCCGTTTCGGACATCTCTGAAGCGGATAAACCGGGAGTGCGCATCGGGGTCCTGGAGAAAGGCGCTACCGATGTCCTCCTTACGCGCACCCTCAAAGCCGCGACGCTGGTTAGAACTCCGACAATCGCCGCCGCCGTGGACATGGTGAGGTCCGGAAAAGCAGACGCGGTGGCTGCGGTCAAGACAGTTCTATACCCCATCACGGACCGGGTGCCCGGGCTGCAGGTCCTGGAGGGCCGAATCGCGGTCGAGGATATCGGCATCGGGATTCCAAAAGGGCGAGCGGCGGGCGCAAGCTACATACGAAAGGTCGTCGACGAGTTGAAGGCGGCAGGCTTCGCCAAGGCAGCGGTTGAAAGAGCGGGAGTGCGCGGTTTGGTTGCAGTTCCATAATCCATCTTGCTCGTGCCACGCGCTAGCGAGGGCTGCCCCCTGGTTCGAGAGCGGTCGTTAGAAATCGGGGATTGAGCTTCGATGGCCACCGGGGTTGTAGCGTCACTCGAGAACCGCGAAGGCGACCATTGCATCGATATCTTCCTGCGTGTCGATGGCACATTCGGTTTCGAGGAGTACCGTAGGGATTCGGAGGATGGGAAAGGATGGTTTTCTCTCCACCACTACGCGCAGCTGGTTTTCGATACGCAAGAAGCCGCATTGGCTCAAGCGAAAGCAAGGGTGGCGTGGTTGGCGACGGAAAGGCGATAGCCGGGCCGTCCGAGCGGAAGCGAAGAAGCGTCCCAATGCGATGAATGGAGGCACAAATGACCACCGAGCTCTTCTATCTCTTGCTTACCGCAATTCTCACCGGAGTTCTCTGGATTCCCGTTGTCATCGGCTATGTGTTGTCCCGCGGACCCCTGCAACCCTCCGACTACAAGGCCGCGCCCACTTCGGTTCTGCCCGACTGGGTCAATCGCGCCAATCGGGCGCACCTGAATGGAGTCGAAAACTTCGCGACTTTTGCAGCGGTGGTTCTGATCGCCAATGCCGTCGACGTGTCAACGTCCGTTACCGAGATTTCGGCTGCTGTCTTCTTCTATGCGCGCGCCGCGCATGCCGTGATTCACATCAGCGGATTCGGGCTTTTTATGGCGCGCACCGCAATTTTCACGGTCGGCTGGGCCGCGTTCATTACGTTCGCCGTTGAAGTGCTGCGGCAAACCGCGTGAAGAAGGCCATGTTCATGACTTCATTGCCCAGGCAGTGATGCTTTTGCAACGCGGACTGCCGGTTTCCCTGGTCGCCTGCGCGGCAGCGAGCCTTTTCCATCACGTCCACAACGCCGAGTTTCTCGGCGAGTATCCGAGCAGGCCTGTCTGGTGAGCCACATGGCGTGCTTCAAAGCGACCTGCAAGCAAATCATTTTCGTTGCTGCTTCTGCCTTTGTTTTCCTGCCACTGGCCTTCGCCCAGACGGACATTGCCGTTCCCCCGGCCGAGCCGGTCGCCAGGATTTCCCAAGCCAAATGGTCGAAGGCCTGGTGGCAATGGGCCGGCTCTTTCGACCGGGCCGACAGCCCGGTAGCGGACCGCACTGGGCGGGCCTGTCACCTCAAGCAGAACGGCCCGGTCTGGTTTCTGGCCGGCACCTACGGCACCCAGCGGACGGTCAGGACCTGCACGATTCCGCGCGGCAAGTACCTGTTCTTTCCCCTCATCAACTACGTCGTAATGCCCGGTGCGACCGACGCATTCTGTGCTTCGTGCTGCGCTTCGTTCATTGAAACCGCCAAGTCGATAACGGATCAACCGTCCTTCTTGGTTCTCGATCTCGACGGCCGTCGCATCGGGGGTCTGGCAAAGTATCGCCAGTTCACGACGGAGTGCTTCGACATGGGGGCTCTCGCGGAGCCGAAGTACCGGATTTTTCCCTCCGCCGCCAACGGCTATTACGTCATGTTGCGGCCGCTGAAGCCAGGCGAGCACGTGCTCAATTTTGGCGGCTCCTTGCCAGGAATGTCCCAGGCGGTTACCTATACGTTGTTCGTGAAATGAAGCAGCCGGGCCATTCGATAACCTGTTCGCGAAGGCTCCAAGTGATCGCAGCGCGCTTTGTCGGTACTTTGCTTCTCGCCTTGACGGGAGCGCATGCAATCGCGCAAACCGCCCCCACGCTGCGCTACGCCCCGCCGCCCAACTACACCCGCAGCGCGATCACCCCGCCGGAGGACTACGCCTCCAACGAGTACAACGCCTCGATGCAGGTCTACCCGTTCCGCCCCTTCACCGGCGACATCGGGCAGATGTTCCAGCGCACGATGCTGCGCGAATGGATCGACCCGCGCTACCGGGAAGCCAGCGTCACCGCCCAGCCCGCGTTCGGGCGCAGCGCCCTCCAGGGCGCGGATGCGGTCTACACGGCGCGCTTCGCCGAAAGCGTCGTCGGCATTCCGCGGCAGCGCATGCGCATGCTGATCGTCGCGGGCAATTCCGCCGCGATCGTGGATGCGTCGGCGATCAATCCCCAGGTCTGGCAGCGCGCCGTGCCGGCGCTGAACGCCATGGCGGGCACGCTGCGCGTCGAGCAGGGCCAGGCGGCGCCGTCGGTCGCGGAAGGTCCCGGCCCCGCGGGCAAGGCGGCGGCCGGTCTCTACGTGGGAACCAAGCCGAAGTACGTGGTCAACCTGAATCGCGGCGTCGGCTACGGCAACCATGTGGTGGCGCTGCACTACTACCTGCTTTCGGCGAACGGCCGCGTCTACCGCGCCTACGACCAGGTCGAGGCGCCGGGCGGGGACGTGCGCAAGTTCGATTTCGACGCCGCGCAGCGCGCCGATCCGGTGAACTCCGGCCGCTACACGATCAAAGGCCGCCAGCTGCACATGCAAATGGGCGGCCAGCCGCCCGAGGTAATCTCCGTGCCCGCGCCTCAGGGCGGCCGGCTGACCATCGATACCGTGCTCTACCGCAGGCAGTAACTAGCGCGCGCTGCAGACAGCGCAAGCGGGATCCTTCTTCACGCGCACGCTGCGCAGCCCGGAGGTCTTGGCGTCGATGAGGGTCAACTGTCCGCGCGGCGTCTCGCCCGCGCCGGCCAGGATCTTCACCGCTTCCAGCGCCTGCAGCGCGCCGATCGCGCCGGTGAGCGGCGCGAGCACGCCCATCACCGAGCACTGCACCTCCTCGACTTCGCCTTCCTCGGGAAAGAGGCACGCGTAGCAAGGCGCGTCCCTTTCCCGCAGGTCGAACACCATCAGCTGCCCGTCGAAGCGGATCGCCGCGCCCGACACCAGCGGCTTGCGATGCTTGACGCAGGCGCGGTTCAGGGCGTGGCGCGTGGCGTAATTGTCCGAGCAGTCGAGCACCACGTCCGCCGCGGACACCAGAGGGCCGAGGTTCCCGGCATCCACGCGCTTGGCGAGCGGCACGATCTCGACGTCGGGATTGATTGCGGCGAGCGCCATGCGCGCCTGCTCCACCTTCTTCGCGCCGACGGATTCGCTGCGGTAGAGGATCTGGCGCTGCAGGTTGGTCAGGTCGACGTTGTCGGAATCGGCGATGGTCAGCTTGCCGACGCCGCTGGCGGCAAGATACAGCGCCGCGGGGCAGCCCAGCCCGCCGGCGCCGACTACCAGCGCGCTTGAACCGCGCAGCCGCTCCTGCCCCTCGACTCCGAACTCCGTGAGGAGGATGTGCCTCGAGTAGCGAAGGAGCTGCTGGTCGTTCAGCTGCCGGACTTGGTTTCGGCCACGGGCTTGGATTGGCCCATCACCGGCTCGCCCTTGAGGAAGTGCAGTGCCTGGGCGAGCTGGAAGTCGTCCTTCGAACCCATCTCGAGCGGCTTGGGCAGCTCGCCCGGCGGCGTGGCCGCCGCCGGCTTGACGCGCGTGCCGGACTTCTTGTCGGCATCCTTGTCGCGGTCGTTCGCCAGGTGGCGCTCGAGGTCCGCCTCGCGCAGCCGCGACTGCGCGCTGGCGCCGGGCTCCTCGACGACGATGTCCGGGGTGATGCCCTTGGCCTGGATCGAGCGCCCGCTCGGCGTGTAGTAGCGCGCGGTGGTCAGCTTGATCGCCGTGGAGTTGCCCAGCGGCATGATGGTCTGCACCGAACCCTTGCCGAAGGTCTGCGTGCCGATCACGGTGGCGCGCTTGTGGTCCTGCAGCGCGCCGGCCACGATTTCCGAGGCCGAGGCCGAGCCGCCGTTGACCAGCACCACCATCGGCACGGTCTTGGTCGCCGCCGGCAGGCCTTTGAGCACGTCGTCGTGCGCGCCGCGCAGGTAATCGTCCGGGCTGGCGAGGAATTTCTTCTTCGCGTCCTCGGTGCGCCCGTCGGTGGACACCACCAGCACCTTGTCCGGCAGGAACGCCGAGGAGATCGCCACCGCGCCGTACAGCAGCCCGCCCGGGTCGTTCCTGAGATCCAGCACCAGGCCCTTCAACTGGCCCTGCTTGTAGAGCTTTTCCAGGTGCTTCACCATGTTCTCGGTGGTGGACTCCTGGAACTGCGACACGCGCACCCAGCCGTAGCCCGGCTCGAGCAGCTTCGACTTGACGCTCTGCACGCGGATCACCGCGCGGGTCAGCGTCACCACGATGGGCGCCGGTTCGCCTTTTCTCGAGATGGTGAGCGTGATCTGCGTGTTGGGCTTGCCGCGCATGCGCTTCACCGCGTCGTTCAGCGCCATGCCCTTCACCGGCGTGTCGTCCAGCCGGATGATCAGGTCCCCCGGCTTGATGCCGGCGCGGAACGCCGGCGTGTCCTCGATCGGCGACACCACCTTGATGAAGCCGTCCTCCATGCCGACCTCGATGCCCAGGCCGCCGAACTGGCCCTGGGTGCCGACCTGCAGCTCGCGGAACGCCTCGGCGTCCAGGTAGGCCGAGTGCGGGTCGAGGCCCGAGAGCATGCCGTTGATGGCCTCGTTGATCAGCTTCTTGTCCTCGACCGGCTCGACGTAGTTCTGCTTGATGGCGCCGAACACCTCGGTGAAGGCGCGCAGCTCCTCCACCGGCAGCGGCGTGCGCGCCGCGCGGTCGGCGATCGCCTGGAAGTTGAGGCTAACCAGGATGCCGGCGACGACGCCGAGCGCGATCAGCCCGAAGTTTCTGAACTTGCCCATGTTGGTTCCTTACGCAGGCGCTGCGGTGGCGGATTCACTTCAGCACGACCCAACGCAGGGGGTCGAACGCCTGACCGAGATGCCTAAGTTCAAAGTATAGACCCGATTGCTCGTTGCCACCGCTCGCGCCGACGGTGGCCACCGCCTCTCCCGCCGCCACCGGATCGCCCGTCTGCTTGAGCAGCGACTCGTTGTTGGCGTAGATCGACAGGTAGGCCTCGCCGTGGTCCACGATCAGCAGGTTGCCGAAGCCGCGCATCCAGTCGGCGTACACCACCTGGCCCGCGGCCACCGCGCGCACCGCCTCGCCTTCGCGGGCGCGGATGAATACCCCCTTTTGCCCGGCCGGGCCCTCGCTCCTTGGTGTGCCGAAGCGCCCGACAAGTTCCCCGCGCACCGGCAGGCGCAGTCTGCCGCGCAGTCCGGAGAACGGCCCGGCGAGCGAACCGAGCTCCGGCACCTTCTCGACGCGTGCGTAGCCCGCTCCCGGGCGCGCCTTGAGCACGCGCCCGATCTCCTCGACCAGCCGCGCCAGGCGCCGCTCGTCGGCCAGCAGCGTCTTCATCTGCCGGCGCGTGCCGCGGATCTCGACCAGGACGCGGCCCAGCACGCGGCGCCGCTCGCGCCGCTCGACGAAGATGCGGTCGCGGTCGGCGCGCCGCTGTCCCTCGATGACTTCCAGGCGCCCGCGGCGCTCCTCGGCGGCGCGGCGCAGCAGCGCCGCGTCCGCCAGCCCCGCGCGCAGTTCGCGCAGCAGCCGCGCGGTGGCGCGCGACAGCTCGGCGAGATAGTAGAGCTTGCGCGCCACGTCCGCGGGGTCCTCGCCCGACAGCGCCACCTTGAGCGCGTCGGAGCCGTGCACATCCCCGGCGGCATAGCGCGCGGCGAGCACGCGGCCGAGCGCGGCCTGCTGGCGCGCGATGCCGCCTTGCAGCGCCGCCTGACGGCCTGCCAGGCGCGCCAGTTCCGCCTGCACCGCGCGGCCCTCGGCCTCCAGGGCGCGCAACGTGCGGTTGGCGTCCGAGATCGCACGCTCCGAGTCGCGCAGTGCGTCGCGCGCTTCGCGCCGGTTGGCCTCCTTTTCGTCGAGCCCCGTCCTGAGCGCCTCGATGCGCGCGCGCAGCGCGCTCAGGTCCTCTTCGCGGCCCGCCTGCACAGCGACGCTCGCGGCGAGGGCGCAGCCGAGGAGGAGCGCGCGGATCAGGGCCTGGCCTTGCCTTGGGCCGACACCGCCGCCACGCGCCGCGCCACCTCCTCGGCGTCGCCGAGGTAGCGGTGGCCGAGCGGGCGCAGCTGCGCGTCCAGCTCGTAGAGGAGCGGCACGCCGGTGGGGATGTTCAGGCCGACAATGTCGGCATCCGACACGCCGTCCAGGTGCTTGACCAGCGCGCGCAGCGAGTTGCCGTGCGCCGCCACCAGTACGCGGCGGCCGGCGCGCACCGCCGGCGCGATCACGCGGTTCCAGTAGGGCAGCACGCGCGCCACCGTGTCCTTGAGGCATTCGGTGAGCGGGACTTCGGCGCGCGCGAGCCCCGCGTAGCGCGGATCGGCGGCGGCGTCGCGCGGGTCGCCCGCCGCGAGCGCCGGCGGCGGGGTGTCGTAGCTGCGGCGCCAGGCGAGCACCTGCGCCTCGCCGAACTGCGCCGCCATCTCGGCCTTGTTCAGGCCCTGCAGGGCGCCGTAGTGGCGCTCGTTCAGGCGCCAGCTGTTTTCCACCGGCAGCCAGACGCGGTCCATCTCCTCCAGCGCCAGCCACAGCGTGCGGATGGCTCGCTTGAGCACCGAGGTGTAGGCGAAGTCGAAGGCCAGGCCTTGCGCCCTGAGCAGGCGCCCGGCGGCGCGCGCCTCCTCGACGCCGGCGGCGGTCAGGTCCACGTCGGTCCAGCCGGTGAAGCGGTTCTCGCGGTTCCACGCCGACTCGCCGTGCCGCAGGAACACGATGCGGTGCATGCGGTGAATTATAATGTCGCGCTCCAGATGGAATTCATCAAGAACAACCTGCTGCTGATCGCCGTGGCGTTCGCCTCGGGCGGGATGCTGATCTGGCCCTTCCTGCGGCGCAGCGCCGGCGGCCCCCGGCTGAGCACGCTGCAGGCGACGCAACTGATCAACCGCGAGGACGCGCTGCTCCTCGACGTGCGCGACGCCGCCGAGTACGCCAAGGGGCACATCCTCGGGGCAAAGAACGTGCCGCTGGCGGACCTCGAGCGGCGCGCGGCGGAGTTCGACAAGCACAAGGCCAAGCCAGTGATCGTGAATTGCGACAGCGGCAACCGCGCCACGCGCGCGCTCAGCGTGCTCAAGGCCCGCGGATTCGCGAGCGTGTACAACCTCGACGGCGGCTACGGCGCCTGGCAGCAGGCCGGGCTGCCGGTGGAGAAGTAGCTTGGCGCAGGTGCTGATGTACCTCACTGCCGGCTGCCCCTACTGCCAATCCGCGCAGCGGCTGCTGGAGAAAAAGGGCGTCGCCGGCATCCAGAAGGTGCGCATCGACCTGGAACCGGCGCGCCGCGCCGAGATGATCGAACGCTCCGGCCGCAACGCGGTGCCGCAGATCTGGATCGGCGGCCGCCACGTCGGCGGTTGCGACGAGCTGTTCGCACTGGAGCGCGCCGGCGCACTGGATCCGCTCCTGCGCGAAACCGAAAGAACCTAGGACCCACCCGCCATGGCCGAAGAACAGCAGCCCAGCTTCCAGATCGAGAAGATCTACGTGAAGGACGTGTCGCTGGAAATCCCGGGCGCGCCCCAGGTGTTCCTCGAATCGCAGGGGCCGCAGCTCGAGATCCAGGTGCGCAACCAATCGATGCAGTTCGCCGAAGGCCTGTATGAAGTCTCGGTGACCGTCACGGTGACCGCCAAGGCCGGCGAGCGCACCCTGTTCCTCGCCGAAGCTTCCCAGGCCGGCATCTTCTCGGTGCGCGGCGTGCCGGCAGCGGACCTCGAGCCGCTGCTCGCCGTGGCCTGCCCGACGATTCTGTACCCTTACGCGCGCGAGACGATCTCGGATCTGGTCATCCGCGGCGGCTTCCCGCCGGTACTGCTGTCGCCGGTGTCCTTTGAGGCGCTCTACGCGCAGCGCCAGCAGCAGGCCGCGGACGGCCCGCGCATCGAGCTGGCGAGCTGAAGGCCGTGCGCTCGCTCGCCGCCGCCCTGCTGCTTGCCGCCGCCGGCGCCGTGCAGGCCGCGGATTTCCTCAGCGTCGGGGAGAACGCCGCGGTGCTCTACGACGCGCCTTCGCGCGAAGCCAAGCCCCTGTACGTCGTGTCGCGTCACTACCCGCTCGAGGTGATCGTCAACCTCGAGGCCTGGGTGAAGGTGCGCGACCAGGCGGGGGCCCTCTCCTGGATCGAGCGCAAGCTGCTCACCGACCAGCGCATGGTGGTGGTGGTGGCGCCGTCCGCCGAGGCGCGCCAGCGACCGGAGGACGGGGCGCCGGTGGCGTTCGTCGCCGCGCAGAACGTGGCGCTCGAGCTGCTGGGCGTCGCGCCGGGCGGCTGGCTGCGGGTGCGCCACGCCGACGGCGCCAACGGCTACCTGCGCGCCAACCTCGTCTGGGGGGCGTGAAGCGCATCGCGGTGCTCGGCGCGGGCGCCTGGGGCACGGCGCTCGCGGCGGTGCTGAGCGAGCGCCACGCGGTGACGCTGTGGGCGCGCGACCCGGCGCAGGCCCAAGCCATGGCGCGCGAGCGGCGCAACCGCAAGTACCTTCCCGAAATCGAGCTTCCGGCGCAACTGGCCGTCAGCGCCCGGTGGCCCGAGGGCGCGGAGCTGCTCCTGTGCGCCACGCCGGTCTCCGGCCTGCGCGAAATGGCCGCGAAGAGCGCGGGCTTGCCGCTCCTCTGGCTGTGCAAGGGCTTCGAAAGCGGCACTGGCCTGCTGCCGCACCAAGTGGTCGCCGCGGCGCGCGCCGCTCGCGCGCCCTGCGGCGCGTTGTCCGGGCCCTCGTTCGCGCTGGAGGTGGCGCGCGGCCTGCCTTGCGCATTGACGCTCGCCTCGCGCAGCGCGGCATTCGCGCGCGAGGCGGCGGCGGCGCTGCACGGCGGCCGGCTGCGCATCTATCACAGCGCCGACCTGACCGGCGTGGAGATCGGCGGCGCGGTGAAGAACGTGATGGCGATCGCGGTCGGCATCGCCGACGGCCTGGGGCTCGGGCAGAACGCGCGCGCCGCGCTGATCACCCGCGGCCTGGCGGAGATCACGCGGCTGGGCGTGGCGCTCGGCGGCAAGGCGCAGACCCTGATGGGCCTGGCCGGCGCCGGCGACCTGATCCTCACGGCGACCGGCGACCTGTCGCGCAATCGCCGCGTCGGCCTGGAACTGGCGCGCGGCCGGCCGCTGGCCCGGATCCTGGCCGACCTCGGGCACGTTGCCGAAGGGGTGCTGTCCGCGCGCGAAACGCTGCAGCTCGCCGCGCGGCATCGCGTCGACATGCCGATCACCCAGGCGGTGCAGGCGGTGCTGGAGGGCAGGCTCGCGCCGCCGCAGGCAGTGGAGCGGCTGCTGGCGCGCGACGCCCGGCAGGAGGCGCAGGTCACCCGGCGCCGGAAAACCCCTGCTGCCGCCAAGCCTCGAACACGAGCACCGCGACGGCGTTCGAAAGGTTGAGGCTGCGGTTGCCCGGCCGCATCGGCAGGCGCAGGCGCCGCTCGGGCGCGAAATCCTCGAGCAGTTCCTGCGGCAGCCCGCGGCTCTCCCGCCCGAACACGAATACGTCGCCCGCCACGTAGCGCGGCTCGGCATAGTTCACGCCGCCGCGCGCGGAGACCGCGAACAGGCGCCGGCCGGCGAGCGCGGAGCGGCACTCGGGCCAGTCGCGGTGCACCTGCACCTGCGCCATGTCGTGGTAGTCCAGGCCCGCGCGCCTGAGCTGCCGGTCCTCCAGGGTGAAGCCGAGCGGCTCCACCAAATGCAGGCGCGCACCCGTATTGGCACAGAGCCGGATCGCGTTGCCGGCGTTCGGCGGGATCTCCGGGCGGAAGAGCACGACCTCAAACATCGGCCGGCGGGGGGGTGCGCGCCACCACCCAGTTGACCACGCGCGCGGCGCCCGCGCGCTTGAGCGTCGCGGCCAGTTCTTCCAGCGTCGCGCCGGTGGTCATCACGTCGTCGAGCACGGCAATCTCGGCGCCCGCCAGGTCGTGCGTGCAGCGGAACGCGCCACGCACGTTCCGCTCGCGCTCGGCCAGGGGCAGGTCGAGTTGCGGCGGCGTGTCGCGGCTGCGCTCGGCGAGCCCGGGCGCCAGCGCGCAGCCGGTCGCCGCCGCCACGTGGCGCGCGATCTCCAGCGCCTGGTTGAAGCCGCGCTCGCGCAGCCGCGCCGCGGACAGCGGCACCGGCACCAGGAAACCGACGTGCGCGCCGCGCGCCTCGACCAGGCGCTGCGCGAGCAATCTGCCGAGCAGCGGCGCGAGCGCCAGCTCGCCGCGGAATTTGAGCGCCTGCACCAGCACATCGGCCGGGAAAGCATAGGCGAGCGCCGCCAGCGTCGCATCGTAGGCGGGCGGCTGCGCGAGGCAGCGGCCGCAGAGCGCGCCGTCCTGCGTGGCGAGCGCGCAGCGCGGGCAGGCGGCGGCGCCCAGGCGCGGCAGGTCCGCGTCGCACGCCGCGCACAGCACTTCGGCGGCGGCTTCGCGGCAAATGAAGCAGCTGCCGCCGAAGGCCAGGTTCGCAAAGCGCCGCGCGAGCTTGCCGAGCATCGCGAATATTGTGCGCTAGACTGCTTTCATGTGGACGGTCGCGCGCCTGGGACGCGAGCTCGCCGAGGGCCAGACCACCAGCCGCCAGCTGGTGGAGCAGGCCCTGTCGCGCATCGCCGATCCGGCGGGCGAGGGCGCGCGCGCGTTTCTGAAAGTGTACGCCGAGCAGGCGCGCGCGGAGGCCGACCATGCCGACCGGCTGCGGCGCTCGGGCGTGGTGCGCTCCGCGGTGGAAGGCCTGCCGGTCTCGGTGAAGGATCTGTTCGACGTGGGCGGCGACGTGACGCGCGCCGGCTCGAAACTGCTCTCGAACGCGGCGCCGGCCGCGGCGGATGCCGCGGCGGTGGCGCGGCTGCGCGCGGCGGGCGCCGTGATCCTCGGCCGCACCAACATGGTGGAGTTCGCCTTCGGCACCACCGGCCTCAATCCGCACTACGGCACGCCGAAGAATCCCTGGGACCGCAGCACCGGGCGCGTGCCCGGCGGCTCCTCCTCGGGCGCGGCGGTGGCCCAGGCCGACGGCATGTGCGTGATGGCGCTGGGCAGCGATACTCGCGGCTCGATCCGCCAGCCGGCGGCGCTGTGCGGCGTCACCGGCTGGAAGCCGACGCAGCGGCGCGTGCCGCGCGACGGCGCCTTCCCGCTGTCCTACACGCTGGACACCGTGGGCCCGCTCGCCAATTCGGTGGCCTGCTGCGCGGCCTACGACGCGATCCTCGCCGCGGAGCCGCGCGGCGGATTCGCGCCGCTGCCCGCGAAAGGCCTGCGCCTGCTGTTGCCGCGCGGTTCCCTGCTCGAGGACCTGGATCCGCAGGTCGGGGCGGCGTTCGGGGCGGCGTTGCGCAAGCTCGCGGCGGCGGGCGCAGTGATCACGGAGCTCCCGGTGCCGGCCTTCGAGCGCCAGGCGGAGTATTTCAGGAACGGCGGCTTTGCCGGGGCCGAAGCCTACGCCATCCATCGCCGCTGGCAGGACCGCCTGGCCGAATACGACCCGCGCATCGCCAAGCGCGTGCTCTACGGCAAGGAGATCGGCGTCGCCGATTACATCGACCTCGGCCTGATGCGCGCCGAGTACATGCGCACCGTGGAAGCCCTGGCCGCGGCCTACGACGCGATGCTGATGCCGACCACCCCATGCATCGCGCCGCCGATCGCCGCGGTGGACGCCAGCGACGAGGACTACTTCCGCTGGAACTTCCGCATCCTGCGCAACGTGGGGGTGGTCAATTTCCTCGACGGCTGCGCGGCGTCGCTGCCCTGCCATGCGCCGGGCAGCGCGCCGGTGGGATTGTCCGTGTTCGGCGTCGCGCTGTCGGACCCGCGCGTGCTCGCTGCAGCGGCGGCCATCGAGGGCGTGCTGCGCCCGCGTGACTGAGATCGACGCGCGCGCCGCGCGCCGTCGCTTCGATCGCGCCGCGGCGAACTACCTTGCGGCCGCGCGCCTGGAGTCCGAGGTCGGCGAGCGCATGCTGGAGCGGCTGGACTACGTGCGCTTGTCGCCGCAGCGCATCCTCGACGCCGGTTGCGGACCGGCGCCGCAGGCGGCGGGGCTCCGCGCGCGTTATCCCGGCGCGCAGTTCCTCGCGGTGGATTTCTCCCTGGCGATGCTGCAGCAGGCGCGCGCCGTCGGCTGGTTGGCACGGCTGCGCGGCGCGCGCCGGCCTGCCGCGGTGTGCGCCGCGCTCGGGCGCCTGCCGTTCCCCGCGGACAGCGTGCAGCTGCTGTGGTCCAACATGGCGCTGCACTGGGTCGACGAGCCGCGCGCCGCGTTGCAGGAATTTCACCGCGTGCTGGCCCCCGAGGGGCTGCTGATGCTCAGCACCCTGGGCCCGGACACACTCAAGGAGCTGCGCGCGCTCGCCGGGCCGGCGCGCGTGCACCGGTTTGCCGACATGCACGACCTCGGCGACTGGCTGGCGGCGGCGGGCTTCGCGGCGCCGGTGATGGACACGGAGAGCCTCACGCTCGAGTATCGCGGCGTCCAATCGCCGATCGCCGACCTGCGCGCGAGCGGGCAGACCGGCGCGCGGACCGACCGGCCGCGCGGACTCGCCGGCAAGGGCCTGCGCGCGTTGCTCGCGCACGCCGGCGGCCATGCCACCTGCGAAGTGATCTACGGCCACGCCTGGAAGGGCGCCCCTCGGCGCCGCGCCGACGGACGCAGCATCGTGCAGTTCCAGAAGCGCCCGCAATAAAAGAAGCTGCAGGGCGGTTTCGGTTCTTTTATTGTGCGCGGAGCGCGACCTATGTTAATGTTTCGCCGCGCTTTTCGCGCTGCACGGCAGGAGAATTCTTGACCACGCTGAGCATCGAAGCGCCGCGCCGCGAGCTGGTTTTTTCGGCGACGGGCGCTGGCTTCCGCGTGGTGCTGAAGCGCAACTGTTCGATCGCCCCGCGCGGGTTGCTGCTGGTGTTCGGCCTGCTGGCGCTGTTGTCGGCCAGCATCGCCGCGGGATTTGCGTTGCTGGGGGCGTGGCTGATCCTGCCGTTCGCGGGACTGGAGATCGCGGTGCTCGGCGCGGCGTTCTGGCTCACGGCGCGGCACGCGACGGATTACGAGCGCATCGAACTGGAGCGCGGGCGGCTGATGGTCGAGGTGAACGAAGCGGCGCAGCTGCAGCGCTACGAGATGGAGGCGCGCCTGGCGCGCGTGAGCCTGCAGGATGGGCGCGTGCTGCTGCAGGCGCCGCGGGCGAGCCTGGAATTGGGCCGGCATCTGGATGCAGAAGCGCGCGCCGGTTTCGCTGCCGCGCTCGGCCAAAGATTGCAAAGCTGATCGGGGAAGGGGCAAGGATGCTGAAGAAGCTGATGTTGGGCGTGCTGGGGTTGGCGCTGTGCGGCGTGGCGATGGCCGCGGAGTGGAACCTGCAGCCGGCCGCCTCGAAACTGGCCGCGGACATCCACTGGGTGCACGAGATGGTCATGGCGCTGGTGATCGTGCTGTTCGTGGGCGTGTTCGGTTTCATGTTCTGGTCCTGCTACGCGCACCGCAAATCGGTCGGACACCAGGCCGCGAAGTTCCACGAGAACACCACGATCGAGATCCTGTGGACGGTGATTCCGGCGATCATCCTGGTGCTCATCGCCATCCCCGTGACCAAAGTGGTGATCGCGCAAAAGGACACTTCCAACCCGGACCTCACCATCAAGGTGACGGGCATGCAGTGGAAGTGGGGCTACGACTACCTGAAGGGCGAAGGCGAGGGGATCAGCTTCGTGTCCACGCTGAGCACGCCGCGCGACCAGATCGAGGGCCGCGCGCCCAAGGGCGAGCACTACCTGCTGGAAGTGGACAACGAACTGGTGGTGCCGGTGGGCAAGAAGGTGCGCATGCTCACCACCGCCGCCGACGTGGTGCACTCCTGGTGGGTGCCCGTCTTCGGCGCCAAGCAGGACGCGATCCCGGGATTCATCCGCGACATATGGTTCAGGGCCGACCGCACCGGCACCTTCCGCAGCCAGTGCGTGGAGCTGTGCGGCAAGGACCACGGCTTCATGCCGATCGTGGTGCGGGTGGTGAGCGCCGGGGACTACAGCAAATGGGTCGGCGAGCAGATGGCGCTCGCCGCCAAGTCCGCCGATGACGAGAACAAGGCCTACACGCTGGACCAGCTCAAGGCGCGCGGCGAGAAGGTCTACGCGGCCAACTGCGTCGCCTGCCACCAGGCAAGCGGCAAGGGCGCGCCGCCCGCGTTCCCGCCGCTGGACGGCTCCAAGGTGGTGCTCGGACCCAAGGACGCGCAGATCGACACGGTCCTGAACGGCCGGCCGAAGACCGCGATGCCGTCGTGGAAGCAGCTCAACAACGTCGAGCTGGCCGCGGTGATCACCTTCACGCGCAACAACTGGGGCAACAAGACCGGCGAGATCATCCAGCCCGCCGACATCAAGGCCCGGAGGAAATAGCCATGAGCGCAGTCGTAGACACCCACGCCCACGATCACGACCACGGTCACGGCCGCGACGACCACCATCGTGGCGGCGGCTACAGCGGGATCATGCGC
Organism: Gammaproteobacteria bacterium; assembly: GCA_041488375.1. Lineage (GTDB taxonomy): Bacteria > Pseudomonadota > Gammaproteobacteria > Burkholderiales > SG8-39 > JAABQT01. Next base: position 15,050 of record JBGPPD010000012.1, on the reverse strand, counting down.
TGGATCACCACCACCAACCACAAGGACATCGGCACGATGTACCTGTGGTTCAGCTTCATCATGTTCATGGTCGGCGGCGCGATGGCGATGGTGATCCGCGCCGAGCTGTTCTCGCCGGGGCTGCAGATCGTCAGCCCGGACTTCTTCAACCAGATGACCACCCTGCACGGCCTGATCATGGTGTTCGGCGCGATCATGCCGGCCTTCGTCGGCTTCGCCAACTGGCTGATCCCGATGCAGATCGGCGCGCCGGACATGGCCTTCGCGCGCATGAACAACTGGTCGTTCTGGATCCTGCCCTTCGCCGGCGCGCTGCTGATCATCTCCCTGTTCACGCCCGGGGGCGCCCCCGGCGTGGGCTGGACGCTGTATGCGCCGCTCACGGTGCAGATGGGCGTCGGCATGGACCTGACGATTTTCGCCATCCACCTGCTCGGCATGAGCTCGATCATGGGCTCGATCAACATCGTCACCACCGTCCTCAACATGCGCGCACCGGGGATGACGCTGATGCGTATGCCGCTTTTCTGCTGGACCTGGCTGATCACGGGGTACCTGTTGATCGCGGTGATGCCGGTGCTCGCCGGCGCGGTGACCATGACCCTCACCGACCGGCATTTCGGCACCAGCTTCTTCAACGCGGCGGGCGGCGGCGACCCGGTGCTGTACCAGCACATCTTCTGGTTCTTCGGCCACCCCGAGGTGTACATCATCGCGCTGCCCGCCTTCGGCGTGGTGTCGCAGGTGATCCCGGCGTTCTCGAGGAAGCCGCTGTTCGGCTACGCCTCGATGGTCTACGCCACTTCGGCGATCGCCATCCTGTCGTTCATCGTCTGGGCGCACCACATGTACACCGTCGGCATGCCGGTGACCGGGCAGCTGTTCTTCATGTACGCGACCACGCTGATCGCGGTGCCCACCGGCGTGAAGGTGTTCAACTGGGTCGCCACCATGTGGAAGGGTTCGCTGACCTTCGAGACGCCGATGCTGTTCGCCTGCGGCTTCCTGTTCCTGTTCACCCTGGGCGGCTTCACCGGCCTGGTGCTGTCGCTGGTGCCGATCGACATCCAGCTGCACGACACCTACTACGTGGTGGCGCATTTCCACTACGTGATGGTGGCGGGCGCGCTGTTCGCGGCCTTCGCCGGGGTGTACTTCTGGCTGCCGAAGTGGACCGGGAAGATGTACGACGAGAAGCTCGGCCAGATCCATTTCTGGCTGACCATGATCTTCTTCAACGTCACCTTCTTCGTGCAGCACTTCGCCGGCCTCGCCGGCATGCCGCGGCGCATCCCGGACTACCCGCTGCAGTTCGAGACCTGGAACAAGATCAGTTCGATCGGCGCGTTTGGCATGGGCCTGTCGCAGTTTCTGTTCCTGTACGTCGTGCTGAAATGCATCCGCAGCGGCGCGAAGGCGCCCGACAAGCCCTGGGAGGGCGCCGATTCGCTCGAATGGACCCACCTGCCGACGCCGGTGCCCTACCACACCTTCGATCCGCAGCCGGACCTGCGGTGAACATGGCGCTGAGCCGCAACGCGAAGACCGGGCTGATCCTCGCCTCCATCGCCGCGGCGTGGTTCCTCGGCGTGATCCTCAAGTACTGGTGGCTGGGCCGGTGAGCCGCGAGCAGCCCGCGCGCCGGCAGGACAACCGCAGGATGCTGCTGCGGCTGAGCGTGGTCGCCGCCTGCATGTTCGGCTTCGGCTACGCGCTGGTGCCGTTCTATGACGCGATCTGCGCCGCGCTGGGCGTCAACTCGCTGGTCGAGCAGGAGAGCCTGAAGGCGGTCAACACGCAGGTGGACGCCTCGCGCACGGTGACCGTCGAGTTCGACGCCAACATGCACAACCTGCCGTGGACTTTCCGGCCGCTGGTGCGGCACATCGCCGTGCACCCGGGGCAGGTGGCCACGGTGGAGTATGAAATCTCCAACGTGCGCGGCGAATCGGTCACGGCGCAGGCGGTGCCGAGCTACGGCCCGGCGCTCGCCGGCGAGCACTTCCACAAGATGGAATGCTTCTGCTTCAAGCAGCAGACGCTGGCCGCGGGCGAGACGCGGCGCATGCCGGTGGTGTTCGTCGTCGACTCGCGCCTGCCGAAGGACGTGAATACCATCACCCTGTCCTACACGTTCTTCGAAGTCGCTGGCCGCGGCGGGAAGACATGATGGCGGACACGCCGCGCTCGACGCGCCGCGCGGGCCCGCTCGACGTCGCCAAGACGGTGCTGTTCGGCCTGGTCGGCGTGCGCCGCAAGGCCGACCACGAGAGCGTGCGCATCCGGCCCTGGCAGGTCATCGTCGCCGCGATCGTCGCCGTGGCGCTGTTCATCTTCACGCTGCTCACGATCGTGCGGATCGTGCTCGGCTGACGCTTTCGATCGGGAGAAGCAATATGGCGCAAGGCGCATCCACACCGCGGCAGCACTACTTCGTGCCGCAACCCATGTACTGGCCGGTGCTCGGCTCGATGGCGCTGTTCCTGATGATCCTGGGCGGCGTGTTCGTGATGAACGCCGGCTCCGCCGGCTGGGTGCCGGTCGCCGCCGGTTTCGTGCTGCTGCTGTACATGATGTTCCGCTGGTTCGGCCAGGTGATCGGCGAATCCGAGGGCGGCAGGTACCACGGCTGGGAGGACCTGTCCTTCCGCTGGGGCATGAGCTGGTTCATCTTCTCCGAGGTGATGTTCTTCGCGGCGTTCTTCGGCGCGCTGTTCTACATCCGCGTGCTGTCGGTGCCCGACCTGGCGAGCCTGGACCACAATGCGACGCTGTGGCCGGGATTCAAGGGCGTGTGGCCATCGGCCGGGCCGGGCTTCGAGGAGAAATTCTCGCCGATGGGCGCCTGGGGCCTGCCGGCGATCAACACGGCGCTGCTGCTGAGTTCCGGGGTCACGGTGACCATCGCCCACTGGGCGCTGAAGGAGGGCAAGCGCGCCGTCCTCAATTTGTTCCTGTTTTTCACCATCGCGCTGGGCGTCACCTTCCTCGGCGTGCAGGCCTACGAATACAGCCATGCCTACGCCGAGCTCAACCTCAAGCTCAGCACCGGCGCCTACGGCTCGACCTTCTTCATGCTCACGGGCTTCCACGGTTTCCACGTCACGGTGGGCGCGATCATGTTGTCGGTGATCTTCGGGCGCTGCCTGAAGGGCCATTTCAAGCCGGACCACCACTTCGCCTTCGAGGGCGTGGCCTGGTACTGGCACTTCGTGGACGTAGTATGGCTGGGGCTGTTCATCTTCGTCTACTGGCTGTAGGAAAATCGGGGTCAGAGCCCGATTTCAATCGGAAAACGAAATCGGGCTCTGACCCCGATTTTCCGGATGCCGCCCGTGGGCGGCATCGTCGTTTCATAGCCGGCCCGGGATGAGCCCGAAGTAGTAGCTGATCATCAGGAACAGGAACAAGGCGACTGACAGCCCGACGCGCACGGCAAGCGCCTTGACCGCGCGCTTGGAGTCGCTGCGGTCCTGGAACACGAAGAACAGCGCCGAGCCCAGGCTGAGCACGATCAGGATCAGCACCCCGATCACCATATAGCGCATGAAATCAGGATACTCCTTCCGTCCCGGCTGGTGGGCGGTGGCGCTCGCCGCCGCGGGCTGCGCCGCCGGCATCCTGCTGGGCAACTGGCAGACGCGCCGCGCCGAGGAAAAGCGCGCGGCGGTGGCGAATGAAAAGCGCCTGGAACTGCGCGGCGAGTTCCTCGAGCGCTATACGGTGCTGCTCGACAACAAGCTGAACCGCGGCCGCCCCGGCTACCACGTGGTGCAACCGCTGCGCCTCGCCGACGGCCGCAACGTGTTGGTGAACCGCGGCTGGGTGGCGGCGCCGTTGCACCGCGAGCAGCTGCCGCAGCTGCGCACGCCGCCCGGGATGCACGACATCGAGGGCCGCGTGCTGGATCATTTCCCGCGCGCCTACGCGCCCTCGGGCGCCAAGCCCGAGGGCCGCGTGTGGCAGAACGTCGAGGTGCCGACCTTCACCCTGTGGTCCGGCCTCAAGCTCGAGCCCTACGTCCTCGAGCAGCACTCGCCGCTGGCCGACGGCCTGGCGCGCAACTGGCCGCGCGCCGACGCGGGCGTCGACATGCACGAGAGCTACGCGCTGCAGTGGTACACCCTGTCCGCGCTGTCGGTGGTCCTGTTCTTCGCCCTGAATATCCGCCGTGACCGCAAGCCCGCCGCCTGAGCGCGCCAAGCGCGGCCGCCTCAAGCTCGCGCTGCTCGGCGCGTTCTTCGCGTTGCCTTTCGTGCTCGCGCCCCTGGCGTACTGGCTCGGCTGGGCGCCCGGTTCGACCTCCAACTATGGAGAGCTGATTTCGCCGCCGCGGCAGCTTGCCGGTCCGCCGCTCGATGCGCTGCGCGGCAAGTGGGTGCTGGTCAGCTTCGATGCCGCCGCCTGCGACGCCTATTGCGAGAGAAAGCTCTATTTCATGCGCCAGGTGCGCCGTGCGCAGGGCAAGGACCAGGACAGGGTGGAGCGGCTTTGGCTGCTCACCGATGCCGCCCGGCCGCGCGCGGAGTTGCTGGCGGCGATCGAGGGAACGCGCGTCGAGCCCGCGGCGGGCAACGCCGCGCTGTTCCCGGCAGCCGGAGCGCCTCGCGACCACATCTACCTGGTCGACCCGCTGGGTAACCTGATGATGCGTTTTCCGCGCGATCCGGACCCGTCGCGCATGCTGAAGGACCTGCAGCGCCTGCTGCGATTGTCGGGGATCGGATGAGACTGCAGCGCGCGCTGGCGTCGGTGGCAGTGCTGCTTGCCTTCGCGGTGGTGGTGCTGGGCGCTTACGTGCGCCTGTCGGACGCGGGCCTGGGCTGCCCGGACTGGCCCGGCTGCTACGGCAAGCTCACGCCGGCGCGGGCGGCGCCCGACATCGCGCGCACGATCGCGGCGCAGGGCGGCGAGCATGGGCCGGTGTCGCACGCCAAGGCCTGGAAGGAGATGGGTCATCGCTACGTGGCCGGCACCCTCGGGCTGCTGATACTCGCCATGGCGGTGCTCGCCTGGCTGAGGCGCGAGTCGCGGCTGCTCGCGACCGCGACGCTGGCGGTGGTCGCAGTGCAAGCGACGCTCGGCATGTGGACGGTGACGCTGCTGCTCAAGCCGGCGATCGTCACCGCGCACCTGCTCGGCGGCATGACCACGCTGGCGCTGCTGGTGTGGCTCGCGCTGGCGCAGCGGCAATACCGGCCGGCGCCGCAGTTGCGCGCGCTGCGCGTGCCGGCGGCGCTCGCCATGGGTGCGATCGTGGCGCAAGTGGCGCTCGGCGGCTGGGTCAGCGCCAACTACGCGGCGCTCGCCTGTCCGGACTTGCCCCTGTGCCTCGGCCAGGCGCTGCCGCCGATGGACTTCGCCAACGCCTTTCACCTGCGGCGCGAGCTCGGCATGACCTCCGACGGCGCACTGTTGTCGCTCGAGGCGCTGACCGCGATCCACTGGACGCACCGCGTGTTCGCGCTGGTCGCGGTAGCGGCGGCCGGCTGGGTGGCCTGGCGCGCGCGGCGCGTCAGCGAATCGCGCGCGCTGGCCGTGCTGCTCGCCAGCGCGCTGGCGCTGCAGTTTTCCCTGGGCATCGCCAACGTGCTGGCCGGCCTGCCGCTGTGGCTGGCTGCCGCGCACAACGCCGGCGCGGCGCTGCTGCTCGCCTGCCTGGTCGTGTTAAACTTTTTTTCCTTCAAACAGTTGCGTCCGCAACGCGCATGAATACGCAAGTCCTCCCCGACGGTTTCCAGCAACGCGCTCGCGCGTTGGCGCACCGCATGCGCGCCTTCTACGCGCTCACCAAGCCGCGCGTCGTCTCGCTCATCGTGTTCACGGCGGTGATCGGCATGTTCCTCGCCGCCCCGGGGATGGTGCCGCCGCGCGTGCTGCTCGCGGGAACGCTGGGCATCGCGCTGGTGGCGGGCGCCGCCGCGGCGATCAACTGCCTGGTCGAGCAGAACCTGGACGCGCTGATGCTGCGCACGCGCTGGCGGCCGCTGCCGAGCGGCGAATTGACCAGCGCGCAGACGCTGGTCTTCGCCGGCGTGCTCGGCGGCCTGGGGCTGGCGCTGCTGCACCAATTCGTGAACTCGCTCACCATGTGGCTGACGCTCGCCACTTTTGTCGGCTATGCGGTGGTGTATACGGTGATCCTGAAGCCGCTGACGCCGCAGAACATCGTCATCGGCGGCGCCTCGGGCGCCATGCCGCCGGTGCTGGGCTGGGCCGCGGTCACCGGCGAAGTGACGACCGAAGCGATGCTGCTGTTCCTCATCATCTTCGCCTGGACGCCGCCGCATTTCTGGGCGCTGGCGCTGTACCGCACCGAGGACTATGCCAAGGCCGGGCTGCCGATGCTGCCGGTCACGCACGGCGCGCGCTACACGCGACTGCAAGTGCTGCTCTACACGCTGATCCTGTTCGGGGTGTCGCTCTTGCCCTTCGCGATCCGCATGAGCGGCTGGCTTTACCTTGCGGCGGCGCTGGCGCTGGGCGCGGTGTTCATCGCCTATGCGGTGCGCATCCACGTCGCCTACAGCGACCGGCTGGCGCGGCGCACCTTCCGCTATTCGATCGTGTACCTCGCCGCGCTGTTCGCGGCGCTGCTCGTTGACCACTACCTGCCGGCTTAGCCTGGCGGCGCTGCTGGCGCTGCTGCTCGCGGCCTGCGACGGCGGCGGGCCGAAGTTCAAGAGCACCGACATCACCGGCGCGGACTACGGCAGGCGCCTGGAGCTCACCGACCACACCGGCAAGCCGCGGCGGCTGGAGGATTTCCGCGGCAAGGCGGTAGTGCTGTTCTTCGGCTTTACGCACTGCCCCGATGTATGCCCGACGACGCTGGCCGACGCGGCGCAGGCGATGAGAAAGCTGGGGCCGGAGGCGGACCGCGTGCAGGTGCTGTTCGTGACGGTGGACCCCGAGCGCGATACCTCCAAGGTGCTGGCAGCCTACGTCACGGCGTTCGATCCGCGATTCCTCGGCCTGAGCGGCGACCTGGAAGCCACGCGGCGCGCGGCGAAGGAATTCAAGGTGTACTTCGAGAAGCGGCCGGGCAAGACGCCGGAGGACTATTCCATCGACCACAGCGCGCAGAGCTACGTCATCGACCCGCAGGGGCGGCTGCGCCTGTTCGTGCGCAACGACCGCCTCGCCGAGGACCTGGCGGACGATCTGCGCGTGCTGCTGCAGTAAGGATTAAGCGGCGGCGGCGGCGGCGGGCGCGGGCAAGGCGCGCGGCGCGTCCTGCGCCTGCAGCGACTTCTTCATCTTCTGCATCGCCTTGGCCTCGATCTGGCGGATGCGCTCGGCCGAGACCTTGAACTCGGCGGCCAGGTCGTGCAGCGTGGCCGGATCCTTCTCCTTCAGCCAGCGCGCCTCGACGATGCGGCGGCTGCGTTCGTCCAGGGAGGCAAGCGCGTGGCGCAGACCGGCGGCGCCCGAGCGTTCGGCTTCCTTCGCCTCCAGCACGCTGGAGGGCTCCGCCTCCGGGTCGGCGGCGAGGTAGTTCACCGGCGCGTAGGCCTCCTCGTCGCTCTCTTCGGCCTCGAAAGCCACCTCACGGCCGGCGAGCCGCATCTCCATTTCGACTACCTCCGCCGGCTTGACCTTGAGCTCGGCGGCGACGCGCTCAATCTCCGCGGCGCCCAGCGGCGCGAGCCCGGTTTTCATCGACCGCAGGTTGAAGAACAGCTTGCGCTGCGCCTTGGTGGTGGCCACCTTCACCAGCCGCCAGTTGCGCAGGATGTACTCGTGAATCTCGGCCTTCACCCAGTGGATCGCGAAAGACACCAGGCGCACGCCGCGCGAGGGGTCGAAGCGCTTCACCGCCTTCATCAGGCCGATGTTGCCCTCCTGGATCAGGTCGGCGTGCGGCAAGCCGTAACCGAGGTAGCCGCGCGCCACCGACACCACCAGACGCAGGTGCGACAGCACCAACTGACGGGCTGCCTCGACGTCGTTTTCCTCGCGCCAGCGGCGCGCGTAGCCCTGCTCCTGCTCGACGCTGAGCAGCGGCAGCCGGTTGACGGACTGGATGTACGCTTCAAGGCTTCCCGCAGACATTGGCACGGGCAGCGGCATCGGCAAAGCTTGGCCGGTTCTCATCGTCTAATCCTCTCCAAAGGATATTAGCACTCAAGAACTTTGAGTGCTAAATCCCTCCAGGAGTTCCCTGCGGATCCTGTGTTGGTCGGTTATCTTGTAAAGACTTTAACGTAAGTATTTGCTCACTGATAAGAGGGCGCCCGCCCACCCGAGGATGGCTGAAAGTGCCAGCACGGCGATCGCTTCCGGCCCGGGCAGGAAGGCCAGCTGGAAGCTCGAGCCGTAGCTCTGCGCGAGGTCGCGCACGCCAGGGTTCAGCGTGGCGAGCCCGGCCCACAGGATCGCCAGGCCAAGGGCGCCGCCTGCCAGGCCCTGCAGCAGGCCGAGGTAGAAGAACGGCCGCCGGATGAAGGCGTCGGTCGCGCCGAGCAGCTGCGACACTTCGATCTCCTCGCGCTGCGTGAGGATCTGCAGGCGGATGGTGTTGAAGGTGACCGCCACCAGCCCCGTGGCCAGCAGCGCCGCGAGCGCCGCGAGCGCCAGCCGCCCGATGCGCACCAGCGCGCCCAGGCGCTGCGCCCAGGCGGCATCCGCCTGCACGTGCGCGATGCCGGGCAGCGCGCGCAGGTCGGCGGCGAGCGCTTCCAGGGCGGCCGGGCCGTCGTCGCGCGTGCGCAGCACGAAGGCGTCCGGCAGGGGATTGCGCTCCAGCGCCGCCACCACCTCGGCGAGGCCCTCGGACTGGCGCAGCTCCTTCAAGGCGTCCTCGCGCGAAACGAAGCGCATTTGCGCGATGCGGGCGTCGGCGCGCAGCCGGTCCTCGACCTGCGCACGCCTGGCCTCCGGCTTCAGGAACACCGACAGCTGCGGCTCGAGGGTGAAGCGCTGCGCCACCTGCTGCAGGTTGGCGAGCAGTGCGTAGCCGCCGGCGGGCAGCGACAGCGCCACGCCGATCACCAGCGCGTTCAGCAGGCTCGCGCCGCGCTGGGCGAGCAGCTTGCCGAGCGCGCGCGCGAAGGCCTCGCGATGCTGGCGCAGCCAGCCCATCATGCGGCCAGCCTGCCTTCGGCGAGGCGCAGCACGCGCTTGCCGTAGCGCTCGATCAGCGCCTGGTCGTGCGTGGCGATGAGCAGCGTGACGCCGACCTGGTGGAACGAGACGAAGATGTCGACGATGCGCCCCGCCGATTCCGCGTCCAGGTTGGCGGTGGGCTCGTCCGCCACCAGCATCGCCGGTCGGTTGACCACCGCGCGCGCGATCGCCAGGCGCTGCTGCTCGCCGCCGGAGAGCTGGATCGGGTTGGCGCGCTCGCGCGACAGCAGTCCGACCTTGTCGAGCGCCGCGCGCACGCGGCGCGCCGCCTCGCGCGACGGCTGGCCGCTGATGGACAACGGCAGCATCACGTTGTCGTAGACGCTGCGGTCGTACAGCAGCTTCTGGTCCTGGAATACCAGGCCCAGGTTGCGCCTGAGGTAGGGCACCGCCGAGCGCTTGAGCGCGCCGACGTTCTGGCCGTTGACGATCACGCTGCCCGCCGTCGGCCGCTCGATCGCCGGGATCAGCTTGAGCAGGGTGGACTTGCCGGCGCCGGAACGGCCGGTGACAAAGGCGAACTCGCCGGCCTCCAGCGCGAAGCTCACCCCGCACAGCGCTTCCTGGCCGCCGGGATAGCGCTTGGCGACTGCGGAAAAGCTAATCAAGCAGCGCCTCCGCGAACTCCGCGGCCGAGAACGGCCGCAGGTCGTCGATGCCTTCGCCCACGCCGATGAACAGCAGCGGCACCGGCCGCTGCCGCGCGATCGCGCAGACCACGCCCCCCTTGGCGGTGCCGTCGAGCTTGGTGAGCACCAGCCCGGTGAGGCCGAGCGCCTCGTCGAAGGCCCGCACCTGGGCGAGGGCGTTTTGCCCGTTGTTCGCGTCCAGCACCAGCAGCACCTCGTGCGGCGCGCCCGGCAGCGCCTTGTCGAGCACGCGCTTCACTTTCTTGATCTCTTCCATCAGGTGCAGCTGCGTGGGCAGGCGTCCGGCGGTATCGGCGATGAGCACGTCGATGCCGCGCGCGCGCGCGGCGGCCACGGCGTCGAACACCACCGCCGCGGCATCCCCCGTTTGCTGGCCGATTACCGCCACGCCGTTCTTCTCGCCCCAGGCGACCAACTGCTGGCGTGCCGCCGCGCGGTAGGTGTCGCCCGCCGCCAGCAGCACGCTCTTGCCCTGCTGCTGCAGCCACCGAGCCAGCTTGCCGATCGAGGTGGTCTTGCCCGAGCCGTTGACGCCCGCCACCATGACCACCAGCGGCCGGGCGCGGCCGAGGTCGAGCTTCTTCTCCAGCGGCGCGAGCAGCGCGCGCAGCTCCTCCTGCAGCGCGCGCTTGAGCGCCGCGGGCTCGGCGATCGCTTCGCGCCGCGCCCTGGCGCGCAGGCCCTCGAGCAGCGTGCGCGTCGCCTCGACGCCGCAGTCGGCCGCGAGCAGCGCGGACTCGAGTTCTTCGTACAGGGCCGCATCGATCGCGCCGCGGCGGAACAGCGGGCCCAGGCCGCCGCCGAGCGCGGCGCGCGTGCGCGCGAGGCCGTTCCTGAGGCGTGCCGCCCACGAGGTCGCTGCTAACATGGTCGCGTGAATTCTAGCAAGCGCAAGCAGCCGGCTGGACGCGTGCGCATCGTCGCCGGGCGTTGGCGCAGCCGCCTCATCGAGGTGCCTGCGCGTCCGGACCTGCGCCCCACGCCGGATCGCGTGCGCGAGACGCTGTTCAACTGGCTCGGCCAGCGGCTCGAGGGCTGCGCCTGCCTGGACCTGTATGCCGGCAGCGGCGCGCTTGGATTCGAAGCGGCTTCGCGGGGCGCGGCGCGCGTGGTGATGGTGGAGAGCGACCGCGAGGTGCTGGCGGCGCTGCGCCGCAGTCGCGAGCAACTCGGCGCGCAGCAGGTCGAAATCGTCGCCGGCGACGCACTCGGCTTCCTGGCGCGCCCCGGCGAGCGCTTCGATGTGGTTTTCCTCGACCCGCCCTTCAGGCAGAATGCCCTGCCGGCGCTGCTGGCGAAGCTGCCGCCGCGCCTGCAGCCGGGCGCGCGCGTGTACCTCGAAGCGGCGGAGCCGGCGCAAACTGCGGCGCCCTGGCGCGAACTGAAGCGCGCGCGCGCGGGGCGGGTGAGCACCCAATTACTGCAATGGAGCGAAGATGATCCGAGCGGTGTATCCGGGAACCTTTGATCCGCTCACGCGCGGCCACGAGGATCTCGTGCGGCGCGCCTCAACCCTGTTCGGCGCGATCATCGTCGGCGTCGCCGACAGCAAGGCCAAGCGCACTTTCTTCACGCTGCACGAGCGCGTGGAGATGGCGCGCGAGGTGCTCGGCGAGCTGAAGAACGTCCAGGTGGTCGGCTTCAGCGGCCTGCTGATCGACTTCATCCGCCAGCACGACGCGCGCGTGGTGCTGCGCGGCCTGCGCGCGGTGTCGGACTTCGAGTACGAGTTCCAGCTCGCCGGCATGAACCGCAGCCTGTACCCGGATTTCGAGACCATGTTCCTCACGCCTTCCGAGCAGCACATGTTCATCTCGGCGACGCTGGTGCGCGAAATCGCCACGCTCGGCGGCGACGTGGCCAAGTTCGTCCACCCGCTGGTCGGCAGGAAGCTCGCCGCCAAGGTGAAGTCCCTCGGCAAGGCCTGAGCCGCCCTAGCGCTGGCAGCGCGCGCAGTAGTAGGTCGAGCGCTGCCCCTGCACGATGCGGCGCACCGGCGCGCCGCAATCGCGGCAGGGCTGTCCCGCGCGGTCGTACACGCGGGTGCGCTGCTGGAAGCAGCCATAAGCGCCGTCGCTGCCGACGAAATCGCGCAAGCTGGAGCCGCCGGCGCGGATCGCGGCGCGCAGCGTGTGCTTGATGGCGTTGGACAAGCGCACGCATTGCCGGAGCGACAGGCGCTGCGCCGGCTTGCGCGGGTCGATGCCGGCGCGGTGCAGGCTCTCGCTGGCGTAGATGTTGCCCACGCCGACCACGTGGCGGGCGTCCATGATGAACAGCTTGATCGGCGTGGGGCGGCCGCGCGTGAGCGCGTGCAGCCTCCGGCCGTCGAGCGCGCGCGACAACGGTTCGACGCCGAGGTGGCGCAGCAGCGGGTGCGCGGAAAGTTCCGCGCTCGTCCACAATACGGCGCCGAAGCGCCGCGGGTCGCGCAGCCGCAGCATCCGGTCGCCCAGCACCAGGTCGAAGTGGTCGTGCTTCTCCGGCACCGCGTCCGCCGGCAGCACGCGCAGGCTGCCGCTCATGCCCAGGTGCAGGATCAGGTGCCCGTCGCCGCAGTCGAGCAGCAGGTATTTGGCGCGGCGGTTCACTGCGCGCACGGTGCGCCCGGCGAGGCGCCGCACCTCCTCGGAGATGCGCCAGCGCAGGCGCGGCTCGCGCACCGTCACCGCCGAGATCCTGCGGCCGGCGACTCGGGACGCGACGCCGCGTCGCGTGACTTCGACTTCGGGCAGTTCTGGCACGGGAACCAGTTGCTTGTGCAGGGCATCAAATATACCTACACTCGACACGTCATGTTCGTCGCAATTCGCCTGCTTTCCCTGCTGCTCGCCGCGCTGCTCGCCACCGGCGCCGCGTTGGCGCAGACCGCCGACCCGGACGACGAGGAGGAGCCCGCTGCCGCCGTCGCGCCCGGCAAGCGCCCGCCGCCGCCCAAGTTGCCCGCGCTCGAGCTGAGCCCGCCGATCCTGTACGAACTGCTGCTTGGCGAGATCGCCCTGCAGCGCGACAGCCCGGGCCTCGCGGCCCAGACCTACGCCGAGCTGGCCAAGAGCACGAAGGATCCGCGCATCGCGCGCCGCGCGGTGGAGGTCGCGAATTTCGCGCACACGCCGCAGTACGCGCTGGAAGCGGCGCGCGTCTGGCTCGAGGCGGATCCCGCATCGCTGCAGGCGCTGCAGACGCTGGCCGGCCTGCTGGTCGGCGCGCGCAAGGTGGACGAGGCCGAGCCCTACCTCGCCAGGCTGCTGGCGAGCGACGGCGTCGCCGCGTCCAACGGCTTCCTGCAGCTGGCGCGGCTGCTGGCCAGCAATCCCGACAAGCAGGCCAACCTGCGCGTGGTGCGCGACCTGGCGGCGAAGTACCCGGAGTTGCCGCAGGCGCAGTTGGCGCTGGCGCAGGCCGCGCTCGCGGCGGACGACGAAGCGCAGGCGCTCGGCGCGACGCGCCGCGCGGCGCAGTTGCAGCCGGACTGGGAAGCGGCGGCGATCTTCGAGGCGCAGATCCTGCAGCGCAAGTCGCCGGCGCAGGCCGGCAAGGTGCTGGCGGCGTTCCTCGACAAGTACCCGAAGGCGCGCGAGGCGCGGCTCAGCTACGCGCGCCTGCTGGTGTCGGAGCGCAAGCTGCCCGAGGCGCGCGCCGAATTCGAGAAGCTGCTCGCGGCGTATCCTAACAACGGCGACGTCATCTACGCGGTCGCGCTGCTGGCGGCACAGCTCAAGGACTACCCCACGGCGCAAGCCAACCTCAAGCGCCTGCTCGAGCTCGGCTCGCGCGACCCCGACGGCGTGCGCTTCATGCTCGGCCAGATTGCCGAGGAGCAAAAGGACTGGCAGGGCGCCAGCGACTGGTACCTGAGCGTCCCGCGCGGCAATCAATACCTGCCCTCGCGGCTGCGCGCCGCCGGCGTGATGGCCAAGCAGGGCAAGCTCGCCGAAGCGCGCGAGTTCCTGCGCTCGGTGGATGCGGGCGGCGAGCAGCGCGTGCAGCTGCTGATCGCCGAGGCGCAGCTGCTGCGCGAGGCGAACCAGAACCGCGAGGCCTTCGAGCTGCTCGACAAGGCGTTGGCGGCGCAACCGGAACAGCCCGACCTGCTCTACGACCAGGCCCTCACGGCCGAGAAGCTGGAGCGCTTCGAAGTGCTGGAGGGGAGCCTGCGCAAGCTGATCCAGTTGAAGCCCGATCACGCGCACGCCTACAACGCGCTCGGCTACTCCTACGCCGACCGCAACCTGCGCCTGCCCGAAGCGCGCAAGCTGATCGAGCACGCGCTGCAGCTCGCCCCCGAGGACTACTACATCATCGACAGCATGGGCTGGGTGCTGTACCGCATGGGCGACCTGAAGGGCGCCGCGGAGCAGTTGCGGCGGGCCTATCTCGGGCGCCCCGACGGCGAGATTGCCGCGCACCTCGGCGAGGTCCTGTGGGCGATGGGCGAGCGCGGCGAAGCCGAGCGCGTCTGGCAGGACGCGCTCAAGAGCCATCCCGACAACGAAATCCTGCAAAAGACGCTCAAGCGCTTTCGCTGAGCGACGCGCATGAATCCCCTGTCGCGCGCCCTGGCCGCCGCCGTGCTGCTCGCCGCCGCCTGCGCCGAACTGCCGCGCGCGCCCGGCGATGCCTTCGAGTTCGAGCTGAACGCCCGTTTCGCTGCGCGCTACCGCGACGAGGCGAGCTCCGGCGTGCTCGCCTGGCGGCATCAGGCCGGGCGCGACGAGATGCTGCTCAGCTCGCCGTTCGGCCAGGGGCTGGCGCGCATCTCGCGCAACAGCCAGTCCACGACCCTGGTGGCCGGGGACGAGCGGCGCTACACCGCCGCGGATGCCGAGACGCTCACCGAACAGGTGCTGGGCTTCCGCCTGCCGCTGGCGGGATTGGCCGACTGGGTGCGGGGGCGTCCGGTCGCCGATGCGCCTTCGCAGGCGCACTACGCGCCCGACGGGCGCCTGCTGTCACTGGAGCAGCAAGGCTGGCGCATCGAGTACTCGAACTACGAGGGCGCGCGCCCGACGCGGCTCAAGCTCAGCTACCCCGGGCTCGAGCTGCGCCTGGCGATTTCCGAGTGGAAATGAACTGGTTCCCGGCGCCGGGCAAGCTGAATCTGTTCCTGCACGTGCTCGGCCGCCGGGCCGACGGCTATCACCTCCTGCAGACGGTGTTTCGCCTGATCGAGCGCGGCGACCGGGTCGGTATCGGGCTGCGCGGCGACGCCGAGATCCGGCGCCACGATCCCCTGCCCGGCGTGCCGGTGGAGGAGGATTTGTGCGTGCG
>JBGPPD010000011.1:0-31378 GCA_041488375.1 Gammaproteobacteria bacterium | reverse complement strand
TACAAGAAGAATAACCTGCTGAAAACCGAGGTGTCCTCGATGGACGTGGCCGAGATGGCCGCCGAGATGTGCGGGGCGCTGTTCGCCAAGACCACCGCGGCGCAGGTGCCGGTGGACGGCGGCACGGAAAAACTGGTGTGAAAGTCCAGGCGCTGCGCTGGAAAGGCGACGCGCTCGAGCTGCTCGACCAGCGCCTGCTGCCGGACCAGTTCGTCTACGTCACCTGCCGCAGCGCCGCGCAGGTGGCGGCTGCAATCCGCGACATGGTGGTGCGCGGTGCGCCCGCGATCGGTTGCGCGGCAGCGTTCGGAATTGCGCTGGAGCCGAAAGAGTCCTCGTACGCGGTTCTGGCCGCCAGCCGGCCTACGGCAGTCAATCTGGCCTGGGCGTTGGAGCGCATGCGCCGGGCGCCGGACAAGAAGGCGGAAGCCGAGGCGATCTACGCCGAGGATCTCGCCGTCAACCGCGCCATCGGCGCGCATGGCGCGAAGCTGCTCCCGCAAGGCGCCCGCGCGCTGACTTACTGCAACACCGGCGCGCTGGCGACCGCCGGGCACGGCACCGCGCTGGGCGTGATCCGGTCCGCGCGCGGCAAGGGCGTTTCGGTCATCGCCTGCGAAACCCGGCCCTACCTCCAGGGCGCGCGGCTCACCGCCTGGGAATGCCTGCAGGAGGGCATTCCCTGCACGCTCATCACCGACAACATGGCCGGGCACCTGATGAGCCGCAAGGAGGTCGACCTGGTGATCGTCGGCGCCGACCGGATCGCGGCCAACGGCGATGCGGCGAACAAGATCGGGACGTATATGCTGGCGGTGCTGGCGCGGCGGCACGCGCTGCCCTTCTATGTCGCCGCCCCATTGTCGACCTTCGACCTGAAAATCGCCGACGGCTCGGCGATCCCGATCGAGGAGCGTCCGGCCGAGGAAGTCACCGGCTATCGCGGGCTGCGCTGGGCGCCGCAGGGGATCGCGGTGCGCAATCCGGCGTTCGACGTGACGCCCGCGGAACTGATCACGGCGATCATTTGCGAAAAGGGCGTGGTGCAGGCTCCCAACCGAGAGCGGCTTCAGGCCCTGATCTCGACCGGCGTGTAGGCCGGCACCAGTTCGAACAGCTCGGCGATGTCTTCATTGCGCATGCGGATGCAGCCATGGGACCCCGGCTTGCCCATTTCGGCGCTGTCCGGCGCGCCGTGGATGTAGATCATGCGCCGCATGGTATCCACGTCGCCCAGCCGGTTCCTTCCGACCTCGCAGCCCGACAGCCACAGGATGCGCGTCAGCATCCAGTCGCGCCCCGGGTACTTCGCGTGCAGCTCCGGCGTCCAGACCTCCCCGGTGGGCCGGCGGCGCACGAATACCGCGCGCAGGGGCTCGCCCGCCCCGATTCTCGCGCGCACGACATGCCGCCCGCGCGGCGTGCAGAAACTGCCGTTCAGTTCTCCCAGGCCGTTCCTGGCGGTGGAGACCGCGTAGCGCTTGCCGGTGGCAAGGACCAGTTCCTGCCTGGGGATATCGATGAGGATATTCATCGCCGCGCCGCGAAGAACTCCTTGAGCAGCGCAGCGCACTCCTCTGCCAGCACGCCACCCTGGACCTTGGCATGGTGATTGTGCCGCGACAGGAACAGGTCCGCGGCGCCGGTCTTGGGCTCGGCGGCGCCGTACACCACGCGTTTGATGCGCGCATTGAAGACGGCGCCCACGCACATGGTGCAGGGTTCCAGCGTGACGTAGAGGCTGGCCTCGCCCAGGCGGTAGTTGCCGACGGCGCCGCCCGCCGCGCGGATCGCCTCGATTTCCGCGTGCGAGCTCGGATCGTTCGTCGACAGCGGCCGGTTCCAGCCTTCACCGACGACCTTGCCGTCGAGCACCACCACGGCGCCCACGGGCACCTCGCCTTGCGCGCGCCTGGCGAGCTCGAGCGCGCGGCGCATGAACTGTTCGTCCGGGTCAGCCATGGTCCGCAACCCTAACCCAAGGTCGCGTAACATGCATGCAGGTGATCGAACCCCTCCTCCTGAGCGCCGCGCGCGTCGCCACGTACGAGCAGGAACGGGGGCTGACCAATGCGAGCGGCTTTTTCTTCGAGCGCGGCGGGCGGCTGTTCCTGGTGACCAGCCGGCACGTGGTGATCGACGAGCCGAGCAAGCACTACCCGGACCGCCTGGTGATCGAGCTGCATACCGATCCGGACAACCTGGCCCAGTCCACCGGGTTCTCGATTCCCCTGTACCGCGGTGGCAAGAGCCTTTGGCGCCAGGGGCTGGACACCGCCGGGGAGATCGACGTGGCGGCGATCGAGCTCGAGCGAGACGCATTGCCCGCGTCGACGGTATATCGCGCCTTCACGCCGCAGCATCTGGTCGACCCGCAGGACCCGGTGGAGGTCGGCAGCTCATTGCTGATCGTGGGTTTCCCGCTCGGCTTCCACGACACGCTGCACCACATGCCGGTGGTGCGCCAGGCGGTCGTCGCCTCCTCGTTCGGTCTGCGGTTCCAGGGCGAAGGCTACTTCCTGACCGACGCACGCACCCACCGCGGGACCAGCGGAGCGCCGGTCGTGATGCGCGCTGCCGGGCAGGCGCCGGCGCTGGGCGAGCTGCCCTGGAAGCTGCTCGGCGTGCACTCCGCGCGGTTCGACGAAGGCTCGCGCGACAAGGCGCTGGACGAGGCGCTCGGGCTGAACTGCGCCTGGTACGCGGACATCCTGCTGACGCTTACTGCGGGTTGACAAGAAAGAGGGCGGCCAAGGCCGCCCTCGATCCGGGAGCCCGGCGTCACGGCAGGAAGTTCAGCGTCTCCGGCAGCGGCAGCACGATCGGCGTTTCGAACAGGGGATTGGCGCCGTCCGGATCGATGGTCAGCGCGCCATCGCTCGCGAAGAAGGCCGCGATCTGCGCCTGCCCCTGGAACGCAGCCAGCTGCGCGACGCCGGGAACCGCGATGTTGGTCAGGAAAGTGTGCGGATTGCGCGGCGCACCCAGCGCGAAGGCGAGATCGTTGCGGAAGAACGTCGCCCTGTCCTGCAGCGCGCCGGCACGCACGATTGCCGTGGCAGTCGGGTTGGGAACGGTCTGGTCGCCCTTGGCATACTGGATGATCACCGACTTCGCCGCATTGCCGCGCAGCGGCGCCTTGCGCAGGAACGGCGCATACGCCACCGGATTGCCGGCCTGGTTGGCCCACTCTGACTGGTCGATAAAGTCCTGGAGCGCCATGGCGCCCGGAACATTGTTGATCCGTGGCGGCTCGTTGCGGAACGGCAGGTTCTCGTCGAATTGCGGCAAGCCGCTCGGCAGCTGTGGCAGGTTCGCGAGCCCCCGCGCCACGACGACCGGCGTCAGGGTGGACGGGCGGAAGACGGGGCTGAGGCGGATGATGTCAATGATCGGGCCGCCCGGCACATTGGGGACGCCGACGCGCACGTCACGTTCCACCCCGAGGAAGATGGTGCCGTAGATGCCGCCGAAGGACTGGCCGAAGTAGTAGATGCGCCAGGGATCCAGGTCTGCAGTACCGTCACCGTCGACATCGATGCCGGCCTGGATCTGGCGTACCAGCTGCATCAGGTCCACCGTCGTCTGCCGCAGGGCATCGGCGCTGCCGATGAGCGAGCGCGGCGCGGCGGCCGCCGAACCCTCCGTGGTGCCGATGGCACCGTCGCCATTCTGGTCGAGACCACGCCCGCCAGCAGGAACCACCACCGTGCCGGACGCGGCGCCCAGCGCCAATACGCCGAGGGGCCCGCCGCCGTGGCCGACCACATTGATGGCGACGGTCGCGATACCCTGCTGCGCCATGCTGGCGGCGACGACGAAGAACGCGCCGAACTTGCTGTCGCCGAAACCGTGCCCGAAGATCGCCACCGGCCAGCCGGATGCGGGTCGAGTTCCCGCAGGCAGCACCAGGTTGAAATACACGTCGTTCACCGCTTGCGGTACCGGCACGCCGGTGCGCGAACCCAGCGGCGGCATTGTGACGTCGGCGCTCAGGTAGTTCGGCGAAGCGTAGCGGCCGAATGCGAGGCTGGACACGACAGGGCCGAGCACATTCAGTGCGGGCAGCGGCAACTGCGACGTCGTGAATGTCGGCGCCGTTCCGA
This sequence comes from Gammaproteobacteria bacterium, assembly GCA_041488375.1. GTDB lineage: Bacteria > Pseudomonadota > Gammaproteobacteria > Burkholderiales > SG8-39 > JAABQT01. The sequence continues at coordinate 27,272 of JBGPPD010000011.1, read as the reverse complement.
CCTGACGCGAGAAGGCGGCACTGGTGATCGTGCCGAGCGGGAACACCGCGCGTTCGCCCGAGGCGCCGATATTGAAACTCACTGGCTGCGGGCTCGCCACCTTGATCTGATCACGGATCCTTTCCAGCGTGCCGCTGGTGCTCATGGTGGTGAAGACGCTCGCGGCGACGACGCGGTCGCCGCCTTGATGCCGCCTTGCGTTGAGGAACCCTTCCAGCAGCTGCTCGCGATATTCATTGAACAGGCGTTCCTTGTCATGGCGGAAACGGCGGTCGCGCAGGAAACTGCCAAGGGGCTTGTCGTCCAGCCTGCGACCCTGCGCATCGCGCACGCGATCGGTCACGATCACGGCGTAGCGGGTGTGCTGCTCAAGCAGCGTATCCGGTTCGAAGTTCAGCGTGTTGGTCTCGGTATCCCACACGACCTGGTTGATGCCGATCCGCTCGCCCACCGAACCGCGGCCCTGCGTGCTGCCGAGGCTGACCAGGAAGATGCTGTCGCTGTTCACGGTCGAGAGATCGATCGGCCCGCTGAACGGGATCGAGACTCTGGGCTGGATGTTGAATCCGTCCAGGGTATTGAGCACATCGACATCGTCGCAGCGTACGACATTGATGGCGCAGTCCGGCTTGGGGAGATCCACCCGTCTGAAAGTGTTCTGGGAGAAATCCAGGACCGTGAACAGGTCGCTTGGAAAGATGGTCCTGCTGCGGTCGTCAGGATCGAACAGGACCTCGACCCCCGCGGCAGACGCCGCAGCAGGAACCAGCAAGAACACGGATAGCAGGGCTGCTGCGGTGCAGCGCAAGTTCATGAGCATGGTTACTCCTCCCCAGGAGATCGCCAGTGACGGGCGCATTCAACGCTACTTCGCAGCCGGGGGGATGTCAATCCGCGCGTTCGCGGCCGCGATACCTCTACTCCCACTCGATCGTGGCGGGCGGCTTGGAGGAGATGTCGTAGGCGACGCGGTTGATGCCGCGCACCTCGTTGATGATGCGGCTGGAGACCTTGGCCAGCAGCTCGTGCGGCAGCGGCGCCCAGTCGGCGGTCATGAAATCCGAGGTCTCCACGGCGCGCAATGCCACTACGTACTCGTAGGTGCGGCCGTCTCCCATCACGCCCACCGACTTCACCGGCAGGAACACTGCGAAGGCCTGGGCGGTCTTGTCGTACCAGTCCGCGGCGCGCAATTCCTGGATGAAGATGTCGTCCGCGCGGCGCAGCAGCTCGGCGTACTCCTTTTTCACTTCCCCGAGGATGCGCACGCCCAGTCCCGGTCCGGGGAACGGATGGCGGAACACCATCTCCCGCGGCAGCCCCAGCGCGAGGCCGAGCTCGCGCACCTCGTCCTTAAACAGCTCGCGCAGAGGTTCCAGCAGTTTGAGCTTGAGGGACTTCGGCAGGCCGCCGACGTTGTGGTGCGACTTGATGCTGACGGCCTTCTTGGTCTTCGCGCCCGCCGACTCGATGACGTCCGGGTAGATCGTGCCCTGCGCCAGCCACTTCGCACCCTTGATCTTCCCTGCCTCCGCCTGGAAGACCTCCACGAACAGCTTGCCGATGATCTTGCGCTTGCGCTCCGGATCCGCGACGCCCCTCAGTGCCTTGAGGAACCTGGCGCTCGCGTCGACGTGGATCACCTTCACGTGCATGTGCTTGGCGAAGGTGTCCATCACCTGCTTCGCCTCGTCGAGGCGCAGCAGCCCGTGGTCGACGAACACGCAAGTGAGCTGCTTGCCGATGGCCTTGTGGATCAGGGCCGCGGCCACCGAGGAGTCCACGCCGCCGGAGAGGCCTAGGATCACCTCTTCCTTGCCGACCTGCCCGCGGATCCGCTGCACGGCCTCCGCAACGTAATCCGGCATGTTCCAGTCGCCGCGGCTGCCGCTGATCTCGCGCACGAAGCGGTGCAGCAGCTTCGTGCCCTGCAGCGTATGCGTGACCTCCGGATGGAACTGCACCCCGTAGAACCGGCGCTCCTCGTCCGCCATGCCCGCGATCGGGCAGGCGTCGGTGGACGCCATGAGCTTGAAGCCGGGCGGCATCCGGATCACCTTGTCGCCGTGGCTCATCCAGACCTTCAGCAGCCCCTCGCCGTTCGGGCCGCGCGCGTCCTGCAGACCATCCAGCAGCTTGGTATGTCCGCGCGCCCGCACTTCGGCGTAGCCGAACTCGCGCGTCTTGCCCGCCTCGACCTTGCCGCCCAGCTGCTGGGCCATGGTCTGCATGCCGTAGCAGATGCCGAGCACCGGGACGCCGAGCTCGAACACCGCCTGCGGCGCCTTCAGGGTGCCCGCGTCGTAGGCGGAGGCGTAGCTGCCGGAGAGGATGATCCCCTTGGGCGCGAACTCGCGCACGAAGGCGTCGGACACGTCGCAGGGATGGATCTCGCAGTAGACCTTCGCCTCGCGCACCCGGCGGGCGATCAGCTGCGTGTATTGCGCCCCGAAATCGAGGATCAGGATCTTGTCATGCATCCCGAGCTCATTCGACGCGATAGTTGGGGGCTTCCTTGACGATCTGCACGTCGTGCACGTGCGATTCGCGTATGCCCGCCGAGGTGATCTCCACGAAGCGCGCCCGGTCGCGCAGCTCCTCCACGGTCGCGCTGCCGGTGTAGCCCATGCTGGCGCGTACGCCGCCGAGCAGCTGCTGGATCACCCAGACCACGCTGCCGCGGTAGGCCACGCGCCCCTCGACGCCTTCGGGCACCAGCTTGTCCACGTTCATTTCCGAATCCTGGAAATAGCGGTCGGCCGCGCCCTTTTGCATCGCGCCCAGCGAGCCCATGCCGCGGTAGGACTTGTAGGAGCGGCCCTGGTACAGCTCGATGTCGCCGGGGGATTCGTCGGTGCCCGCGAACATCGAGCCCAGCATGACCGCGTGCGCGCCCGCGCCCAGCGCCTTGGCGACGTCGCCGGAATAGCGGATGCCGCCGTCCGCGATCAGCGGCACGTCGGTCTTGGCCAGCGCCTCGGCGACGTTCTGGATGGCAGTGATCTGCGGCACGCCCACGCCCGCGACGATGCGCGTGGTGCAGATCGATCCCGGGCCGATGCCGACCTTGACGCCGTCGGCGCCGTGGTCCACCAGCGCCCGGGCGCCGTCGGCCGTGCCCACGTTGCCGCCGACCACCTGCATCTGGGGGTATTTCTTCTTGATCCACTGCACGCGGTCGAGCACGCCCTGCGCATGGCCGTGCGCGGTATCCACCACCAGCACGTCCGCGCCCGCCTCGACCAGCGCCGCGACGCGCTCGTCGGTGCCCTCGCCCACGCCGACCGCGGCGCCGACGCGCAGCTTGCCCTGCGCGTCCTTGCAGGCGTAGGGATGCTCGGTTTCCTTCAGGATGTCCTTCACCGTCACCAGACCCATCAGGCGCCACTCGGCGTCCACCACCAGCACGCGCTCCAGGCGGTGCTTGTGCATCAGCTCCTTGGCCTGTTCGCGGCTGGCGCCCTCGCGCACCGTGATCAGGTCCTTCTGCGGAGTCATGATGTTCTTCACCGGCTGGTCGAGCCGGGTCTCGAAGCGCAGGTCGCGGTTGGTGACGATGCCGACCACCTTGCCCGCCCTGAGCACCGGGAAGCCGGAAATCCTGTGCTGCTTCTGCAGCGCCATCACCTCGCGCACCGTCATCTCCGGCCCGATGGTCATCGGGTCGCGCAGCACGCCGGACTCGAAGCGCTTCACCTTGGCGACTTCGGCCGCCTGCTGTTCCGGAGAAAAGTTCTTGTGGATCACCCCGAGCCCGCCCTCCTGCGCCAGCGCGATCGCCAGGCGCGCCTCGGTGACGGTGTCCATGGCGGCGGACACCACCGGAATGTTGAGCTCGAGTTTGCGGGTGAAGCGGGTCTTCAGGGAAACTTCGCGCGGCAGGACGCGGGAGTGGGCGGGAAGGAGGAGGACATCGTCGAAGGTCAGCGCCTTCTGAATGACGCGCATGATCAGCCTTTCACGCAAAGCGAGATTATACTCGCGTCCACGCATCCTGCTTTCGCGCGTTGAAGGCAGAGGAGGAACTGATCATGCTTCGAGTGCTGGCCATCGGATTGCTGCTCGCCTTCGCCGCCGCCGCGTCCGCGCAGATGTACCGCTGGGTGGACAAGGACGGCCGCGTGCGCTACAGCGACACGCCGCCGCCGGCCGGCATCAAGGGCACCACGCTGCAGCAGGCGCCCTCGACCTACGCGCCGCCGGCTGCGAGCGATGCCGCTGCCAAGGACGCGAACAAGGGGCCGCTGACCCCCGCGGAGCAGGAGGCGGATTTCCGCAAGCGCCAGCTGGACGCGCAGAAGGCGCGCGAGAAGGAAGAACAGGCCAGCCGCGACGCCCAGGCCAAGCAGTACAACTGCGCGCGCGCCAAGGATTCGCTCGCCGGGCTGGAGAGCGGGCAGCGCGTCTCGCGCACCAACGCGAGCGGCGAACGCTACTACATCGACGATGCGCAGCGCGACGCGGAGATCGCGCGGGCGCGCCAGGCGGTCAGCTCCTGGTGCGACTGAGCGCGCGCCTGCGGCGCGCCTCCTTCGGATCCAGGCGCAGCGGCCGGTAGATCTCCACCCGGTCGCCGTCGGCGAGGCGCGCGTCCAGCGTCACGCGGCGGCCGTAGATGCCCACGGCCTGGTCGAGCGGCATGCCGGCCGCCAACAGGGCCGAACGCACCGTCGCCCCCGGCTCCAGCTCGAGGACGGCGGAACCCTGGCGCTCCGGCAGCGCCCGCAGCACCTCAACGCGCAGCTTGGCCATGGATTGCGTCGGCGCGCCGCTTGAAGGCATCCACCATGCTGTCGGCGATCGCGGCGAAGACCGGCGCCAGCGCCACGGCCACGACGCGGCTGGCGAACTCGTATTCCATCGCGAACTCGATGCGCGCTGCCCGGGCGCCCAGCGCATGAAAGCGCCAGTGGGCGGCGAAGTGCCGGAACGGCCCTGCGACCAGCTTTAGCTCGATCGCCTCCGGCGGCAGGTTGGCGTTTTCCGTGGTGAACTCATAGCCCACGCCTTTCAGCCCCACGGCGAGCGTGGCGACGGTGCGCCCGGGGCAGCGTTCGCCGACGCGCGCCGCGCGGCACCACGGGAGGAACTCCGGGTACGCCTCGATGCGCTCCACCAGCTCGTAGAGCTCGGCGGCGGGATGCTCGACGATTGCCGAGCGCGAGATGCGCTTCATGGGAAAATCGGGGTCAGAGCCCGATTTCGCACATGACCATCGCCGAAAACCGCAAGGCGTTCCATGACTACTTCATCGAGGAGCGCTACGAGGCCGGCGTGGCCCTCGAAGGCTGGGAAGTGAAGGCGATCCGCGCGGGGCGCGCGCAGCTTGCCGACGCTTACGTGCTGATCAAGGGCGAGGAGCTGTGGCTGATCGGCGGCAACATCACCCCGCTCGCCACCGTCTCCACGCACTACCTCCCCGACCCGGCCCGCACGCGCAAGCTGCTGCTGCACGCCGAGGAGATCCGGCGCCTGATCGGCAAGGTGCAGCAGCGCGGCTATGCGCTGATCCCGCTCAACCTGCATTTCAGCAAGGGGCGCATCAAGCTGGAAATCGGCCTCGCGCGCGGCAAGCTCAAGCACGACAAGCGGGCGGCCGAGCGCGACAAGCAGTGGCAGCGCGACAAGCAGAAACTGCTACGCAGCCGCTGAGCGCCGTTGCGGCGCCGGCGGTTCCGCCAGCGCCAGCCAGGTGGCGACCACCGTGTCCGGGTTGAGCGACAGGCTGCCGATGCCCTGCTCCATCAGCCAGCGCGCGAAATCCGGGTGGTCCGAGGGCCCCTGCCCGCAGATGCCGACGTACTTGCCCTGCTTGCGGCAGGCCTGGATCGCCATCGACAGCAGCCGCTTGACCGCCGCGTCGCGCTCGTCGAATGCCTCGGCCACCAGGCCGGAATCGCGGTCCAGGCCCAGGGTGAGCTGGGTCAGGTCGTTGGAGCCGATGGAAAAGCCGTCGAAATACTCGAGGAATTCCTCGGCCAGGAGGGCGTTCGAGGGCAGCTCGCACATCATCACGATCCGCAACCCGTTCTCGCCGCGCCGCAAGCCGTTCTTCGCCAGCAGCTCGATGACCCCGCGCGCCTCGGCCACCGTGCGCACGAACGGCACCATCAGTTCGACGTTGAGCAGGCCCAGCTCGCCGCGCACCTTGCGCAGCGCCGCGCACTCCAGTTCGAAGCACTCGCGGAAGCTCGCCGCCAGGTAGCGCGAGGCGCCGCGAAAGCCGAGCATCGGATTCTCCTCCTCCGGCTCGTAGCGCTCCCCGCCCAGCAGCTTGCGGTATTCATTCGACTTGAAATCCGACAGGCGCACGATCACCGGCTTCGGCCAGAACGCCGCGGCGATGGTGGCCACGCCCTCCACCAGCTTTTCGCGAAAGAAGCTGCGCGGGTCGGCGTAGCCGCGCGCCGCGGCCTCGACCTTGGCGCGCAGTTCCGGCGGCAGGTTCGGGTATTCCAGGCAGGCGCGCGGGTGCACGCCGATCTCGTTGTTGATGACGAATTCCAGCCGCGCCAGCCCGACGCCGGCGTTGGGCAGCTGGGCGAAGTTGAACGCCAGCTGCGGATTGCCGACGTTCATCGCGATCTTGACCGGCAGCTCGGGCATCGCGCCGTGCTGCGTGGCGGTCACCTCGAACGGCACGCTGCCTTCGTAGACGTTTCCGGTGTCGCCCTCGGCGCAGGAGACCGTGACCGCCTGAGCGTCGCGCAGCACGGTGGTGGCGTCGCCGCAGCCGACCACCGCCGGGATGCCGAGCTCGCGCGCGATGATTGCGGCATGGCAGGTGCGGCCACCGCGGTTGGTGACGATGGCGGCCGCCAGCTTCATCACCGGCTCCCAGTTGGGATCGGTCATGTCGGTCACCAGCACGTCGCCTTTCTTCACGCTCGACATCTGCCCGGCGCCCGCCACCACGCGCACCGTGCCGGCGCCGATCTTGTGGCCGATCGCGCGGCCGGTGGCCAGCACGCGGCTGCGGCCCTTCAGGCGGAAATTCTCCTCCGCTTCGGGGCGTGCGCGCGATTTCACGGTCTCCGGGCGCGCCTGCAGGACGTAGATCCTGCCGTCGGCGCCGTCCTTGGCCCATTCGATGTCCATCGGCCGGCCGTAGTGTTTCTCGATCGCGAGCGCGGCGCGCGCCAACTCGAGCACCTGCTCGTCGCCGAGCGAGAAGCGATGGCGCTCCTCCAGCGGCACGTCGACCGTGCGCACCGAGCGCCCGGCGCTCGCGATGTCACCGAACTGCATCTTCTGCAGCTTGGTGCCCAGGCGCCGGCGGATCACCGCCGGCCGCCCGCGCTCCAGCATGGGCTTGTGCACGTAGAACTCGTCCGGATTGACCGCGCCCTGCACCACCATCTCGCCCAGGCCGTAGGACGAGGTGATGAAGACCACGTCGCGAAACCCGGATTCCGTGTCGAGCGTGAACATCACGCCGCTGGCGCCGAGGTCGCTGCGCACCATTTGCTGCACGGCCGCCGACAGGGCGACCTCGCCATGCGCAAAGCCGTGGTGCGCCCGGTAGGAGATGGCGCGATCGTTGTACAGCGAGGCGAAGACTTGGCGGATCGCCTCCAGCACCTGGTCTGCCCCGCGGATGTTGAGGAACGTCTCCTGCTGGCCGGCGAAGGACGCGTCCGGCAGGTCTTCGGCCGTCGCCGATGACCTGACCGCGAACGAGAGTCCAGATGAGGAAGATTCTATAAGTTGTTGATAATAATATCTTATATCTTGTTCAATTTTTGCCGGAAATGGCGCCGCTGCGATCCAGCCGCGAATTTCGGCGCCGCAACGGGCCAAGGCCTCCACGTCACCCGGCGGCAGCGCCTCGATGCGCCGGGCGATGCGCTCCGTGAGTCCGCCCGAGCGCAGGAATTCGCGGTAGGCATCGGCGGTGGTGGCGAAGCCGCCGGGCACGCGGATGCCGGCCGCCGACAGGCCGCCGATCATCTCGCCCAGCGAGGCGTTCTTGCCGCCGACCTGCGGCAGGTCGGACATGCGGAGATCTTTGAGCCACGCGACGTTCATTCCCTGATATTTTATCCGCCATGTCGCAGCGCCGCACCGTGTTCTTCGTGTCCGACGGCACCGGCATCACGGCGCAAATGCTGGGCAACAGCCTGCTGACGCAGTTCGAGGGGCTGGAATTCGACCAGGTGACCCTGCCGTTCATCAACGCGCTGGACAAGGCCGAGGACTGCCGGGCGCGCATCGAGGCCGAGGGCGGGCGGGGCAACGGCCAGCCCATCGTGTTCTCCACCCTCGTCAACGGCGACTTGCGCGCCGTGGTGCGCAAGGCCAATGCGCTATTCGTCGACTTCTTTGAGACCTTCATCGATCCGCTCGAGGCCGGCCTGGGGGTCAAGTCCAGCCACACCATCGGACGCTCCCACAGCACGTTCGACAAGCGGGAATATGCGCAACGCATCGAGGCCATCAATTTCGCGATGGCGCACGATGACGGCGCGTCGCACCGCGAGCTCGAGCAGGCCGACGTCATCCTGGTGGGCGTTTCGCGCAGCGGCAAGACGCCGACCAGCCTGTATCTGGCGCTGCAGTTCGGCCTCAAGGCGGCGAACTATCCCCTGATCCCGGAGGATTTCGCGCGCAGGCAGCTGCCCCCCGCCCTGCTCCCGCACAAGGCGCGCCTGTACGGACTCAGCATCACCCCCGAGCGCCTGCGGGAGATCCGCCAGGAGCGCCGGCCCGACAGCAAGTATGCCGACCTGGAGAACTGCCGCTTCGAGGTCGCGCAGGCGGAGAAGCTGATGCGCCGCGAAGGCATCCGCTGGCTCAATTCCACCGCCAAGTCGATCGAGGAAATCGCCACTACCATCCTGCGCGAGCTCAAGATCGAGCGCCACGTGTACTGAGGCGGCGCGAGCGCTCGTAGAAGCAGACGGCGGCGGCGGCGGCGACGTTCAGCGATTCGGCCCCCGGGGCGAGCGGTATCGTGGCGCGGAGCTTTGCCAGGGCGGCAGTGCCTGCGCTGACGCCCCGCCCCTCGGCGCCGAAGATCCAGCCGATGTCGCCGCGCAATTCCAGTTCGCCGAGCGGGCGACCGCCTTGCACTATGGTGCATACCGTCGTTCCGGCAAAACTGTCGAGGGCGGAAGCAAGGTCCTCCACTTCGGTGACGGCGAGGGAGAAGTGTCCGCCCATGGCGGCGCGCAGCACCTTGGGTGACCAGGGGTCGGCGCAGCCCTGCGACAGCACCACGTGGCGCAGACCGAACGCGGCGGCGCTGCGCAGGATGGCACCGACGTTGCCTGCATCCTGGATGCGCTCGAGGAACGCCGAATCCCCCGCCGCCGGGGCGGCGGCCGCAGGGATCGCGATTTCCGCGGCCAGCCCTGCCGGGCTGCTCGCATCCGCCAGCCATTTGAACAACGCATCCGGCAGCGTGACCGGCGCGACACCGGCGCGCTGCACCAGGGCGGAGATTTCCGGCCGCGTCCTGCCGGACTCGCTGACCAGCACGGACAGCGGCTTGCGGCCGGAATCGAGATAGGCCGCCAGCAGATGAGCGCCTTCGATCAGTGCGCTGCGCTCCGACTTGCGCGCGCGGCCGTCGTGCGCGAGCGCGTGCCAGCGCCGCACGCGGGGATTGTCGCGCGAGCGCAGGACGCTCATGCGTCGATCAAGCGCCGCACGGGCGCGAACGAGCGGCGATGGATTTCGCAGACCCCGTGCTGCGCCATCAAGGCCAGGTGCTCCGGGGTCGGATAACCCTTGTGCCGGTCCAGGCGATAGTGCGGATACCGCCCATGCAGGCGCAGCATCTCCGCGTCGCGCGCCGTCTTGGCCAGGATCGACGCCGCGGAGATCTGCGGCACGCTGCGATCGCCGCCGATCACCGCACGCGCCTTGCAGGCGAGCCGCGGGCAGTGGTCCCCGTCGATCCAGGCTTCGTCGGGATCCACTTCGAGCCGTTCCACCGCGCGACGCATCGCCAGCAGCGTGGCTTGCAGGATGTTGAGCCGGTCGATCTCCTCCACCGTCGCGCTCGCCACCGCCCAAGCGCGCGCGTCCTGGCGGATGGCGATGGCGAGCGCCTCGCGCCGCCTCGGCGCCAGCAGCTTGGAATCCTTCAGCCCGGGGATCGGCCGCCGCGGGTCGAGGATCACGGCGGCGGCCACCACCGGCCCGGCGATCGGTCCGCGGCCGGCCTCGTCGACCCCGCAGATCAGGCGCGAGGGCTCAGGCACGGCCGGCGTCGAGCACCTGCAGCACGGCTTCGGCGGCCTTGTGCGCGGTGTTCTGCCTCAGCAGCAGGTGGAATTCGTGGAATTTTTCCACCTGGCGGCGCTGCGCGGCGGAATCGCGCAACAGTTCCAGCAGGGCCGCAGCCAGCGCGGCGGGCGTCGCCCGGCCCTGGAGCAGTTCCGGCACCAGCGGTGCGCCGGCAAGGATGTTGGGCATGCCCACATAGGGCAGGTACATCATCCGGCGCTGCAAGGCCCAGCTGAGCGGCGACTGGCGGTAGGCGATCACCATCGGAGTCTTGAACAACGCCGCTTCCAAGGTCGCGGTGCCGCTCGCCACCAGCGCCAGATCCGCCGCGGCGAGCGCTTCGTGCGAATGGCCGAACAGCAGCGTCAACGGCAGGTCGGTGCGCTGTTGGGTGTGCACCGTGGCCTCGAACAGGTCGCGCGTCTGGCGCGAGGCCATCGGGGCGACGAAGTGCACTTCGGGTATGTCCTGGCGCAGCCGGTGCGCGGCGAGCACGAAGGCGGCGGCCATGTATTCCAGCTCCGACAGCCTGCTGCCCGGCAGCAGGGCCACGATGAGCTTGCGCGACGGCAGGCGCAGTTGGGCCCGTACCTCGGCCTTGTTTACCTGGAGCGGGATCAGATCCGCGAGCGGATGCCCCACGTAGGTGACGGGCAGGCCGGTACGCTCGTACAGCGCGGGCTCGAAAGGAAACATCGCCAGCAGGTGGGTCGCCGAGCGCGCCACCCGCTTCACGCGCCAGCCGCGCCAGGCCCAGACCGAAGGGCTCACGTAGTGCACGGCGGGGATGCCGGCGTCCTTCAGACGCCGCTCCAGGGCGAGATTGAAGTCGGAGGCGTCCACGCCGATGAACAGGCCCGGGCGCTCTTCGAGCAGCGCATCGCCCAGGGTGCGGCGGATGCGCGTGATGCGGCGATAGTGGCGCAGGGCCTCGGTATAGCCGCGGACCGCCAGCTGCTCCATCGGGACCCGGGCGTCGAAGCCTTGCGCCGCCATGCGCGGGCCGCCGATGCCGTCGAAGCGCAACGCGGGCCGCCGCGCTTTCAGGGCCGCGATCAGGTGCGCGCCCAGCTGGTCGCCGGAAGCCTCGCCGGCCACCATGGCGATGCGGGGCTCTTGCGCTCCCACGGCGCTAGCGGATGAATCCGCGCTTGGAGCGCTCGAGGAATTCGAGCATCAGCCCGACCTCCGGGCACGACGCCGCGAGAGCCGCCAACTGGCGTTTGGCTTCCTCCAGCCCCAGGCCGGAGCGGTAGAGCGTGCGATAGGCCTGCTTGATGCTGGTGATGGCCTGCGCTGCGAAGCCGCGACGGCGCAAGCCCTCGCTGTTGACGCCGAAGGGCTTGCCCATGTTGCCCGCAGCCATCACGTAAGGCGGCAGGTCCTGCGCCAGGTAGGTGCCCATCGAAGTGAAGCTGTGCGCGCCGATGTTGACCCATTGGTGCACCACCGTGGCGCCGCCGAGGATCGCCCAGTCGCCGACCTGTACGTGCCCGGCGAGGCCCGTGTAGTTGGCCATGATGGTGTTGCTGCCGACGTCGCAGTCGTGCGCGATGTGCACGCTGCCCATCAGCCAGTTGTCGTTGCCGATGCGGGTGACGCCGCTATCCTCCGCGGTGCCGCGATTGATGGTGACGCCCTCGCGGATGGTGTTGCCGTCGCCGATTTCCACCACGGTCGGCTCGCCCGCGTACTTCTTGTCCTGCGGCGGCGCGCCGACGGAGGCAAACTGGTAGACGCGGTTGTTGCGCCCCAGGCGCGTGTGGCCCTCGAGCACCACGTGCGGGCCTATCCAGGTGCCCTCGCCGAGCACCACGTGCTCGCCGATGATCGAGTAGGCGCCGATGTTCACCCCGGGGCCGAGCTGCGCGCCAGGGTGGACGATGGCCGTGGCGTGCACCTGCCCCGCGCTCACTCCCGCTCCAGGAGGCGCTCGGTGCACAGGATTTCCGCTTCGGTGACCACGGCGCCGGCCACGCGGGCGACGCAGGAGAATTTCCAGATGCCGCGCTTGTGCGCGAGGATATGCACTTCGAGTTCCAGCTGGTCGCCCGGCACCACGGGCCGCTTGAAGCGCGCCCCATCGATGCCGGCGTAGTAATACGCCGTCTTGGCGTCGGCCGCGACACCGTGGGTGCGCAACGCCAGGATGCAGCCGGCCTGCGCCATCGCTTCCAGGATCAGCACGCCGGGCATGATGGGCCGGCCCGGGAAATGGCCGGTGAAATGCGGTTCGTTGGCCGACACGTTCTTCAGGGCGAGGATGCGCTTGCCCGGCTCGCACTCGAGCACCCGGTCGATCATCAGGAACGGGTAGCGCTGCGGCAGGTGCGCCAGCACCTGGGTGATGTCCATTTCAGCCATCGCGAGGCTTCCTCTTTTTGCGCCTGGGCTTCTCCAGCGCGCCGACCCGGTCGGCGAGTTCCGCCAGGTGCCGCACCAAGGCGGTATTGCGCGCCCAGGAGGCATTGTCGTCGAACGGGTACATGCCCGTGTAGGTGCCCGGCTTGCGGATCGAGCGGGAGATGACCGTGCCGGCGGACACGTGCACGCCGTCGCACAGGCTCAGGTGTCCGAGGATCACGGCGGCGCCGCCCACCGTGCAGTGCCGGCCGATCACCGCGCTGCCGGCCACCCCGACGCACCCGGCCATCGCCGTGTGCGCGCCGATGCGGCAGTTGTGCCCGATCTGGATCTGGTTGTCGAGTTTGACGCCCTCCTCGATCACCGTGTCGTCCACGGTGCCGCGGTCGATCGTCGTGTTGGCGCCGACCTCGACGTCGTTGCCGATCAGCACCCTGCCGATATGCGGCAGCTTGACCCAGCGGCCTTCCTCGTTGGCCATGCCGAATCCGTCCGCGCCGATCACGGCGCCCGCATGCACGATGACGCGCTCGCCCAGGCGGCAGCCCGCGTAGATGGTCACCGATGGGTACAGGCGGCTGTCCTCGCCGATCGCCACCTCTTCGCCGAGGGTGCAGCCGGCGCCCACCCAGGCGCGCTCGCCGATCTGGGCCCCCGCGCCGATCACGGCGCCTGCCTCCACCCTGGCGCTGGGGGCGACGCGCGCGCCCGACGCCACCTGCGCGCTCGCATCCACCCCCGGCACCGGCACCGGCTGGGGGTTCAACAGCCGGGAGACGCGCGCGAAATACGCGTAGGGATTGTCGCTGACGATGCGCGGCCGCTTGCACTGCTGCGCGGCGGCGGGCGGCAGGACCACGGCGCCCGCGCGCGTCGCCGCGAGCTGCGCGCGATAGCGCGGGCCGGAGTAGAACGCGATCTGGCGCGGGCCGGCCTGCTCCAGCGAGCCGACCTGCTCGATCAGGATGCCGGCGTCGCCGACGAGGCGCCCGCCGAGCCGGGCAGCGATCTCGCCGAGTGTGAGCGGGCCCGGCATGTCATCGCGCGGCGGGCTTGGCGTCCAGCGCCTTGATCACGCGCTCGGTGATGTCGATGCGCGGGCTCGCGTAGATGGCGTCCTGGAAGATGATGTCGAACTTCTCCTGCTCCGCGATCTGCTGGATGACGCGGCGGGACATCTCGATGACCTGCGCCAGCTCCTCGTTGCGGCGCTGGTTCAGGTCCTCGCGGAATTCTCGCTGGCGGCGCTGGAAGTCCCGGCTCATCTCGCCGATTTCGCGCTCTTTGGTGCGGCGCTGGCTTTCCGGCATCGTCACGCCCTGCTTGTCCAGTTCGTCTTGCATGCGCTTGAGCTGCTCGGCGATGCGCGCCAGTTCCTGGTCGCGCTTGGAAAACTCCGCCTCGATCTTCCTTTGCGCGCGCACCGCGGGCGCGGCATCGCGCAGGATGCGCTCGGTATTGACGAAGCCGATCTTTCCTTCCAGCTGCGCGGCTGCGTCCGGCGCGTGCAGCGCCAGCAAGGCGGCGGCGCTCAGGGCAATGAGGAAGGTCTGCATGGAGCGGTGCGTGGGGTTCAGAACCCGGTGCCAAAGTTCAATTGTAACCTCTGCGCATTGTCGACTCCCGCGCGCGCGTTCAGGGGATTGGCGAACGACAGGCGCAGCGGGCCGAAGGGCGAGAGCCACGACAGCCCGATGCCGGCGGCGAAGCGCAACTCCGACAGCGAGAGTCTCTCGCCCTGGCCGTAGACCTGCCCGCCGTCGATGAACAGGGCGAGGCGCAGCGACTTGTCCTGCTCGGCGCCGGGAACCGGGAACAGCAGCTCGACGCTGCCGGTGATGCGCCGGTTGCCGCCGAGGGAATTGCCGACGGGGTCCTTCGGCCCCAGCGAGTACGGCCGGTAGCCGCGCACCGTGCCGGGACCGCCGGCGTAGTAATTCTTGAAGAACGGCAGCGGCTTGCCGCTCAGGCCGGCGGCGTAGCCCAGGTCGCCGCTGAAGGACAGCGTGTACCGGGTGCCGAGCGGCAGGTAGTACTGCTGGGCGTAGCCGAGGCGGTAGAACTCCAGGTCGCCGCCGGCCAGCTCCGCGGACACGCGCCGGTACCCGCCCTCGGTGGTCATGATCAGGCTGTTGCGGCTGTCGCGCGTCCACCCGCCGCTCACCGTGCCGTAGGTGTACAGGTTGCCGAAATTGGCGACGAAGTCCTGGTACGCGAAGGGGCTGTTGCTGAAGGTATCCAGCCGCACGTGCTCGGCGTTCAGGCCGAAGCTGAGCGAATCGCGCTCCGACAGCGGGTAGCCGAACTTGACGCCGCCGCCCTGGGTCTGCGTCTTGTAGGCGCCGATGGCCAGCGAGGACGCGTCGACGTCGCGCCGGTACACGTCGAAGCCGCGGCTCACCCCGTTTACGGTGTAGTAGGGATCCAGGTAGGACAGCGAGTAGAGCTTGTTGACCGAGCCGCTGTTGACTTCCAGGGACAGGAACTTGCCGTTGCCGAAGGCGTTGGCCTGCGTGATCGAGCCCGACAGGATCACTTTGTCGACGGTGGAAAAGCCCACGCCGAACAGCAGCGCCCCGGTGGGCCTTTCCTCCACGCTGTAATTGACGTCCACCTGATCGGGGAAGCCCTCGATCGGCACGGTCTCGACGTTCACGTCCTTGAAGTACTGCGTGCGGTCGATGCGCCGCTTGGAAAGCTGGATCTTGGAGGAGTCGTAGAATGCGCCCTCGAGCTGGCGCATCTCGCGCCGCACCACTTCGTCGCGCGTCTTGGTGTTGCCGGTGACATTGATGCGGCGCACGTACACCCGCCGTCCCGGGTCGACCAGGATCGTGAAGGCGACCGTGCGCTTGTCCCGGTCGATCTGCGGTACCGCGTTGGCGTTGGCAAAGGCATAGCCGTCGTTGCCGAGCCGGTCGCTGATCGCCTTGGTGGTTTCCACGAGCTTCTGGCGCGAGAACACGTCGCCCGCCTTGAGCTTGATCAGCTTTTCCAGTTCCTCGCGCGGCACCAGGGTCTGGCCCGCGAGCTGCACGTCGGACACGGTGTACTTGCCGCCCTCGCTGACGTTCACCGTGATGTAGATGTCCTTGCGGTCCGGCGTGATGGAAACCTGGGTCGACTCGATGTTGAAGTCCAGATAGCCCTGGTTCTGGTAGTACGAGCGCAGCGACTCGAGGTCGCCGGTCAGGCGCTGGCGCGAGTACTGGTCCAGCTTCGTGTACCAGGTCAGCCAGCCGGCGGTGCGCAGGGTGAACAGCTCGAGCAGGTCCTTCTCGGCAAACGCGCTTGCGCCCACGATGTTGATCGACTTGATCTTGGCGACCTCCCCCTCGGTCACCGCGAAGCTGATCGCCACGCGGTTGCGCTCCAGGGGGGTGACGGTGGTCTGCACCTGCGCGGCGTACTTGCCGCGCGTCAGGTATTGCCGCTTGAGTTCCTGCTCTGCGGCCTCCAGCACGGAACGATCGAAAGTGCGTCCTTCACCCAGGCCCTGGTCGCGCAACACGCGCTTGAGCACTTCCGGCTGGAACTCGCTGACGCCGGAGAAATCGATCTGTGCCACCGCCGGACGCTCCTCGACCAGCACCACCAGCACGCCGTTGTCCGCCTCCAGGCGCACATCCTTGAAGAAGCCGGTGGCATACAGCGCGCGCAGGGCCTGCTGCGCCTTCTCCTCGGTCAGCGTGTCGCCGACCTTGACCGTGAGATAGCTGAATATGGTCCCGGGCTCGGTGCGCTGCACCCCCTCCACGCGGATGTCCTTCACCACGAACGGGGCCAAGGACTGCGCCAGGGCCGCGCCCGCCGCGCCCAGCCACGCGCAGGCGAGCGCCACCAGAAAGCGCTTGCGCATCAATGCATCCCCAGGATCAGCCGGCGAACAGGCGGTTCAGGTCGTTGAAGAAGGCGAACGCCATCAGCACCAGCAACAGAGCGATGCCCACCCGCTGGCCCAACTCCATGGCGCGCTCCGACGCAGGGCTCCCCTTGAGCACCTCGATCGTGTAGTAGAGCAGCAGGCCGCCATCCAGCGGCGGGATCGGCAGCAGGTTGAGCACGCCCAGGCTGATACTGATCAGCGCGAGGAACGTGAGGTAGGGAATCCAGCCGAGCTGTGCCGACTGCCCGGCGAAGTCGGCAATCGTCACCGGCCCCGACAGATGCTTCCAGGACACTTCGCCCAGCAGCATCTTGCCCAGCATCTTCAGGCTGAAGACCGAAATGTCCCAGGTCTTGGCGATGGCCTTGGTGACGCTCTCGAGCGGGCCGTAGCGCACCTGGACGAAGATGCGCCCGGCGTGGTCCGGCGGCAGGTCCGGCGCAGCGCCAATCCTGCCGATGCGCGCGCCGGACACGATGACCGCCTCCGGCGTGACCGGTACGCTGAGCACGGCGCCGCGCCGCTCCACGGTGAACTGCAGGACGCGCTCCGGCCGCTGGCGCACCACCTGCACCAGTTCGTCCCAGGTGCCGAGCGGACGGCCGTCGACCTGCGTGACGCGGTCGCCCGCCGCCAGGCCGGCTCGTTCCGCGGCGCTGCCGGCGATCACCTGGCCCAGCACCGGGGGCAGCGTGGGACGGAACAGGCGCAAACCGAGGCGCTCCATCACGTCGCTTTCCACGTCCTCCGAGGGGAAGGCGCTCAGGTCGAGGGCCAACACCGAGATGCGGTCGCGGGTGTCGATGACTTCGATGCTGACCTGCTGGCGCTGCAGCGCTGCCTGCAGCACGCGCCAGCGCAGGTCCTGCCAGGTGGCGACGGGTTCCCCGTCGACGGCGCGCACGGTGTCCCCGCCATGGAATCCGGCTGCCTGCGCCAGCGTCGCCGCCTGCGGCTCGGCCACGATCGGGCGCGCTTCCGGCAGCCCATGCATGAATAGTCCCGAATACACCGCGATGGCGAACAGGAAATTGAACACCGGGCCGGCCACCACGATGAGCAGCCGCTTGCCGACGCCCTGGCGGTTGAAGGCGCGCGCCTGCTCTGCGGGCGCCACCGGCGCCTCGCGCTCGTCGAGCATCTTCACGTAGCCGCCGAATGGAATCGCCGCGATGACCCACTCGGTGCGGTCCGGTCCGCGCCGCCAGCTGGCCAGCGGGCGCCCGAAGCCGACCGAAAAGCGCAGGACCTTGACGTTGCACAAGCGCGCGGCGAGGTAATGGCCGTACTCGTGCACGACGATCAGCACCGCGAGTGCGACGACGAAGGCGGCCGCCGTGTGCAGCAGCGTCATGCGGCCTGCCCCATCAGCCGCGCCACGCACGCACCGGCGGCGCGGCGCGCGCGGGCGTCTGCGTCGAGCACCGCATCGAGCTCCGCGGCCGGGCCGCCGGCGACGCGCTCGAGCGTGTCGCCGATCACCTGGGCGATCGCGGTGAAGCGCAGCCGGCCGCCGAGGAACGCATCCACGGCCACCTCGTTCGCGGCGTTCAGGATGGCAGGCGCCGTTCCCCCGGCTCGCAGCGCCGCATAGGCAAGTCCCAGGCAGGGGAAGCGGGCGTCATCGGGCCGCTCGAACGACAAGTTGCCAATCGCCCCGAGGTCGAGCGCGCGGCCGCCGGAGTCGATGCGGTCCGGAAAGCCCAGCGCGTGCGCGATCGGCACCCGCATGTCCGGATTGGACAGCTGGGCGATCATCGACCCGTCCAGGTATTCGACCAGGGAGTGCACGATGCTCTGCGCATGGATCACGACTTCTATGCGCGCCGGCTCCAGTCCGAACAGCCAGTGCGCCTCGATCACTTCCAGGCCCTTGTTCATCATGGTCGCGGAATCCACCGAGATCTTGCGGCCCATCACCCAGTTCGGGTGCGCGCAGGCCTCCTGCGGCGTTGCCTGCGCCAGGCGCTCGAGCGGAGTGGCGCGAAACGGACCGCCGGAGGCGGTGAGCAGGATCCTGCGCACGCCGCGCAGGCTGGCGCGCCCGCCGTCGTTCGGCAGGCACTGGAACACCGCGTTGTGCTCGCTGTCGATCGGCAGCAGGACCGCGCCGGCATCGCGCACCGCGCGCATGAACAGCGGCCCCGACATCACCAGGGCCTCCTTGTTGGCGAGCAGCAGGCGCTTGCCGGCGCGGGCGGCGGCAAGCGTGGCGGGCAGCCCCGCCGCGCCGACGATCGCGGCCGTCACCACGTCGCATTCCGGCGCCGCCGCCGCCTGCTCGAGCGCGCGCGCGCCGAACAGGAGTTCGCAGCCGGCCTCCCGGAAACGGCGCCGCAGGGTCGCGTCCTCGGGCACGCCGGAGAGCACGGCGCGGCGGGCCCGGTGACGGAGCGCGAGTTCGAGCAGGCGCTCCGCCGAACTGTTCGCGGTCAGCGTGTCCACACGATAGCGTCCGGGGTGGCGCGCCACCACGTCGAGCGTGTTGGCGCCTATCGACCCGGTCGCCCCGAGCAGCACGAGCGCCAACGGTCGCGAAGCGCGCTGCGGTTGCAGATCTAGGTTCAGTTCGCAGCCATCCATTGGAACAGCAAGGCGGCGATCGGCAAGGTCGAGGCGACGCTGTCGATGCGGTCCAGAACCCCGCCGTGGCCGGGCAGCAGCGCCCCGCTATCCTTCGCGCCCGCCTGCCGCTTGATCGCGGACTCGAACAGGTCGCCGGCAATGCTCACCGCGCACAACAGCGTGACCGCGGCCAGGTAGGCCATCCACCCCGCCCCCTGCACGTAAGCGCCAAGCGGCGCGCCCGGCAGTGCACAGATGATAGCGTAGATGAGCGTCGCGACGGCAGCCCCGGCCACGCCTTCCCAGGTCTTGCCCGGGCTGATGCTAGGCGCGAGCTTGTGCTTGCCGAAGGCGCGTCCCGCCAGATAGGCGGCGGTGTCGGCGATCCAGACCAGGCCCAGCGCGAGCAGCAGCCGGTCCGCCGGCAGGGCCAGCGCGGCGAGCCCGGTCGGGATCAGGACCGCGAAGCCCGCGAGTGCCAGCCACGCGCGCGGCGGTTGC
The DNA here is from genome assembly GCA_041488375.1 of Gammaproteobacteria bacterium. Taxonomy (GTDB): domain Bacteria; phylum Pseudomonadota; class Gammaproteobacteria; order Burkholderiales; family SG8-39; genus JAABQT01. The sequence continues at coordinate 7,723 of JBGPPD010000011.1, read as the reverse complement.
AGCTTGCGCCACAGCCACAGCGGCACCAGGATCAGCCAGAACAGGCCGGCGGCGGCGAGCAGCAGGCGTTCCGGGCCGTCGGCGACTGCAAGCGGGCGCCAGGTCCAGGCCAGCGCGGCGTACAGGGCGGCGGCCGCGACCGCGTAGACCTGCGCGGCCGCCGCCGGCAGGCGCGCCAGCCCGGCCCACTCGTGCGCGCCGGCGGCGATCACCGCGCCGACGAGGATCGCGAACCAAACCCTGTCGAGCAGCAACAGCGCGGCCAGGAACGCGGACAGCAACACCGCTGCGGTGAGCGCGCGGAGCGGCAATGGCTCAGGCGACCTCGGCGCGGTTCGCCTGCTCCAGCTGCTCGCTGGTGCGCCCGAAGCGGCGCTCGCGGCGCGCATAGGAGGCGATCGCCGCGTCGAGCGCCGCGGCGTCGAAGTCCGGCCACAAGGTGTCGGTGAAGTAGAACTCGCTGTAGGCGAGCTGCCACAGCAGGAAGTTGCTGACGCGCTGCTCGCCGCCGGTGCGGATGAACAGGTCGGGCTCGGGCGCGTAGCTCATCGACAGGAAGGGCGCCAGGCGCGACTCGTCGATTTCCCCCTGCAGCGCGTCCGGATGCGCGCGCGCCAGGCGCCCGAGCGCCTGCAGGATGTCCCAGCGGCCGCCATAGTTGGCCGCGATGGTCAGGGTCAGCCCGGTATTGGCGGCGGTCAGCCGCTCGCCCTGCTCGATCAGGGAGCGCATGCGGGGATCGAAGCGCTGCAGGTTGCCGACCACGCGCAGGCGGATGCCGTTGCGGTGCAGCTTCTCCACTTCGCTGGTCAGCGCGCCGCGGAACAGCTGCATCAGCAGCGCGACTTCCTCCGCCGGACGCCGCCAGTTCTCGGAGCTGAACGCGAACAGGGTAAGGAACCGCACGCCGCGCTCGGCGCAGGCCTGCACCACCGCGCGCACCGCTTCCACGCCGCGCTTGTGCCCCGCGATGCGCGGCAGTCGCCGCCGCCTGGCCCAGCGGCCGTTGCCGTCCATGATCACCGCGACGTGCCGGGGCACATCGCCGTGCGCGGGAATTTCCTCGGTGGAACTTTGGTGCGTCACGTCTCGCCCTAGACCGCCATCAACTCGGCTTCCTTTTGCTGCAGCAGCTTGTCGATCTCGCCGATCGAGCGGTCGGTGAGCTTTTGCACCTCGTCCTGCGAACGGCGCTCGTCGTTCTCGGAGACTTCCTTGTTCTTCAAAGCCTCCTTCAGGTGCTGGAGGGCGTCGCGCCGCAGGTTGCGCACCGCCACGCGCGCATTCTCGGCCTCGTGGCGCACCACCTTGATCAATTCCTTGCGCCGCTCCTCGGTGAGCGAGGGCATCGGCACCCGGATCGTGTCCCCCGCCGTGGCCGGGTTGAGGCCCAGGTCGGACTCGCGGATCGCCTTCTCGACCACCGGGATCATCTTCTTCTCGAACGGCGACACGCCGATGGTGCGCGCGTCGAGCAGGATCACCTTGGCCACCTGCGTGAGCGGCGCCGGCGTGCCGTAGTAGTCCACCGTGATGTGGTCCAGCATGCCGGTGTGCGCGCGGCCGGTGCGGACCTTGCCGAGGTCGTTCTTGAACGCCTCGATGCTCTTGTGCATCTTCTGTTCGGTCGTCTTCCTGAGCTCGGCCAGCATGTCGTCCCCCTTCAGACCTGCACCAGCGTGCCTTCGTTCCCGCCGGTCACCACCCGCAGCAGCGCGTTGCGCTTGAAGATGCTGAACACGTTCACCGGCAGCTTCTGGTCGCGGCACAGCGTGAGCGCGGTCGCGTCCATCACCTTGAGGTTGCGCTGGATGGCCTCGTCGAAGGTCAGCTTGTCGTAGCGCCGGGCGGCGGGATCCTTCCTCGGGTCGGCGGTGTACACGCCGTCGACCTTGGTGGCCTTGAGCACGATTTCCGCGCCGACCTCGCTGGCGCGCAGCGCGGCCGCGGTATCGGTGGTGAAAAACGGGTTGCCGGTGCCGGCGGCGAACACCACCACCTTGCCCTCTTCGAGGTAGCGGATCGCCTTGCCGCGGATGTAGGGCTCGACCACCTGCTCGATCCTGAGGGCCGACTGCACTCGGCAGTCCAGCCCCGCGCGGCGCATCGCGTCCTGCAGCGCCAGCGCGTTCATCACCGTGGCCAGCATGCCCATGTAGTCCGCGGTGGCGCGGTCCATGCCGGCGGCGCCCGGCGCCACGCCGCGGAAGATGTTGCCGCCGCCGATCACCACGCCGACCTCGACCGGCAGGCGCACCACCGCCGCGATCTCCTCGACGATCGCCTCGATGGTGGGCCGGTTGATGCCGTAGGCGTCCTCGCCCATCAGCGCCTCGCCGGAGAGCTTGAGCATGATGCGCTTGTATTTCGCGGCGGCGACGGCCTCGCGCGGCTTCATGGTGCCCATCTAGCGCCCGGCCCCCGCCGTGGCCATCACCTCGGCGGCGAAGTCGCTGCTCTTCTTCTCGATGCCTTCCCCCACCACCAGGAAGCGGTAGCCAAGCAGCTTCGCCTTCTTCGCCGCCAGCAGTTTCTCCACGGAGAGCTTGTCATCCTTGACGAAGGGCTGTCCGAGCAGCGTGATGTCGTTGAGGAACTTGTTGACGCCGCCCTCGACCATCTTGGCGACGATCTCCGGGGGCTTGCCGGACTCCTCGGCGCGTGCCGCGGCGATGTCGCGCTCGCGCGTCACCACATCGGCGGGAACTTCCGCCTTCGACAGGTACTGCGGCTTGGCGAAGGCGATGTGCATGGCGAGGTCCTTGGCCAGTTCGTCGGGGCCTTCCAGGTCCACCAGCACGCCGATCTTCACCCCGTGCGTGTACAGGGCCAACCGTCCTCGCGCCTGCAGGCGCGCGAAGCGCCGGATCGAGATGTTCTCGCCGATCTTCTGCACCAGCGCCTGCCGGCGCGCCTCGAAGCCCGCCAGACCCTGCACCTCCGCCGGGTTGGTCTTGGCGACCGCCTCCGCCAACTCCCGCGCGAAGGCGATGAAGTCCTCGTTCTTCGCCACGAAGTCCGTCTCGCAGTTCACTTCCACCAGCCCGCCCAGCTTCGCGTCGGCGGACAGCCAGGCGCCAATCACGCCCTCGGCGGCGATGCGCCCGGCGGCCTTGCTCGCCTTGGCGCCGCTCTTGATGCGCAGCAGTTCCTCGGCCTTCTTCAGGTCGCCGCCGGCCTCGGCCAGCGCCTTCTTGCATTCCATCATCCCGAGCCCGGTCAGCTCGCGCAGCTCCTTGACCAGGCTTGCACTGATTTGCGCCATTTCCGCCTTGCTCCTCAGGTCCAAAAAAAGGGGCCCGGGGCCCCTTTTCCATTCTGCCGGACGCGCCCGTTCAAGCGCCGCGCTCTTCTTCCACTTCGACGAATTCGTCGCGCGAAGCCGCGGCGACTTCCTCGACCGACTGCGAACGGCCCTCCAGCACGGCATCGGCCATGCCGCGCGCATACAGGCGGATCGCCCTGCTCGAGTCGTCGTTGCCCGGAATCACGTAACTGATGCCTTCCGGCGTGTGGTTGGTGTCGACCACGCCGACCACCGGGATGCCCAGCTTGGTGGCTTCGGCCACCGCGCCCTTCTGGTAGCCGACGTCGATGATGAACAGGGCATCGGGCAGTCCGTTGAGATCCTTGATGCCGCCCAGCGAGCGCTGCAGCTTGGTCAGTTCGCGCTGCAGCCCCAGCGCCTCCTTCTTCACCATGTTCTCGAAGGTGCCGTCCTGCGCCATCTGCTCCATCTCCTTGAGCCGCTTGATGGACTGCTTGACGGTCTTGAAGTTCGTCAGCATGCCGCCGAGCCAGCGATGGTCGACGAACGGCATCGAGCAGCGCATGGCCTCTTCGCGAAGGATCTCCCGCGCCTGGCGCTTGGTGCCCACGAACAGGATGCTGCCCCGGTTGGCCGCCAGCTGGCGCACGTACTTCAGCGCCTCCTGGTACATGGCCAGGGTCTTTTCCAGGTTGATGATGTGGATCTTGTTGCGGTGGCCGAAGATGTACGGCGCCATCTTCGGGTTCCAGTACCGGGTTTGGTGTCCGAAATGGACCCCGGCCTCTAGCATTTCACGCATGGTTGCCGACACTATTCACTCCTTAGGGTTGATGTCTGCCGCCCCGGTCCAACCGAAAACCCTTGCGGGCACCCTAACCGGCCGGGGCGGGAAATTTGGCCTGCCATGCTGTTGAACCACACGCAGCCCAGCCCAAAATTCTAGCATAATCAGCCTTTTCGAGCCCATGCCGGTCGCGCTGAAATCTCCCGAAGACATCGCCAAGATGCGGTTCGCCGGTCGCCTTGCGGCGGAGGTCCTCGACTACGTTGCCCCTTTCGTCAAGCCGGGTGTGACGACGGGGAAGTTGAACGACTTGTGCCACGACTACATGGTCCGGGTGCAGGGCACCACGCCGGCGCCGCTCAACTATGCCCCGCCGGGGTACAAACCCTACCCGAAGTCCATCTGCACCTCGGTGAACCACCAGGTCTGCCACGGCATACCCGGCGAGCGCGTGCTCAAGCCCGGCGACATCCTGAACATCGACGTCACGGTGATCAAGGACGGCTTCCACGGCGACAGCAGCCGCATGTACTACGTGGGCGAACCGAGCATACAGGCGCGGCGCCTGGCGGAAGTCACCTACGAGTGCATGTGGCGCGGCATCGAGCAGGTGCGCGCCGGTGCCCAGCTGGGCGATCTCGGCGCGGCCATCCAGGCGCATGCCGAAAGCCACGGCTACTCGGTGGTGCGCGAGTTCTGCGGCCACGGCATCGGCCGCAAATTCCACGAGGATCCGCAAGTCCTGCATTACGGCAAGCCGGGTACGGGCCTGCGCCTGGAAGCCGGCATGACCTTTACGGTCGAGCCGATGATCAACGCCGGCAAGGCCGGCATCCGCGAACTGGCCGATGGCTGGACCATTGTCACCAAGGACCACAGCCTGTCGGCCCAGTGGGAACACACCGTGCTGGTCACGCAGTCGGGCTACGAGGTGCTGACCACCTCTGCCGGCACGCCGCCGGCGCCTCCCCGCCCGCAGTGAGATGAGCGCCGTCCTGGTGCCGACCGAGCAGCGGCGCGAGTCGCTGCTCGCCGGCCGGCGCGCATTGCGCGACGCCTACCTGCGCAACCCGTCGCCGGCGCGGCTGCTGCGCGCTCATGCGCGGCTGATCGACCGCATCCTGCGAGGCTTGTGGCAGGAGCTGCGGCCGGCTTCGCATGCGGCGCTGGTCGCGACCGGCGGATACGGCCGGGGGGAACTGTTTCCCTGTTCGGACATCGACATCCTGGTGCTGCTGGCACGCGAGCCGAGCGCCGCGGAGCGCGAGCGCCTGGAGCGGCTGGTGGGCATGTTCTGGGACATCGGCCTCGAAGTCGGCCATAGCGTGCGCACGGTCAAGGGCTGCGCCGAGGCCGCCTCCGGCGACGTCACCATCCAGACCACGCTGCTCGAGGCGCGCCACCTGGCCGGCAGCCGGGCGCTGTTCGACAAGCTGACCGCCGCCGTCGGGCGCGGCCTCGATGCGCCGGTGTTCCTCAAGGGCAAGATCCTCGAGCAGGAGCAGCGGCATGCGAAGCACCAGGACGCCGCCTACGCGCTGGAGCCCAACCTCAAGGAAGCCCCCGGCGGGCTGCGCGACCTGCACACCATCCAGTGGATCGCGCGTGCCTGCGGTTTCGGCTGGCGCTGGCGCCAACTGCAGCGCCGCGGCCTGCTGCTGCCGGCGGAGGCGGCGCAACTGCTGCGCCACGAGGCGCTGCTGCACGACCTGCGCATCCGCCTGCATTTCTTGGCCGGCCGCCGGGAAGACCGCATCGTGTTCGACTACCAGACGGCGCTGGCCGAGCAGTGCGGCCTGCGCGGCTCGCCCACGCGGCGCGCGAGCGAACAGCTGATGCAGCGCTACTACCACACCGCCAAGGGCGTAACCCAGCTCAACACCATCCTGCTGCAGAACCTGGAAGCCCGCATGCTGCCCGAGCAGGACCTGGCGCCGCGCCCGCTCAATGAGCGTTTCCAGGTGCGCGGCGAGCGGCTGGATGCCTGCCGCGACGACCTGTTCGAACGCGAGCCGCGCGCGATCCTGGAGAGTTTCCTGCTGCTGCAGCAGCACCAGGAGTTGCGCGGCATGACGGCGCAGACGCTGCGCGCGCTGTGGCGCGCGCGCGGGCGGGTGAACGCGCGCCTGCGGCGCGACCCGACGGCGAAGCTGCTGTTCCTGCATATGCTGCAGCAGCCGCGGGGCATCGTGCACGAGTTCCGGCGCATGAACCAGTACGACGTGCTGGGGCGCTACCTGCCGGAATTCGGCCGCATCGTCGGCCAGATGCAGCACGACCTGTTCCACGTTTACACCGTCGACCAGCACATCCTGATGGTGGTGCGCAACCTGCGGCGCTTCACCATGACCGAGTTCGCGCACGAATTCCCGCTGTGCAGCCAGCTGATGGACGGGTTCGAGCGGCGCTGGCTGCTGTACGTGGCGGCCCTCTACCACGACATCGCCAAGGGGCGCGGCGGCGACCATTCCGTGCTCGGCATGCGCGACGCGCGCGCCTTCGCGCGCCGCCACGGCCTGGCGCGCGAGGACGGCGACCTGGTGGTGTTCCTCGTCGAGCACCACCTGAGCATGTCGGGCACCGCGCAGAAGGAAGACGTGCTCGATCCCGAAGTGGTGCAGGCCTTCGCGCGCAAGGTCGGCAGCGAGCGCCGGCTGATCGCGCTCTACCTGCTGACCGTGGCGGACGTCCGCGGCACCAGCCCCAAGGTATGGAATGCGTGGAAAGCCAAGCTGCTCGAAGACCTGTTCCGGGCCACGCGCCGCGTGCTCACCGGCCAGACGCAGGGCCTCGACGCGGCGCTGGCGGAGAAGCAGGCCGAGGCGTCGCGCCTGCTGCGGCTGTATGCGCTCTCCGACGGGGTCAGGGAGAAATTCTGGGCTCAGCTCGACACGCCCTACTTCCTGCGCCACGACGCCCAGGAAATCGCCTGGCAGACGCGCAACCTGCACTACCGGGTGGACACCCCCGTGCCGGTGGTCAAGGCGCGCCTGGCGCCAATCGGCGAGGGGCTGCAGGTGATGATCTACAGCCCCGACCGCGAAGCCCTGTTCGCCCGCATCTGCGGCTACTTCGAGCGCGCGGGCTTCAATATCGTCGAAGCGAAGATCCATACCACGCGCCACGGCTACGCGCTGGACACCTTCCAGGTGATGGGCCAGGGCGCGGGCGCGCATTACCGCGACATGCTCGAGGCGATTGAACAGGAGTTGCCGGAGGAGCTGCAGTCGCAGGCCGCGCTGCCGCCGCCCCGCGGCGGCCGGCTGTCTCGGCGCGTGCGCCACTTTCCCATTTCCCCGGTGGTCAACCTGCGCCCGGACGAGCGCGGCGCCTACCAGGTGCTGTCGATCGTTGCCGCGGACCGCCCGGGGCTGCTGTACGGCGTGGCGCGTACGCTCGCCCAGCACCAGGTCAACCTGCACACGGCGAAGATCAACACGCTCGGCGACCGCGCGGAGGACGTGTTCCTCGTGTCGGGCGAAGCGCTGTCCAAACAGAAGGAAGTGCTCCAGCTGGAGCAGGAACTGCTGAAGGACCTGCAGGTCCGCTAGCCCTCAGTCCTCGGGCGGCAGGTCCTGGCCGGGGAACAGCTCCTCGATGAAGCCGAACTTGCTGAGATCGCGGATGCGCATCGGGTACAGGATGCCGTCCAGGTGGTCGCATTCGTG
>JBGPPD010000010.1:0-32135 GCA_041488375.1 Gammaproteobacteria bacterium | reverse complement strand
GCGACGCCGACTGAGGAAGACCAGCAGCCGGAGCAGTTGGGCGTGGCGCCAGGGGCGGACGAGCCGGCAGAAGCGGCGGCGCTGCCCGCAGAGAAAGGGGCTGCGCCCGCGGCGGAGGCGTCCAAGGCATCGAAGGCGGCGAGCCCGGCGCAGGCCGAGCGGCTGCCGGCGCCGGCATGGTACTGGATCGTATTCGCGCTCTGCATCGCCACCATTGCGCTGGTCGCCTGGCTGTGGAGCTGGGAGCGGCTCGAAGTGTTCAAGATGCTGCTCTCATCCTTCTTTCCACTGGCGCTGCTGATCATCGCGGTGCTGGGTTCGATCGTGTTCGGGCTGTCGACGCCGACGGAAGCCGCGGCCGTGGGCGCGTTCGGCGGATGCATCCTGGCGGTGGTCTACCGGTATATCTCGCACTGGCGCGAGGCCGCGCGTGCCGCGCGCGGCAAGGTCTGGTGGACGACGCTCAAGGAACTCGGGGTCATCGTCAAGGACTCGTCGTTCCTCACCGCGAAGACCAGCGCGATGGTGTGCTGGCTGTTCATCGGATCGGGAATCTTCTCGGCGGCGTTCGCGCTGCTGGGCGGCCAGGAGGTGGTGGAGCACTGGGTGCTGTCGCTCGGCCTCACGCCGCTGCAGTTCATGATCCTCGCCCAGTTCATCATCTTCATCCTCGGCTGGCCGCTGGAGTGGACGGAGATCATCGTCATCTTCATGCCGATCTTCATCCCGTTGCTGCCGAAGTTCGGCATCGACCCGCTGTTTTTCGGCCTGCTGGTGGCGCTCAACCTGCAGACCGCGTTCCTCTCGCCGCCGGTGGCGATGGCGGCGTTCTACCTGAAGGGCGTGTCGCCGCCGCACGTGACGCTGAACCAGATCTTCGCCGGCATGATGCCCTTCATGGGCATCCAGATCATCGCGCTGATCCTGCTCTACATCTTCCCCCAAATCGGGCTGTGGCTGCCCAGTGTGGTCTACGGCAGGTGAGCGGACGCGGCGCCCAGCGCCGCCAGTCGGTCGCGCAACGCTTCGAGTTCGGTACGGTCGGAAAACGCCAGCACCCAATGGGTGACGCGGCCGTCGACCCCGCGCACCGCGCCGACGCTGACCTCGACGTGCGCTGCTGAGGCATCCTTGCGCTGCGCGCGCAGCAGCAGCTGCGTCTCCGGCTCCCGGAACAGCCGCTCGGCGGCGCCCGCGTCGGTGAACAGCAGCTTTGCCGCCGGCCGGCCCAGCGCCTCGGCGGCGCGGTAGCCGAAAAACGCCTCGAAGGCCCGGTTGACGTAGCTGATCCGGGGCGCCTCGGCGGCGGCGTCGGCCAGCAACACGGGCATGCCGCAGGCGTCGAGCGCCGCGCGCGAAAGCGCGCTTTCCGCGAGCAGGCGGAACAGGGCCGGGGCCACTTCGGGTCGCGCGGTAAAGTGCCGCGACAGGTCGGGAACTGCCATGCGACGCTTGTGCCACGGCGCCGCGGGTCCGGCAAGTGCCTGAATGCCTGCGGGCGCGCGAAATGCGCGCAAACGTGACAAACCCCACAGCGCGCCCGCGTTCAGGCGGCGGCCAGCGCGTGCGTGCGCACGGCGACGATCGCCTTGGCCTGGTTGAAGTCGTCGGTGTAGCCGGCGGCGTACAGGCAGCAGGCGAGCAGGTTGGACAGCGGCGGCGGCAGCGGCGCCTTGCCGGACAGCGCCTGCGCGATCCAATGCGCCGCGGCCTTGGCATCGGCCTCGCCGTGGGCCGTCACCGGAGGACCGGAAGGCCCGCTTTCCGCGTCGAACATCAGGCGCCGCTCGCCGGCGCGGAAGTGCTCGATGGCCGGACGCTGCTGCGGATCGGCGAAGGCCTCGCCTTCGGCCCCCATGAACAGCAATGCGTTGCCCTCGTGTTCCTGCAGCACATCGGCGAGCGCCGCGCGCTCCGGTTCGCTGCAAGCGGGCACCAGGCACACGGCGCCGCGGCTGAACGGCTCGAGCAACCGTGCGACCACTTGCGCGCAGTTGGCGATGCCCAGGCGCCCGCGCAAGGCGATCAACTGCGCCAGCGCCGGCGACAGCAGGGCGGTCGGCGCGAAGGCGACGCCGGTTTCGGCCAGCGCCTGCTGCGCCTCGTGCGCGCTGGCGCAGGGCAGGACGCCCAGTTCGCGCAACACCGCCGCGCCCGCCACGCGCCCCTGCGCTTCCAGCGGCCCGTGCACCAGGACCGGCACGCCGAAGCGCACCAGCAGCAAAGCGAGGGCGGGCATCAGGTTCGGATGCTCGAGGGTGCCGCTGTAGCTCGGGACGGACACGGGCAGAATGCTGCGGCTGCGCGCGGCGCGGACGAAGTCCAGGCGGGAAGTGCGCGACGCGATGGCACGGCGGAACCCGGCCAGTTCGCCGGCACCGAGCGTTCGCATGGCGAGCGCGCCCAGCACGGCGCCGAGCTCGAGTTCGTCCACCCCGCCGTCCAGCAGGCCGCCGAACAGGGACGCCGCCGCGTGCTCGTCGAGCAGCCCATCGCCGCCGTCGGCGCGGGTGATCGTACGCAGGGCTTGTGCGGCGGACATGGTCGTGTCAGCCGGAGCAACCGCCGTGCCACGCCGACGCGGGGGGACAGCGAGCTCCTGCGCCTCGCCGATGCACGCGCCCGGGGCACGTGCTTCAGGCTGGTGCAGCGCCTAAGCGACCTTGGCGTCCTTCCTGGACAGGGAATAGCAGAAGCGGCGCAGGCGCTTGAGGTCAGCCTGCTCGATCGCCTGCTTGAGGAACTGCATGTTGTGGTCGATTTCGGTCTGGTAAAGGCTGGGGCCGTCGAAATGCGCTTCGGCATAGCGATCCGCGCCGCCCAGCTTCTTCTCCATGCGCTGGCGCGCCACGTACTCGTAGAAGCCGGGCGTCTTGAGCATCAGGTCCTCGGGCGAGGCGTAGCGCACGATCTCGCGGCCGTCGGCGAGCGTCTCGCGCGCGATGCTGCCCCACACGAACTCCGAATAGAGGAACTCGCGGCATTTTTCCAGGTACATCCGGTCCGACATCTGGCCGATCAGGTCCGCGGTGCCGACCAGGCAACCGAGCAGCCGGTCCTTGGGGTCGTGCAGCAGGATGTCGTCGATGTCCATCTCGTAGCCGGTGAAGTGCACCAGCTTGGACGACGCACCCGCTTCCTCGGCGAAACCGAGTTGCGGCAGGTAGCGCACGAGGAAGTCCGCGCTGCGGCTGACGTGGATCTTGGTGAACACGGCGCCGTTCTCGACGTGGCCCTCGGAGGCGCGCTTGAGATAGCCGGAGTCGTGCAGCAGGGCCACCACCACGCCCAGCATGGCGCGCCGCGCGCCGATCTGGTCGGCGGGAGCGAGCGCGCGGTCGTGGCCGTCGAGCAGCCGCGCCATCGCCAGCGTCATGTCGAGCGTGTGCCGCAGGTCGTGGTACAGCGTGTCGCAGGGCAGGTAGCCGGGAAAGGTGCCGCCGAACAGCGCTTTCACGTCGTCGAAGGCGCGCCGCAGGGGCGCCAGGTCGGCAGCGGGATAGCGTGCGGCGAACAGGGTCAGGACCGCGTCGCGGACCTGGTCGGGATCCTCGACGTTGATCGTGTTCGTGACGTCGTTCTGATTGAGGCGGTAGTGCACTTTCTATCTACCCATGCGGACCTTGAAGGTCCGTTCTTCCTCTGGCACGAAATGATGCCCGTTATTATCCGGCCGTATAGTCGCCGAAGGCAAAACGTTTTTGCGGTCGCCGTGCAAAATTGCGCAAGCTTGCCCGGGAAAAACGGGAGACGGCCGGTAAGCCGGGTTCTGTGCGAAGGGGCGAACCCCTCCCGGCAGCCATTCCTCTAGGCCCGGAGTTGCCCCCGGGCTCAAGCCACCTACCCGCAAGCTTGGCCGAGCCGGCCTCAGGCGCTTGCCTATTTGGTGTTGCTCCGGATGGAGGTTGCCCGTTTCACCCCTCCCGTTGCCGGGAGGACTCGTCTCTGTGGCCCTGTTCGTCGCCTTGGCGCCGCTTGCGCGGCGGTTATAGCGCCGGGGAATTACCCCGCATCCCGCTCTGTGGAGCCCGGACTTTCCTCTGTGTCGCCACAGCGGCTGCCTGGCCATCTCCCGGGACGGATTCTACGCCTCGCGGACGCCGGTTTCGCGCCGCTGCGTCCTGAACCAACGCTCGTCATCGTAGAACTCGGCCTGCCCGCCCTCGGCGAGCCAGCCCGGATAGCCGAATACGGGCAGCGGCGCGAGCAGGCGTGGCGTGGCGTCGGCCGGCAGTTGCGTGAGCCACGCGGCGGCCTGCAGGTCTGCGTCCAGCGCCGGATCGACGAACACGGCCTTGCAGGTGATGCCGGGCCGGGGGTCGAGCGCCTGCTCGAGGACCGCATGGCCGAGCACCACGAAGCGCATCGCCGTGCGCACCCGCTCGCGACTGTCCCAGAACAGTTCCGACCAGCGGAATTCGCGCAGCATCGAATTCAGCTCTTCGTCCGCGCAGGCCACCAATGCGCCGCCTTCGTCGAAGATGGTCAGCAGGTCGCGCAGCCTGCCGCGCCGCCCTCCCTCGCGGGGGATTTCCGCCGCGTGCATGGCGTTGATGCGTGCCTTGGTGCCCGGGAAAGCGAGCCAGCACAGGGCGTTGAACAGATCGTGGCGGTTGTCCGGGCGCGTCTGCACCTCGCCCGACTCGAACAAGTGGACTTCGTAGTAGGGGCCCGCGCCCGAAGGCGGCACAAAGCGCAACTCCCTGCCGCTCTCGGTGCGCAGCGACTGCTCCTCGGCAGCGGCATTCAAGGCCTCCAGCGACGGCGCGGGCCCGAGGCGCTCGAGCCACGGCCGCAGCGGATCGTAGATCGGGTGCGCTAGGCGAGCTTCCAGGGCAGGGTCTCGCCGGCGCGCAGCGGCACCAGCTGCCCGGCGCCGAAGGGCAGCGACGCGGGCACGGTCCAGTCGCCGCGCTCGAGGCTGATGCTGCCCTTGTTGACCGGCAGCTTGTAGAACTGCGGACCGAAGCGGCTAGCGAAGCCCTCCAGCTTGTCGAGCGCGCCCGCCTCCTCGAACACCACCGCGTAGAGTTCGAGCGCCGCGTGCGCGCTATACACCCCGGCGCAGCCGCAGGCGGCCTCCTTCGCGTCGCGCGCGTGCGGTGCGCTGTCGGTGCCGAGGAAGAATTTCGGGTTGCCCGAGGTCGCTGCCGCCACCAGCGCTTCGCGGTGCTCCTCGCGCTTGAGAACCGGCAGGCAGAAGTGGTGCGGGCGGATGCCGCCCTGGAACAGCGCGTTGCGGTTGAGCAGCAGGTGGTGCGCCGTGATGGTGGCGGCGACATTGGCGCCGGTGACTTCGACGAACTGCGCCGCCTCGCGCGTGGTGATGTGCTCCAGCACCACCCTCAGGCCGGGAAAGCGCGCGAGCAGCGGGCTGAGCACTTCCTCGATGAACACTGCTTCCCGGTCGAACACGTCCACTTCGGGGTCGGTGACCTCGCCGTGCACCAGCAGCGGCAGGCCCTGCTCCTCCATCTTCTCCAGCACGTTGAAGCAGCGCGAGATGCGTGTCACGCCGGCATCCGACAGCGTGGTGGCGCCCGCGGGATAGAACTTGACGCCGTGCACGTGGCCGGAGCGCTTGGCGAGCGCGATCTCCTCGGGCGGCGTGTCGTCGGTGAGGTACAGCGTCATCAGCGGCTCGAAATGCGCGTCTTCCGGCAGCGCGGACAGGATGCGGCCGCGGTAGGCGAGCGCCTCCTGCGTGGTGCGCACCGGCGCCTTGAGGTTCGGCATGACTATCGCGCGCGCGAAGCGCCGCGCGCTGTCCGGGAGCACCGAGGCCATGAACGGGCCGTCCCGCAGGTGCAGGTGCCAGTCGTCCGGCCGGATCAGCGTCAGGCGGTCCACGGAGGGGATTCTACCGGGGGGTAACGGGGGGGACTTTCCCCCTGTTCTTTTCGGCGCGCTCCAGGGCCAGTTTGTAGAGCGCATTGCGCGGCGCGCCGGTGATGCGCGCGGCGAGCTTTGCCGCCTCGCTCGCCGGCAGCGATTCGAGCAGCACGTCCAGCACGCGCTCGCCTTCGTCCAGCCCGGGCGCCGCGCTCGCGCCGGCGCCGAGCACCAGCACGAACTCGCCTTGCTGGCGGTGGGCGCCCGCCTTCAGCCAGGCGACGGCCTGCGCCAGGGGAAGGCGCGCAACCTCCTCGAACTTCTTGGTCAATTCGCGCGCGATGACCAGCTCGCGTTCGCCGCCGAATTGCGCCGCGAGGTCTTCGACCGTTTCCAGCACCCGGTGCGGCGCCTCGTACAGGATCACCGGCCAGGGCAGGTCGAGCGCGGCAAGCGCCTTGCGGCGCGCGGCGGGCTTGGCCGGCAGGAAGCCGACGAACAGGAACCTGTCGGCGGCGAAGCCGGAGGCCGAATAGGCCGCGATCGCCGCGCTCGGGCCCGGCACCGGCACCACGCGCAGGCCTTCGCGGTGCGCCGCCTCGACCAGCAGGGCGCCGGGATCGGAAACGCCCGGCGTGCCGGCGTCGGTCACCAAGGCCACGCTGCTGCCCTGGCACAGCGCCGCCAGCAGCGTGGCGGTGGCGGCGCGCTCGTTGTGGGCGTGCAAGGCGAGGGTGGCGCGCTCGATGCCGTGCCGCGCGAGCAGGGTGCGGGTGGTGCGCGTGTCCTCGCAGGCCACCAGGTCCGCCTGGCGCAGCACCTCCAGCGCGCGCGGGCTGGCGTCGGCGAGGTTGCCGATCGGCGTGGCGACGACGTACAGGGTTCCGGTCAAGGGGTGGGCGGCAGTCTGCGTCAACGCCCGATTGTGCTGATCCGTTAGTCGAAGGGCAAACGGAGCCCGCATGAACCCGCAAGGACAGAGGGCCGAGGAGTTGTGCGCCGACCTGCTGCGCCGGGCAGGACTGCGCATCCTGGCGCGCAACTGGCGCTGCCGGCTGGGCGAGATCGACCTGGTGGCCGAGGACGCCGGCACGCTGGTGTTCGCCGAAGTGCGGCTGCGCCGGGACACGCGCTACGGCGGGGCCGCCGAGTCCATCACCGCGGCCAAGCGTGCGCGCATCGTGGCGGCGGCGCGCCTGTTCCTCGCGGGCCGGGCGGCCGCGCCCTGCCGCTTCGACGTGCTGCTGCTCGATGCGCTCGACCCGGCGCGCGTGCAGTGGATCCGCGATGCGTTCACCGAGTAGGCTCCTGGCTGCCGCGCTGGCGCTCGCCGCGGCGCAGGCGCTGGCGCAGGGGCGCGTGCCCAGCGTGCGCCTGCTGCTGCAGGAATCGCCGCTCGCCGGCTACCGCTACGCGTCGGCTGCCGAGGTGTGGCCGCTGCTGCGCGTGGGCGACGCGCTCGAGCTGTCGCGCGAGCCCGACAATCCGCAAGACCCCAACGCGGTGCGCGTGGAGTGGCGCGGCCGCAAGCTGGGCTACGTGCCGCGCCGCGAGAACGCGGCGCTGGCCTGGGGACTGGACCGCGGCGAGCCGCTGCGGGCGCGCATCACGCGCCTCGAGCCGCATCCGAATCCCGCGCGGCGCGTGCGCTTCGAGGTGTACGTGCAGTAGCGGTCGCGATCCGCGTGTAAAATCGCACGCCATGGGCCACGCCGAACAGAGCGCCGGGCTCGCCGGGCGCATCGCCGCACACTTCGCCGACAGCGCGAAGCTGAAGCTTGCCGCGGCGCAGCCGTTGTCCGCGCCGCTCGCGCGCGCCGTAGAACTGATGTCGGGCGCGCTGCGCGCGGGCGGCAAGATCCTCGCCTGCGGCAACGGCGGCTCGGCCGCCGACGCGCAGCACTTCGCCGCGGAGCTGGTCAACCGCTTCGAGCGCGAACGCCCGCCGCTGGCCGCGATCGCGCTGACCACCGACACCTCGAACCTCACTTCGATCGCCAACGACTACGGCTACGACAGGGTGTTCGAGAAGCAATTGCGCGCGCTCGGCCGCAAGGGCGACGTGCTGCTGGCGATTTCCACTTCGGGCAATTCGCCCAGCGTGCTCGCGGCGCTGCGCGCGGCGCGCGAGCTCGGCCTGGCCTGCGTGGCGTTCACCGGCCGTGGCGGCGGCAAGATGGCGGGGCTGCTCGGGCCGGGCGACGTGCACGTTTGCGTGCCGCACGAGCGCACCATGCGCATCCAGGAGGTGCACCTGCTGGCGCTGCACTGCCTTTGCGACGGCATCGATTTCCAGCTTTTCGGAGCGAATCCATGAACAAACTGCGATATTTCCTGCCGGGCGCGCTGCTGGCCACGGCATTGCTGCACGGCTGCGGGCCGCTGATCCTGGCCGGCGCCGGCGCCGCGGTCGTGTCCTTCGAAGACCGCCGCACCACCGGGTCGCAGGTGGAGGACGAGGGCATCGAACTGCGCACCGGCAACCGCGTCGATGACCGCTACGGCGCCAACGTGCACCTCAACGTCACCTCGTACAACCGCTACGTGCTGCTCACCGGCGAGGTGCCCGACGAGGCGGCGCGAACCGAGATCGAGAAGATCGCGCGCGCCGTGCCGAACGTGCTCGGGGTGACCAACGACCTGCAGGTCGCGGGCCTGTCCTCCACCACTTCGCGTTCCAACGACACGCTGATCACCACCAACGTCAAGACGCGGTTTCTCAATTCCAACAATTTCAACGGCATCCACATCAAGGTGGTGACCGAGGCGGCGGTGGTCTACCTGCTGGGCGTGGTGACCGACCAGGAGGCTGCCGCGGCCGTCGAACTCGCGCGCACCACCGGCGGCGTGCGCAAGGTGGTGAAGATGTTCGAGTACTGCAAGCCGACGGACGAGATCTGCCAGCCGCGCCCGATGCCCAAGGGCGCGGAGCCGCGGGTGCGCAGCTCGCCCTGAGCTTCCGTGCCGCCGCCCGCGTTCGAGCGCAAGATCCTCGCGCCGGCAGAGCTCGGGCGCTGGGCCGGCGGCATCGCGCGCCCGCTGGTGTTCACCAACGGCGTGTTCGATATCCTGCACCGCGGGCACGTGACCTACCTCGCGCGGGCGCGCAGCCTGGGCGCCGCGCTGCTGGTCGCGCTGAATAGCGACGCTTCGGTGCGGCGCCTGGGCAAGGGGCCGGGGCGGCCGGTGAACGTCCTCGAGGACCGCATGGCGCTCCTCGCCGCGCTCGAGATGGTGGACGCGGTGACCTGGTTCGGCGAGGACACGCCCGCCAAGCTGATCGCCGCCTGCCGGCCGGAGGTGCTGGCGAAGGGCGGCGACTGGCCGGTCGAGCGCATCGTGGGCGCGAGCGAGGTGTTGGCGCGCGGCGGGGCGGTGCATTCGATCCCTTTCGAGCACCAGCGTTCGACCACGGCGCTGCTGCGCCGGCTGGGCGGCGGGACTAGAGCCGCAATTCGAAAAACAGCGCGCCCGGCGTCGGCCGCGAAGAGTAGGCGTCCCGGCGCGCGAAGCCGAGCGCCGCGTAGAGGGCGATAGCGGAGGACATCTTGGGCAGGGTGTCGAGGAGGAGCGCGTGGCGGCCGGTCGCGCGCGCAGCCTCGATCGCGGCCTGCGTCAGGCGCTTTCCCAGCCCAACTCCCTGGAAGGCCGGGCGCACGTAGAGGCGTTTCATCTCCCCACGCCCCGAGTCGAACGGGCGAAGCGCGACGCAGCCGGCCGGGTGGACGTCGGCGAGCGCCAGCAACAGCAGCCCGTCGGGCGGGCCATACTCCCCGGGCAGCCCGGCCAGTTCCTGCTCGAAGCCGGCGAAGCAGCAGGGCTCGTCCACCCAGCGGTGGTACTCGCGGAACAACTCGCGTACCTGCTGCAATTGGCGCCCGCTGGTGGCCACGACCAGTTCAGTCACGGCGCGATTTTCGCGTTGCGGCGTCCACCCGTCCAGTCACAGCGTTGCTATCATTTCACGATGAAACTGCAGCAGCTCAAGGTGGACTACAACGCCGAGCAGGACCGGCTGCTGATGCTCATCGCGACCAGCGACGGGGTCGAGTTGCGCATGTGGCTGACGCGCCGTTTCGTGAAGCTGCTGTGGCCGCTGCTGGTCAAGCTCGCCGAGGAAGCGAGCCCGCGTATCCGCACCCAAGCGAATCCCGAGGCGCGCAAGGCGCTGCTCGGCATCGAGCACCAGCAGGCGGTGCAGAAAGCCGACTTCAGCAAGGCCTACGAGCCCAAGCCCCGCACGACGCCGCTGGGCGAGGAGCCGCTGCTGCTCGGGCGCATCCAGACCGGGCATGATCGCAAGGGCCAGCCGGTGGTCGCGCTGCACCCGGCCGAGGGGCAGGGCGTGACGCTGACCCTGGACTCGGTGCTGCTGCACTCGGTGTGCCGCCTGTTGCAGGCCGCGGTGAAGAAGAGCGGTTGGGACATGGAGTTGAAACTCCCCGGCGCCGAGCCGCAGCCGGCCGAAGAGCGCTCCAGCCGTACCATCAACTAGGAACTAGGCCGCCGGCTCGGCGCGCAGCGCCTCGAGGCGCGCCGAGGCGTGCAGCCAGTCCTGCTCGGCGTGCGCCAGTTCCCCGGCGAGCCTGGCCTCAGCCCTGCCCAGTTCCGCCACCTGGTCCTGGACCGGTTTCTCGTAGAGCGCGGGATCGGCGAGCGCTTCGCGCACCGTGCCGATCTCCTTCGCCAGCTGCGCCAGGCGCGACTCGATCGCCGCGAGCTGCTTCTCCAGCGGCCGCAGCCTTTGCCGCAGCTCGGCGCGCGCCGCAGCCCCGGCGCGCCGCTCCTCCTTGCGGCTGGCGCGCTCGGGCGCCGCGCGCATCGACGCGGCGCGCCCCTCCTTCAGCCGCATTTGCCGGTAGTCGTCCAGGTCGCCGTCGAACTCCCGCACGCGGCCGTCCGCGACCACGAGGATGCGGTCGGCGCACGAGGCCAGCAGGCTGCGGTCGTGCGACACGATCACCAGCGCCCCGCTGTAGCTCTGCAGCGCCATGGCGAGCGACCTGCGCATTTCCAGATCGAGGTGGTTGGTGGGTTCATCGAGCAGCAGCAGGTTGGGGCGGCGCTTGACCAGCGCGGCGAGCGCCAGGCGCGACTTCTCGCCGCCGGAGAGCGGCCCGATCGGCCGCTCGGCGCGCTCGCCGGAAAAGCCGAAGCGGCCCAGGAAGTCGCGCAGCGCCTGCTCGCGCTCTGCGCGAAACAGGCGTTGCAGCATCGCCAGCGGCGTCTCGTCGGCGCGCAGCAGCTCCACCTGGTGCTGCGCGAAGTAGCCGATGACGATGTCGCGCGCGGCGATGCGCTCCCCCGACAACGGCGCCAGCTCGCCGGCGAGCAGCCGCACCAGCGTGGTCTTGCCGTTGCCGTTGGCGCCGATCACCGCGACGCGGTCGGCGCTGGTGAGCGCCAGGTCGATGCCGGAGAGCACGGCGTGCTCAGCGTAGCCCGCGGCGACTTCGTGCAGGGCGAGGATGCGCTCGGGCTGGCGCTCGGGTTCCTCGAACTGGAAGCGGTAGGTGTCGGCGGCCACCACTGGCGCGACGCGCGCCATGCGCTCCAGGCGCTTCAGGCGGCTCTGTGCCTGGCGCGCCTTGGTCGCCTTGGCGCGGAAGCGCTCGACGAAGGCGGTGATGCGCCGGATCTCCTTGTCCTGGCGCGCCGCGGCGGAGTACTGCTGCTCGAGCTCCACGGCGCGCGCGCTCTCGAATTGCGAGTAGCCGCCGTCGTAGAGCCGCATCACGCCGCCTTCTTCGGCGGGCAGGATGGCGAGCGAATGGTCGCAGACGCGGTCGAGGAAGTCGCGGTCGTGCGACACCACGATGATCGTGCCCTCGTAGTCGCGCAGCCAGCCCTCCAGCCACAGGATGGTGTCGAGGTCGAGGTGGTTGGTCGGCTCATCGAGCAGCAGCAGGTCCGAGGGCGCGATCAGCGCGCGCGCGAGGTTCAGCCGCATGCGGTAGCCGCCGGAGAATTCGCGCACCGCGCGCGCCTCGTCGCCGGGGGCGAAGCCCAGGCCCGCCAGCAGGACCAGCGCGCGCGAGCGCGTCGTATAGCCGCCGGCTTGCGCCAGGCGCTCGTGCGCGTGCGCGATCGCCTCGCCGTCGCCGCCGGCCTCGGTCGCGGCGATCTCGGCTTCGGCCGCGCGCAACTCCGTGTCCGCATCGAGCAGGTAATCGAGCACGCTGCGCTCGAGGGCGGGCGCCTCCTGTTCGACGCGCGCCATGCGCATGCCCGGCTGGATCTCGCAGTCGCCCGCGTCGGGCGCCAGTTCGCCCGCCAGCAGCGCGAGCAGGCTCGACTTGCCGCTGCCGTTGGCGCCCACCAGGCCGACGCGCCAGCCGCGCTCCAGGGTGAGCGAGACGCCCGCGAACAGCAGGTGCGGCCCCCGGGACAGGGCGAGGTTGCGCAGGAGGATCATGGGGGAACGGAGTATAATTCGCGCCCTTCGTGAGTTCTTCCTTCGATCAGCTCGGCCTCATCCCACCCCTGCTTCAGGCGGTGCGCGAACTCGGCTACGAGAACCCGACGCCGGTGCAGGAGCAGGCCATCCCGCTGGTGCTCGCCGGCCGCGACCTGAAGGCGGGCGCCCAGACCGGCACCGGCAAGACCGCGGCCTTCGCGCTGCCCATCCTGCAGCGCCTCGCGCCGCAGGCGAGCAGCAGCGCTTCGCCGGCGCGCCACCCGGTGCGCGCGCTGGTGCTGACGCCGACGCGCGAGCTGGCGATCCAGGTCGAGCAGAGCTTCCGCGACTACGGCAAGCACCTGCCGATCCGCAGCGCGGTGGTGTACGGCGGCGCCGACATGAACGCGCAGATTCTGCAGCTTCGCAAAGGCGTCGAGGTGCTGGTGGCGACGCCGGGACGCCTGCTCGATCACGTGCAGAGCAAGACCGTGATGCTCAACCAGGTCGGCATCCTGACCCTCGACGAAGCCGACCGCATGCTCGACATGGGCTTCCTGCCCGATATCCGCCGCATCATCGCGCTGCTGCCGCAGGTGCGGCAGAACCTGCTGTTCTCGGCGACTTTCCCGGACGAGATCCGCGGCCTGGTGAGCTCCCTGCTGCACGATCCTGCCGACGTGCAGGTGGCGGCGCGCAACGCGCCCTCCGAACTGGTGACGCACGTGGTGCATCCGGTGGCGCGCGAGAAGAAGCGCGAGCTGCTGTCCTACCTGATCCAGACCCGCAACCTGCAGCAGGTGCTGGTGTTCTGCGGCACGCGCATCGGCGCCAATCGCCTGGCGCATCAGCTGCGCAAGGACCACATCCAGGCCGACGCCATCCACGGCGACAAGTCGCAATCCGAGCGGCTTTTGGCGCTGGAAGGCTTCAAGGCCGGCAAGACCGCGGTGCTGGTGGCGACCGACGTCGCCTCGCGCGGCCTCGATATCGAAGGGCTGCCGCAGGTCATCAATTTCGACATCCCGCATTCGCCCGAGGATTACGTGCACCGCATCGGCCGCACCGGCCGCGCCGGCGCCGCGGGCGAGGCGATCTCGCTGGTCGCGCCGACCGACCTCGAGGCGCTGGCGGCGATCGAGCGGCTGATCAAGAGGAAACTGGACCGCGTGCTGGTGCCGGGCTTCCAACCCGACAGCGGCACCGCGGTGACCCTGATGGGCAGGGAGGCGCGCACCCCGCCGCGCCGCGAGCAAGCGCCACGCCGGGAGCAGGCGCCGCGGCCAGTGGCGGCGGCCAAGCCGCCGCGTCCGCTCGGCGATCCGATCTTCTCCAAGCCCTATGAGCCAAGCCCGGCGGCCGCCGCCGACGCGTCCAATGCTGAAGCCCCCCAGCAGTCCAGGCGCCGCCAGCCGCAGGTGGCCGCGCTGCTCGGCGGCCTGAAGCGCGCCTAGAAGCCGGCCGAACCCCGGCGCGCCTAGACGCTGCGGGCGCCGTCCACCTCGATACAAGTTCCCGAAATCATCGACGCCTCGTCCGAGGCGAGATACAGGCAGGCGTTGGCCACGTCGAGCGGCGTGGAGAAGCGTCCCAGCGGGATCGTCGCGAGGAAGGCCTTCTTCGCCTCCTCGGTGACGGCGCCGCCCGCGAAATCCGCCGACAGGGCGGTCTCGGGGCTGAACACCGGGTTGACGCAGTTGACGCGAATCTTGTCCGGCCCGAACTCCGCCGCCATCGATTTCGACATCAGGATCACCGCGCCCTTGGAGCTGTTGTAGACCGTCAGGCCGGGGCGCGGGCGCAGGCCCGCGGTGGAGGCGATGTTGACGAAGCAGCCGCCGCCCTGCCCGCGGAACACGGGAACCGCGTGCAGCGCCGCGAGGTAA
Source organism: Gammaproteobacteria bacterium (assembly GCA_041488375.1). Taxonomy (GTDB): domain Bacteria; phylum Pseudomonadota; class Gammaproteobacteria; order Burkholderiales; family SG8-39; genus JAABQT01. Next base: position 18,020 of record JBGPPD010000010.1, on the reverse strand, counting down.
ATGCTCTTCACGTTGACGGCGTACACCTTGTCGAACTCGGCCTCGGTGACCTCGACGTAGGGTTTCCTGCGGTGCGTCCAGCCGGCGTTGTTGACCACCACGTCGAGTCGCCCGAATTTCGCAGCGGCGGCTGCGACCAGCTTGGCCCAGTCGGAGCTCCTGGTGACGTCGGCCCTCACGAATTCGCCGCCGACTTCCTTCGCGATGCGCGCACCGCCCTCGGCGTTGATGTCGTTGACGACGATTTTCGCGCCTTCCTGCGCGAAGCGCCTGGCGATGCCGGCGCCGAAGCCGGATCCTGCGCCGGTGACGATGGCGACCTTGTCCTTGAGCCTCATGAAATTTCCTCCCCTGCCGGCGATCATAGCTTGAAGGGCGTGTGCTCGTTGAGTTCGTTCACGTACCGGTCGATGCCCTGCGTCTCGCGCTCCAGGTAGTCCTCGATGGCGCGCGCGAACCGGGGATGCGCCAGCCAGTGCGCCGACAGCGTCTCGACCGGCAGCAGCCCGCGGTAGAGCTTGTGCTCGCCCTGCGCGCCGCCCTCGAAGCGCGCGAGGCCGCGCGCAATGGCGAATTCGATGGCCTGGTAGTAGCAGGCCTCGAAATGCAGCAGCGGCACGTGCTCCAGCGCGCCCCAATAGCGGCCGTACAGCGCATTTTCCCCGATGACGTCCAGCGCGGCGGCGATCGGCGCGCCGCCGCGCTCGGCGACGACGAGCAGGAGGTGCTCGGGCATGGACGCGCCGATGCGCAGGAAGAATTCCAGGCTGAGGTAGGGGCGCGAGCCGTGCGCGGCGTAGGTGCTGGCGTAGCAGCGGTGGAAGAACGCCCAGTCGCGCTCGCCGATCTGCGCCCCCTGCAGCCAGCGGAACGACACGCCTGCCTCGCGCACCCGGCGCCGCTCCTGACGGATGTTCTTGCGGCGCTGGTGCGACAGGCGGGCGAGGAACGCGTCGAAGTCGGCGTAGCCCGCGTTCTCCCAGTGGAACTGCACCGTGCGGCGCAGGAGCATGCCGCACCGGTGCAGGCGCTGCGCCTCGGCATGCGGCGCAAACAGCACATGCAGAGACGAGAACTCGGCCGCGGCCGCAAGCGCGGCGGTGGCGAGCGTGCCGCGCGCGGCGTCGTCGGCGGCCAGCAGGCGCGGCCCCGTCACCGGCGTGAAGGGCACCGCGCACAGCAGCTTCGGGTAGTACGCCAGGTTGTGGCGCGCGTAGGCATCGGCCCAGGCCCAGTCGAATACGTATTCGCCGCGCGAATGCGTCTTGACATAGAGCGGCATGGCGCCGGCCAGCAGCCCGTCGCGCTCGAGCAGCAGGAACTGCGGCTGCCAGCCGGTGCGCGCGCTGGCGCAGCCGGTGTCGCCAAGCGCCGCGAGGAATTCGTGCCGCAGGAACGGATTGCCGGCGGCGAGGGCGTTCCACTGCGCCGCGGAGACGCCGGCGAGGGAATTGGCGACGCGCAGGCGTTCGGTCATCGCCATGCGGCCATTATAGAATCCCCGGAATGGCCGACCGCATCCTGATCGCCGCCGCGCAGATCAACTGCACCGTCGGCGACCTTCCCGGCAACGCCGCCCGGATCCTGGAGTTCACCGAACGCGCACGCGCCGCGGGCGCGGACCTGGTGCTGACGCCGGAGTTGTCGCTGTGCGGCTACCCGCCGGAGGACCTGCTGCTGCGCGAGGCCTTCCTCGCCGACTGCCGGCGCAGCCTCGAGCGCCTGGCGCCGCAGGTGCGCGGCATCGCGCTGGTGGTCGGATTCCCCGAGCAGGCCGCTGACGGGCGGCGCTACAACGCCGCGGCGCTGATCCGCGACGGACGCGTCGCCGCGGTGGCGCGCAAGCACGATCTGCCGAACTACGAGGTGTTCGACGAGAAGCGCTATTTCGCCGCTGGTACGGAGCCCTGCGTGTTCGAGCTGAAAGGCGTGCGTTTCGGGCTGACCATCTGCGAGGACGTGTGGACCCCGCACGCCCCGGCGATGGCCAAGGCGGCGGGCGCGCAGGCCATCCTGTCGATCAACGCCTCCCCCTATCACAAGCGCAAGCAGGCCGGCCGGCAGCAGGTGTTCCGCGAATGGATCCGCGACACCGGCTTGCCGATGGTTTACGTGAACCTGGTCGGCGGCCAGGACGAGCTGGTGTTCGACGGCGCCTCCTGCGTGCTCGACGCCCGCGGCGAGCTGGTGCGCCAGGCGGCGTTCTTCGAAGAGGCGCTGGAACTGTTCGAGTTCGACGGCGCGCGCCCGCTTGCCGGCGCTATCGCCGCCGAGCTACCGCTGGAGGCGGAGATCTACCGCGCGCTGTGCCTGGGCACGCGCGACTACCTGCACAAGAACGGCTTTCCCGGCGCGTTGCTCGGGCTCTCCGGCGGCGTCGACTCGGCGTTGACGCTCGCCATCGCCTGCGACGCGCTCGGGCCCGAGCGCGTGCGGGCGGTGATGATGCCTTCGCCGTACACGGCGCAGATGAGCCTGGACGACGCCGCCGAGATGGCGCGCCGCGTCGGGGTGCGCTACGACGTGATTCCGATCGGCCCGGTGTTCGACGCCTTCCGCGCGGCGCTGGCGCCGCAATTCGCCGGCCGCCAGGCCGACGTGACCGAGGAGAACCTGCAGGCGCGCGTGCGCGGCACGCTGCTCATGGCGCTGTCCAACAAGTTCGGTTCGATCGTGCTCACCACCGGCAACAAGTCGGAGATGGCGGTCGGCTACGCCACGCTGTATGGCGACATGGCGGGCGGCTACGCGGTGATCAAGGACCTCGCCAAGACGCTGGTCTGGCGCCTCGCGCGCTACCGCAATACGCTCGGCGCCGTGATCCCGGAGAACATCATCACGCGCGCGCCCTCCGCGGAGCTGCGCGCGAACCAGACCGACCAGGAAAGCCTGCCGCCCTACGAGGTGCTGGACGCCATCATGGAGGCCTACATGGAGCAGAACCGTTCGCCGCGCGAGATCGTGGCGCTCGGCCAGGCGCCGGCCGACGTGAAGCGCGTGGTGGACCTGATCAGGAACAGCGAATACAAGCGCCGCCAGGCCCCGCCCGGGGTGCGCATCACCTTCCGCGGCCTGGGCAAGGACTGGCGCTATCCGATCACCTCGAAATACCGCGACGCGGGCGACCTGTAGCTATAATGCGGGGCGATTTCCGGGAGGAGCAGGCATGAAGAAGATCGAAGCCATCGTGAAGCCGTTCAAGCTCGACGAAGTGCGCGAAGCCCTCTCCGAGGTGGGCGTGACCGGGCTGACGGTCACCGAGGTCAAGGGCTTCGGACGCCAGAAGGGCCACACCGAGCTGTACCGCGGCGCCGAGTACGTGGTCGACTTCCTGCCCAAGGTGAAGATCGAAGTGGTGGTGCCCGAGAAACAGGTCGAGCCGGCGATCGAGGCCATCGTCAAGTCGGCGCGCACCGGCAAGATCGGCGACGGCAAGATCTTCGTCACCTCGGTCGAGCACGTGGTGCGCATCCGCACCGGCGAGACCAACGAGGCCGCTATCTAGGTTTCAGCAGCACCAGCAGCGCGCCGCTGCCGCCCTCGGCGGCGGGCGCCTGGCAGTAGGCCAGCACCTCGTCGCGCGGCATCAGCCAGGCGCGCAATTTTCCCTTCAGCACCGGTTCGCGGTTCTTCGAGCCCAGTCCCTTGCCGTGCACGATGCGCACGCAACGCCGCCCATGTGCCGCAGCCGCGCGCACGAACGCCGCCACCTGCTCCGCCGCCTCCACGCGGTTCATGCCGTGCAGGTCGAGGTTGTCCTGCACCACCCAGTGGCCGCGCCGCAAGCGCCGCAGCACCTGGCGCGAAACGCCGTCGCGCAGGTAGGTGAGCTCGATGCCGGAGTCGAGCGCATCGTCCACCGAAATCGGGCCTGCGACGCTTTCGGCAAGAACGGCGCGCTCGTCGCGCCGCGTCTGCGCCGGCACCGGTGGCGGGGCCGGCCGGCGCAGCGGCTGGCGGCGCGGCTTGGCGAGCGGCTTGACGCCGGCGAGCGCCCGGCGCAGCGCTTCGCGTTCGTCGGCCTCCGCCATGGCGCGCCTCAGGCGGCCTGCAGGTCGAGGTACTTCTCGGCGTCGAGCGCCGCCATGCAGCCGGTGGCAGCGCTGGTCACCGCCTGCCGGTAGACATGGTCCTGCACGTCGCCGGCGGCGAACACCCCCGCCACGCTGGTGGCGGTCGCCCCGCCCGCGCGCCCGGCGCGCGTGACGATGTAGCCGTTGTCCATCTCCAGCTGGCCGGAGAAGATCTGCGTGTTCGGCGTGTGCCCGATGGCGACGAACAGGCCCTTCACCGGCAGCTCCTTGGCGGCCCCGGTCTTCAGGTGCTTGATGCGCACGGCGCTCACGCCGGCCTTGTCGCCCAGCACCTCGTCGAGCGTCGAGTCGAGCTCGAGCGCGATCTTGCCCTCGGCGACGCGCTTCATCAGCTTGTCGACCATGATCTTCTCGGCGCGGAACTTGTCGCGCCGGTGCACGAGCGTGACTTTTCGGCAAATGTTGGCGAGGTACAGCGCTTCCTCGACCGCGGTGTTGCCGCCGCCGATCACCGCCACGTCCTGTCCCTTGAAGAAGAAGCCGTCGCAGGTGGCGCAGGCCGACACGCCCTTGCCCATGTAGCTCTGCTCCGAGGGCAGGCCGAGGTACCTGGCCGAGGCGCCGGTGGCGATGATCAGCGCGTCGCAGGTGTAGGTGGCCGAATCGCCCTCGAGCACGAACGGCCGCTCGCCCAGGCGCACCTTGTTCACCTGGTCGAACACCACCTCGGTCTCGAAGCGCTCGGCGTGCTTCTGGAAGCGCTCCATCAGCTCCGGCCCCTGCACGCCGCCGGAATCCGCCGGCCAGTTGTCCACGTCGGTGGTGGTCATCAGCTGCCCGCCCTGCGCGAGGCCGGTGATCACCACCGGCTTCAGGTTGGCGCGCGCGGCGTACACCGCGGCGGTGTAACCGGCGGGGCCGGAACCCAGGATCACGAGGCGGTAGTGGTGGGTGGTCATGGGGCTGAGAGCGAGGCGAGGGTCCGTTAGAGAGCGTGGCGACAGCCTGTTGGTTATACTGATTTTGGGGTTCGCATTATAGATAACAAGGGAGGTCGCTTGGCTCGCCTGCTGGTTGCCGCGTGCCTGTGCGCTGCGGCAACCGCGTTCGCGCAGGCACCTGCGGACAGCGCGCCGCGTTTCGAAATCCGGCGCTACCAGTTCGACGGGGCGAACCTGGTGCCGGGCGCGGCGCTGGAGGCGGCGACGGCGCCGTTCACCGGGCCGGGCAGGGGCTTTGGCGACGTGCAGCGCGCGCTGGAAGCCGTCGAGCGCCTGTACGCCGAGTCGGGCTACAGCGCCGTGCAGGTGCTGCTGCCGGAGCAGGACCTGGAGCGGGGCGAGATCCGGTTCCAGGTCGTGGAGGCCAGGCTCGGCCGCGTGATCATCGAGGGCAACAAGCACTTCGACCAGGACAACATCCGCGCCAGCGTGCCCGCCCTGGTCGCCGGCAACGCGCCGAACATCCGCGAGGTCGGGCGCAACCTGCGCGTGGCCAACGAGAACCCGGCCAAGCAGGCCACGGTGCTGTTGCGCAGCGGTCGCGAGGAGGCGACCGTCGATGCGGTGGTGCGCGTGGTGGACGAGCCGCCGGCCAAGTTCAGCGTCACCGTGGACACCAGCGGCACGCCGGAGACCGGCCGCCTGCGCCTCGGCCTGGGCTACCAGAACGCCGACCTGGCAGGCACGGACAACGTGCTCACGCTGCAGCTGGTCGGCGCGCCGCACGACTCCGAGGATCCGCACGACCTTTCCCTGGTGCCGAGCAACCGCGTGCTGATCGCGGGTGCGGGCCTGCGCGTGCCGCTCTATGGCAGGGGCGACGCGCTCGATTTCACCGCCGGCTACTCCAACGTCAACTCCGGGACTGTCGGCAACTTGTTCACCGTGGCAGGCGCCGGCGGCATATTCGGCGCGCGCTACACGCAGTACCTGGACCGAGCCGGCGACTACGACCACCGCATCGCCTACGCCTGGGACTACCGTGGCTACCACTTCAAGGACATCCGCCAGGTCGGCTCGGCGCAGCAGCAGCAGCCCGACGTTGCCGTCCACCCGCTGTCCATCACCTATTCCGGCCTGGTCCGGCGGCAGGACAGCGAAACCGGGTTCTCCCTGGGCGTGGCGCGCAACGTCCCCGGCGGCAACGACGGCAGCCACGAGGATTTCTGCCAGCTGGGGCCGAACCCGCCGCACGGCTTCACCCGGTCCGACGGCCTGGGCAATTGCCCGGACCCCAACTACCTGATCTGGCGCTGGTCGTTCAACCACAACCTGGCGCTGTCCGGCGACTGGCAGCTGCGCATCGGCCTGAACGGGCAGTCGACACGGGACATGCTGGTGTCGGGCGAGCAGTTCGGCCTGGGGGGCGCCGACTCGGTGCGCGGCTTCCAGGAGCGCGCGATCGCCGACGACAAGGGTTATCGCGGCACGCTCGAAGTCTATACGCCGGATTTCGGCGGCAAGACGGATATCGCCGGCGCGCGCGCCCGCGGGGTCGTGTTCTACGATTTTGGCGGGGTCAGTCGCATCCGCCCGGCGCCCGGGGATCCCAGTGCGCAGCACATCGGCAGCGCCGGCATCGGCCTGCGCGTTTCGCGCGGCTCGAGCGTTTCGCTGCGCGTCGACTGGGGCTGGGTGCTGGACGAGGGCGGAGCGCCGGGCCTCGCCGGCAGCGCCGGCACCTTCCAGGCGCGCGGGGACGGCACCCTGCACGCCAGTTTCACCTATATCTTCTGAGGCACGCGCCGGCGGCCGGTTTGCTAACATAGGGTAAAGGATCCCTGCCCATGGCGATCGCGGTCTCTTCGGCAATGCTGCGCTCGGTACCGCTCTTCGCGAGCTTTCCCGAGGACCCGTTGCGCCTGCTGGCGACGGTGGTGACGCGCCGCAGCGCGACGCGCGGCTCGATCATCATGGCCGCGGGCGACCCGACCGACTCGCTGTACATCGTGCTCTCCGGGCGGCTCAAGGTGATGATGAGCGACGCCGACGGGAAGGAAGTGATCCTCAGCATCATCGGGCCGGGCGAATTCTTCGGCGAGATGGGCCTGATCGACGACAGCCCGCGCTCGGCGAGCGTGGTGGCGATCGAGCCCTGCGAGCTGCTGGCGATCACGCGGCGCGATTTCAAGAAGTGCCTGGCGGAGAATTTCGAGATGGCGACCGCGGTGATGCGCGGCCTGGTGCGCCGCCTGCGCGAGGCCGACCGCAAGATCGGCAGCCTGGCGCTGCTCGACGTCTACGGGCGCGTCGCGCGCCTGCTGCTCGACATGGCGGAGACGGTGGACGGGCAGAAGATGGTGACCAAGCGCCTGCCCAAGCAGGACATCGCCAAGATGATCGGCGCCTCGCGCGAAATGGTGAGCCGCGTGATGAAGGACCTGCAGATGGGCGGCTACATCGAGATGCGCGGGTCCACCATCGTGCTGCGCGACACCATCCTGCTGCCCGACTGATCTTCCGCAATTCCCTACAAATCAGTCGTTTAGGCGTGACATAGTTCCTCGTGGCCGCTGCGGCGCGCTGCCTAGCATGAGCGCAGGATGACCCTGTTCCGACCGCTTGCCGCATTGGCCTGCGCCCTCGCGTTGGCGCCCGCCTGGGCCGACAACGGCAATGTCGCGCAGCTTTCCGGCACGCTGTCGGTGAAGAAGCCCGACGGCACGGTGCGCATCCTGTCGCAGAAATCCGAAATCCGCGCCGGCGACACGCTGCAGACCGAGCGCGACAGCTACGCGCAGATTCGCTTCAGCGACGGCGGCCAGGTCACCCTCAAGCCCAATACCACGGTGCGCCTGGACCGGTTCCGCTTCGCGCAGGACAAGCCGCAGGAGGACGCGTTCGCCATGCGCCTGCTGAAGGGCGGCCTGCGCTCGGTGACCGGGGGCCTCGGCAAGCGCAACCCGGACAAGGTCGAGGTGATCACCGAAACGGCGACCGTCGGCATCCGCGGCACCACCTTCTCGCTCGACGACTGCGTCAACGAGCGCGCGGGCGAGTGCGCGCGCTTGCAGCCGGCGGTGTACGTCGGGGTGTCCGACGGCGAGGTGGTGGTGCGCAATCCTCAGGGCCAGCTCGCCCTCGGCGCCGGGCAGTTCGGCCACATCGCGCGCGGCGAAAAGCCGCTGTTCCAATCCACCGACCCGGGGCTGCAGTTCGCGCCGCCGGCGACCTTCATCCAGTCGATCCTCTCCGGGCGGCAGGTGGCCGGCATCGGCGAGAAGCTCGAGTGCGCCATTAGCGCGAGGTAGCGGGGTGCGCCTGCGGTAAAATCCGCGGACCCGAACGGGCCGCGATGGCAGCAGCGCAGAAAACCTCAGCAGCGCCCCTCCCCGCCAAGCTTGCCAACCTGCTGCGCGAGGCCCGCTGGCTGGCGCTGGCGGCGCTCGCCGGCTACCTGCTGCTCATCTTCCTCACCTACGACCGGACCGATCCGGGCTGGTCGCTGAGCGTCACCACCGGGGAAACGCACAACGCCGGCGGCCGGGCCGGCGCCCTGGTCGCTGACGTGTTCCTCTACCTGTTCGGCCTGTCCGCCTATTGGTGGATCGCGTTGTGCCTGGTCGCGGTGGCCTGGGGTTACCGCCGGCTCGACCGCTCGGCGCTGATCGATCGCCGGCCGCTTGCCATCGCTCTTTGCGGCTTTGCGCTGCTTTTGCTCTCGAGCGCGGCCCTCGAGTCCCTGCGCCTGCATACGCTGGCGGCGCAGTTGCCGTTCGCCCCCGGCGGCATGTCCGGCAGGGCGATCGGCGACTTCTCGGCCGGCCTGCTCGGCTTCACCGGCGCGACGCTGCTGCTGCTCACGCTCGCGGCAGTCGGCTTCAGTCTGTTCACCGGAGTGTCCTGGCTGGCGGTGGCGGAGTTCACCGGGCTGCTGCTGGAGACCGCCGCGGGCTACGCGCGCCGCACCTGGGAGCAGCGCGCCGACCGCAAGGCGGGCGAGATCGCGCGCGAGGAGCGCGAGGGGGTGGTCGAAGCCGAGAAGAAGCGCGAAGAGGAGTATCCGCCGCTGATCATCGCGCCCGCCGCGGCCGAGATCCGCAAGTCCGAGCGCGTGCAGAAGGAAAAGCAGGCGCCGCTGTTCGATCACCTGCCGGACACGCCGCTGCCACCGATCAAGCTGCTCGACGACGCGGCGCACGATGGCGAGCAGGTGAGCGCGGAAACGCTGGAATTCACCTCCCGGCTGATCGAGAAGAAACTGTCGGACTTCGGCGTCTCGGCCAAGGTCCTCGCCGCCTACCCCGGCCCGGTGATCACGCGCTACGAGATCGAGCCCGCGGTGGGCGTGAAGGGCAGCCAGATCGTCAACCTGGTGAAGGACCTGGCGCGCGCGCTGTCGGTGGTGTCGATCCGGGTGGTCGAGACCATTCCCGGCAAGTCCTGCATGGGCCTGGAAATCCCCAACCCGCACCGGCAGACGGTACGCCTGTCGGAGATCCTGGGCTCGGAGCTCTACGCCGGCATGCACACGCCGCTCGCGCTGGCGCTGGGCAAGGACATCGCCGGCCACCCGGTGGTCGTGGACCTGCAGAAAATGCCCCATCTGCTTGTCGCCGGCACCACCGGCTCGGGAAAGTCGGTGGCGATCAACGCCATGATCCTGTCGCTGCTGTACAAGGCCGAGCCCAAGCACGTGCGCATGATCATGGTCGACCCGAAGATGCTCGAGCTGTCCATGTACCAGGACATCCCGCACCTGCTCGCGCCGGTGGTCACCGACATGAAGCAGGCCGCCAACGCGCTCACCTGGTGCGTGGCGGAGATGGAGCGCCGCTACAAGCTGATGTCCTGGGTCGGGGTGCGCAACCTGTCCGGCTTCAACCACAAGGTGGCCGATGCGCAAAAGGCCGGCAAGCCGCTCGAGGACCCGGCGACGCTCGAGTCCGGCAGGCCTGAGCCGCTCACGCAGATGCCCTACATCGTTGTGGTGATCGACGAGCTCGCCGATCTGATGATGGTGGTGGGCAAGAAGGTCGAGGAGCTGATCGCGCGCCTCGCCCAGAAGGCGCGCGCCTCGGGCATCCACCTCATTCTCGCCACGCAGCGGCCCTCCGTGGACGTGATCACCGGGCTGATCAAGGCCAACATCCCCACGCGCATCGCGTTCCAGGTGGCGAGCCGCATCGACTCGCGCACCATCCTCGACCAGCAGGGAGCCGAAGCGCTGCTCGGCCAGGGCGACATGCTCTACCTGCCGGCGGGATCCGGCCTGGCGCAGCGCGTGCACGGCGCCTTCGTTGCCGACCACGAGGTGCACAAGGTGGTCGAGCACCTGAAGTCGCTGGCCGCGCCGGAGTACATCGAGGACGTGCTCGAGCCGGGCGCCGGGGACGAGCTCGGCGGCACCGGCGCGGGCGGCGAGCCGACCGGGGAGAAGGACCCGCTGTACGACCAGGCGGTGGAAATCGTGCTGCGCACGCGGCGGCCCTCGATCTCCCTGGTGCAGCGCCACCTGCGCATCGGTTACAACCGCGCCGCGCGCCTGATCGAGGACATGGAGCGCGCCGGCCTGGTGTCGGCGATGCAGTCCAACGGCAACCGCGAAGTGCTGGTGCCCGCGAAGGCGGAGTAGCGTGCGCGGCATCCTGCTGGCAGTGCTGCTGGCGCCGGCGCTGGCGTGCGCGGCGGGCATCGAGCGTTTTCAGTCCTACCTGCGCGACACGCACACGGCGCGCGCCGATTTCGAGCAGAAGGTGCTCGACCGCGAGGGCAAGCTCGTGCAGCAGTCCAGGGGCAGCTTCGCCTTCCTGCGCCCGGGGCGCTTCCGCTGGAGCTACGCGCAGCCCTACGCGCAGCTGATCGTCGGCGACGGCGCGCGCGTCTGGATCTACGACCAGGACCTGAACCAGGTGACCGTGCGCGCGATGGCGCGCGCCCTGGGCTCCACGCCGGCCGCGCTGCTCGCCGGCGCCGCCGACGTCGAGCGCGCCTTCGAGCTCTCGGAAGCCGGCCAGCGCGACGGCCTGGAGTGGCTGGAGGCGAAGCCGCGGGAAAAGGAGGCCGGCTTCGAGCGCATCCTGCTCGGCATGGGCGCGGCCGGCGTGCAGGCGATGGAGCTGAGCGACCATTTCGGTCAGACCACGGTGCTGCGCTTCTCCAACATTGCGCGCAATCCGGCGCTCGATGCCGCGGCGTTCCGCTTCACCCCGCCCAAGGGCGCGGATGTCCTTGGCGAGTGATCTGTTCCCGCCGCCGGCGCCGGCGGCGCCGCTGGCGGAGCGCCTGCGGCCGCGCTCGATCGACGAGGTGCTCGGCCAGAAGCACCTGCTCGGGCCGGGAAAGCCGCTGCGCCTCGCCTTCGCGTCGCGCAAGCCCCATTCGATGATCCTGTGGGGCCCGCCCGGCACCGGCAAGACCACGCTGGCGCGGCTGATGGCGCAGGCCTTCGACGCGGAATTCATCGCCCTTTCCGCCGTGTTCTCGGGCGTCAAGGAGATCCGCGACGCCGTGCAGAGGGCCGAGGCCACGCTCGCCTCGAGCGGCCGCCACACCCTCCTGTTCGTGGACGAGGTGCACCGCTTCAACAAGGCGCAGCAGGACGCGTTCCTGCCTTTCGTCGAGCGCGGCCTGGTCACCTTCATCGGCGCCACCACGGAGAATCCTTCGTTCGAGGTCAACTCCGCGCTGCTGTCGCGCGCCACCGTGTACGTGCTGGAGAGCCTGGGCGCGGAGGATCTCGGCGCGCTGCTGGCGCGCACCGGGCTGCAGATCGACGCCGACGCGCAGGCGCGCCTCATCGGCTTCGCCGACGGCGACGCGCGGCGCCTGCTGAACGCGGTGGAGATCCTGCAGAACGCGAAACCGCAGGGCGCCATCGACGCGGCGTTCGTCGAATCCACGCTGGCGAAGAGCCTGCGGCGCTTCGACAAGGGCGGCGAGCAGTTCTACGACCAGATCTCGGCGCTGCACAAGTCGGTGCGCGGCTCGGATCCCGATGCTTCGCTGTACTGGCTGGTGCGCATGCTCGACGGCGGAGCCGATCCCCTGTACCTCGCGCGGCGCATCGTGCGCATGGCGGTGGAGGACGTCGGCCTGGCGGATCCGCGCGCGCTGCAGCTCGCGCTCGACGCCGCCGAGACCTACGAGCGGCTCGGCTCGCCGGAGGGCGAGCTGGCGATCGCCGAGGCGGTGCTCTACCTGGCCTGCGCCGCCAAGTCGAACGCGGTGTACAACGCCTATAATGCGGCGCGCGCTTTCGTTCGCGAAGACGGCACGCGGCCGGTGCCGCTGCACATCCGCAACGCGCCCACCAAGCTGATGAAGAACCTGGGCTACGGCAAGGACTACCGTTACGCGCACGACGAGGCGGACGCGTTCGCGGCGGGCGAGAATTATTTTCCCGAAGGCATGCCGGCGGTGCAGTGGTACCAGCCGACCGAGCGCGGGCTGGAAGCGAGGATCCGGGAAAAGCTCGCGGAGCTGCGCCGGCTGAACGAAGCGGCGCGCGGGAAGCCGAAATGATCGACATCCAATTGCTCAGAACGGATATCGAAGGCGTCGCGAAGCGCCTGGCGACGCGCGGCTTCAATCTGGATGCAGCGCGTTTCCTGGAGCTGGAAGCAAATCGAAAGGAGCTTCAGCAGTACGTGGAGGGAGCACAGGCTAGCAAGAACAAGAATGCAAGAGAAATAGGCCAGGCAAAGGCACAGAAGAAGGACGTGCGCGCATTGATGGAGAGCGCCGACAGATTCAAGGCGATTCTGGAATCCAGCGAACAGTTACTCGCAAAAGCCCAAGTGGAATTGCGTGAATTTGTCTCGCTGATTCCGAACATCCCGCAAGACAGCGTGCCGGTCGGCAGCTCCTCGGAACAGAACGTCGAGCGCAGCCGTTGGGGCGAGCCGCGCGAGTTCGCATTCCCGGCGCGGGACCACGTCGACGTCGGCACCCCCCTGGGACTGGACTTCGAGGCCGGCGCCAAGCTCGCCGGCGCGCGCTTCGCGGTGATGAAGGGCCAGCTCGCGCGCCTGCACCGCGCCCTCGCGCAGTTCATGCTCGACGTGCACACCACGCAGCACGGCTACACCGAGGCCTACACGCCCTACCTGGTGAGCGGCGCCTGCGCCGATGGCGTCTCCAGCCTCGCCAAGTTCAAGGGCGACTTGTTCAAGATCGAGGACCGCGACCTGTACCTGATCCCGACCGCGGAGTACTCGGTGACCAATTTCGTGCGCGACGAGATCCTGCCGCTGGAATCGCTGCCGCTGAAGTTCGTGTGCCACTCCCCGTGCTTCCGCTCGGAAGCGGGCGCGGCGGGCAAGGACACCCGCGGCATGATCCGCAACCACCAGTTCGACAAGGTGGAGCTGGTGCAGATCGTGCACCCGTCGCGCTCCGCCGCGGGGCACGAGGAGCTGACCGCGCACGCGGAAGCGATTCTGCGCCTGCTGGAGCTTCCCTACCGCGTCGTCACCCTGTGCACCGGCGACACCGGATTTTCCGCGGCCAAGACCTACGACCTCGAGGTGTGGCTGCCGGGTCAGGGCGCGTACCGCGAAATCAGCTCCTGCTCGAATTTCGAGGCCTTCCAGGCGCGGCGCATGCAGGCGCGCTTCAGGAACGAGAAGGGCAAGGTGGAGCCCGTGCATACGCTGAACGGCTCGGGCCTTGCGGTCGGCCGCACGCTGGTGGCGCTCCTGGAGAATTTCCAGAACGCGGACGGCTCGGTGAGCATCCCCGCGGCGCTGCGCGCCTACCTGGGCGGGGCCGAAAAGCTCGCCCGGCCCTGATAGAATTCCGCAGCCGCGGAGAGATGGCAGAGTGGTCGATTGCGGCAGACTCGAAATCTGTTGTGCGGGTAACCGCACCGGGGGTTCGAATCCCTCTCTCTCCGCCACCCCCTCACACCGGCGGCCATGATCGGCGTCTACCGCGAACTGGAAGGCTCGATGCGCCTCGCCGCGCACGTGCTGCGCCGCTTCTGGGTGCTCAAGCTGCCGCCGGTGGCCGAGGAGCTGGCGCGCCAGATCTATTTCACCGGGGCGAGCGCCACGGCCACCATCGTGATCCGCGGCGCGCTGGTGGGCACGCTGATCATCGCCTACGTGATCGAGGTGCTCAACGCCGACGTGAACCTGGCGGTGAAGATGCTGCTGTGGGTGGTGCTGCGCGAGATCGGACCGCTCATCGCCGCCGTGCTGGTGATCCAGCGCAGCGGCACCGCCGTGGCCACCGAGCTCGCGCTGATGAAGATCTCCGGCGAGATCGCGAGCCTGCGCCGCCTGCGCATCGACCCGCAGGATTTCCTGGTGGTGCCGCGCGTGGTCGGCATCGCGCTCGCCAACACCGCGCTCACCGTGTACGTGCAGTTCATCGCGGTCGGCGGCGGCATGGTGCTCAGCGCGCTGGTCATCGATGCCTCGCTCGGCGAGATGGCGGGCAGCTTCTTCCTCCTCGCCAGCCCGCTCGACCTGGTGTATTCGATGGCCAAGAGCCTGCTGTTCGGCGCGGCGATCGGGGTGATCGCCTGCTACTACGGCCTCAACCCGCCGGGCGATTCGATCAACGCCGTGCCCAAGGCGGCGATCAGCGCGGTGACGCAGGCCACGCTGGCGGTGATGCTGCTGAACATCATGTTCGCCTACCTGGTGTACGGCTCGGCGCTGTTCGGCCTGTTCACCGCCCTGCAATGAGCGCTGCCGCGGGCGTGGCGCTGGGTTACGAGCCTCTGGCCGAGGAGGACCGCGGCGCCGGCCGCCTGTGGATCGCGGCGGGCGGCAGCCACGTCGTGCCCGCGGTCGGCGCGGCGTTCAAGAACGTCCTGCTGTCCGCGGTGCTCGAGCTCAGGCCGCGCAAGGAAGCGCGGGTGGTGGTGCTCGGCGCCGAGACCGATGCGCTTTCGCCCAGGGCGCGCGCCGGGCTGCGCGCGCAGATCGCGTTCCTGCCGGCGAACGGCGGCCTGATCAGCCACCTCAACGGCTGGGAGAACATCGCGCTGCCACTGGGTTTTCACGACCCGGCCCGGCTGCGCGGCCTGGCGCCGGAGGTGTATGCGATGCTGGAGCAGTTCGGCGCCGATGCGCGCTCGCTGCTCGGCAGGCTGCCGGAGCAGATGACGCTCTACGAGAAGAAGCTCGCCGGCTATGTCAGGATGCGGCTCGGCAGGCCGCGGCTGGTGCTGGCCGAGGATGCGGGCGCGGGACTCGGCGCCGGCGAGCGCGGGCGAGTGGCGGGGTTCGCCGCCGCCTATCTTGCGGATTGCCCGGAGGGTACATTCGTGCAGCTGGCGGATGTGCCCGATGAGTCGGGCTAGATTGCCTTCAGCCAGAGCGAGGAGGAAGCCATGCAGGACCAACAGGACCTTCCGAGGCGTTTCCCGGGGATCAGGCGGCGGATCAGCCTGTTCCTCGTCGTCGCGTTGTGCGGCCTGGTCGGCGCGGTGCTGCTGGTGGCCTACAAGCAGGGCGCGTTCGTGCGGCAGACGACAATCTACTTCTACGCGGACGACGTGATCGGCATCAACAAGGGCATGACGGTGCGCCTTTTCGGGCTGCCGGTGGGCAACGTGAAGAGCCTGGAGATCACGGGGCGCGGGGTGCAGGTCGGGCTGTCGATCATCAGCGAGTACGTGCCGCGCCTCACCAAGGGCTCGCATGCCAGGCTGACGCGCGAGGGCTACATCGGCGCGGCCAGCATCCTGCTGGTGCCCGGCAACGATCCCAAGGGCTCGCGCGAGCCGCTGGCGGAGGGCGACATGATCGGCTACGTCGCCAACCGCGGCGTGGCGGAGCTGGTGGACGACATCAAGAATCAGCTCTCGCCGGTGGTGACCGAGCTGCGCCGCATGATCACGGAGCTCAACCGGCCCGACGGCGATCTGCGCAAATCGCTGCAGGCGGCGAGCGTCGTGCTGCAGCAGCTGCCGGAAACCAACCGCGAAATGCGCCAGCTGCTGCGCGACACGGACCGCACCGTGCTCGCCGTCGGCGGCCGCGCGGACGCGGCGCTCGCCGCGACCGCGCGCGTCGGCACCCAGCTGGACCGGGATCTGCCCGAGCTGTCGCGCAAGCTCGGCACCGCGCTCGACTCGGTCGCCGAGGCGGCGGGCGAAATCCGCGTCGCCACCCGCAAGAACGGCGAGGCGCTGCACGAGGTGCTGTCACAGACCCCGGCGCTCCTGCGCGACGGCGGGCAGCTGCTGCACGACGGCCAGGAGGTGGTCGGCGCGGCGAAGAACACCTGGCTGTTGCGCGACTACATCGATGCGCCGGCCATGCGCACGCTGCCCGTGGATAGCTTCGAAGCCCTCGGCGGCAGCGCAAAGGCGCCCGCCGACCCAGCACAGCACTGATGCGCAGCGTTGCCGCAGGTCTGGCCTGCACCCTGCTCGCGGCTTGCGCAAGCGCGCCCGCTCCTTCCGTGCCGGCGCCGTCGAGCGCCGTGCAGCCGACGGCGGCGATGGAGGCGAACCGCCGCGGGGAAGCGAGCCTGCGGCGCGGCGAGCTCGAGCGGGCCGCGCTCTTCTACCGCGAGGCGCTGCGCCTGTCGCTCGCGGTGGAGGACGCCAACGGCATCGCCGCCAACGCCGTCAACCTGTCCATCGTCTACCAGCGGCAGGGCAGGTACGAGCAAGCGCGCGCGAGCCTGGCGCCGCTGCTCGAACGCGCCACCCTCGCGCACGCGCCGCAGCACCGGGCGCAGGCGGCCTTGCGCCGCGCGCTGCTCGATCTCGAGGAGAGACGCACCGCGGGCGCGGCCGAATGGGTCGAGCGCGCCGCCGCCTGGTGCGGCGAGCCCTGCGCGCTCGCGGCGTCCATCCGTAACGTGCAGGGCCAGCTGGCGCTGGAGGCCGGGCGCATCGCCGAGGCGAGCGCCGCAGCGAGCAGCGCGCTCGCTGCCAGCCGCGCCGCGGGTGAGACCGCGGAAATCGCCAACGCGCAGCGGCTGCTCGGCATGGCCGCGCTCGCCGCGGGCAACGGCGCAGCGGCGCTCGACGCGCTGCGCGAGGCGCTCGCCATCGACCGGGACCTGGGCATCTCGCGCCGCATCTCCCTCGACCTGATCGGTCTTGGACGCGCCAGCGCGCTGCGCGGCGAGCGCGAAGCGGCGCGTGCTTACTACGAGCGGGCGCTCGCGGTGAGCACGGCCGATCGCGACGCCGCGGGCGCCGGCGCGGCGCGCAGCCTCATCGACGCGCTCGCCGGCAGCGCGAGCCCGCAGCAGAAATCGGAGAAATGAAGAACGCACCGGCCATCCAGTTCGACCCCGAGTCCGCGCACTTCGGCTCCTCGCGCTCGCAGAAGCGCCTGGAGGACCAGCGCCTGCTGGTCGGCAGGGGCCTGTTCAGCGACGACCGGCGCTTCGAGGGCGAGGCGGCCATGGTGCTGGTGCGCTCGCCGTACGCGCACGCGCGCCTCCAGTCGGTGGATCTCGCGGCGGTGCGCGCCGCGCCCGGCGTGCTCGCCGCGTGGACCATGGCGGACCTGCGCGCCGACGGCGTCAGGCACATCCCGGTTCCGCCGCTGTTCAAGCGCGCCGACGGCCAGCCGATGTCCGTGCCGCCGCGCACGCCGCTCGCCGAGGAGCGCGTGTCCTACGTGGGCCAACCCGTGGTCGCGGTGGTGGCGGGCACCCGAGTGCAGGCGCAGGACGCCGCGGATCTCGCGGCGATCGAGTACCAGGAGTTGCCTTGCGTGGTGGACGCGAAGCGGGCGGTGGCGGCGGGCGCGCCGCAGCTCTGGCCCGAGGCGCCGGGCAACGTGGCGGGCGAGACGCGCTACGGCAAGCCCGCCGAGGTGGACGCCGCGTTCGCGCGCGCCGCGCACGTCACCGAGATCGAGCTGCACAACCAGCGCCTGATCGCCATGGCGATGGAGCCGCGCTGCGCGATCGGCGTGCACGAGGGAGGCCGCACCACCGTGTACACGCAGTGCCAGACGCCCACCGGCGCGCGCGATCTGCTGGCGGCGGTGTTCGGCGGCAAGCCCGCGGATTTCCGCGTGGTCAACGGCGACATCGGCGGAGGCTTCGGCATGAAGACCGG
>JBGPPD010000009.1:0-33059 GCA_041488375.1 Gammaproteobacteria bacterium | reverse complement strand
GATCCTCGACCAGGCGGTAGACGTTGCCAGCCGCATGGGCCTCGAGGGACTGACGATCGGCTCGCTCGCCGATGCGACGGGCATGTCGAAGTCGGGCTTTTTCGCGCACTTCGGCTCGCGTGAAGGCCTGCAGCTCGCGACGCTGGAGCACGTCATGGCGAGGTTCGGTGAGCAGGTGCTGACTCCAATTCTCGGCGTCGACCGCGGCCTGCCCAGGCTGCGGGCGCTGTTCCTCGCCTGGATGGACTGGAAAGCCTCGCCCGGTCCCGGCGGCTGCGTGCTGCAATCCGCCGCGCACGAGTACGACGACCGCCCCGGGCGAATGCGCGATGCGGTGGTCGACGGCCAGCGCCGGGGCCTGGCAATGATCGAACGCGCGGTGCGTGTCGCGATCGAGGAAGGCCACCTGCGCCCCGAAGCCGATCCGGCGCAGATCGCATTCGAGATGTACGGCCAGATCCTCGTCGCCCACAATCATCGCCGCCTGCTCGGCGATCGCGAAGGGCGCAAGCGCGCGCTGCTCGCGTTCGATGAACTGATCGCACGCCACGCCGCAACGCCGCCGCGACAGCGCGCCGCGGCCTGAATCCACGGGGAACTGCCATGAGCACAGCACAACCGTTGTCTTCGAATAGCACGAACGTTCGGTTCCTGTTTGAAACGCTGCTGAAGCGTGCCGCACTGCGTGCCTCGGCCCTCCTCGCCCCCGGATTCGCGGGCCTGTGGGCCGAGCGCCTGTTCCTCACGCCGCCCAAGCCGCGCTATCCGAGCAGCGAATTCTTCGACCTGATCGACGCCCGCCAGAGCTTCGTGCGCCACCGCGGACGGCATATCGCTACGTGGCGCTGGGGTTCCACGGACGCGCCGGCGGTGCTGCTGGTGCATGGCTGGGGCGGACGCGCGACGCAGATGCGCCGCTTCGTGTTCCACCTCACCGCCGCCGGCTATCGCGTCATCGCCTACGATCAGCCGGCGCACGGCCTGTCGGACGGCCGGCTCACCGGGCTGCCCGACTTCGCCGAGGTACTCACGGAGGTGGCGCGCCACCACGGCAAAGTGCGCTCGGTGATCGCGCATTCGCTCGGCGGCCCCGCGACGGCGATCGCCCTCGCACGCGGCCTGCCGCTCGAGCGCGCGGTGCTGATCAGCCCGCCCTCAGACCTGGTCGGCTATTCGCGCCGCTTCGCGCGCTGGCTCGCCATTCCGGAACGCGTGCGCCGCTCGATGCAAGCGGCGATCGAGGAGCGCTTCGGCGTGCGCTGGTCGGACCTGGAGATCGCGCGCGTCGCGCCGCGCCTGCGCGCCGAGGCGCTGGTGATCCACGACCGGCAGGACACGCAGGTGCCCTGGAAGCAGGGCGCCGCACTGGCAAGGCATTGGCCGGGCGCCCGCCTGTTGAGCACGCGCGGCCTGGGCCATGGCCGCATCCTGGAAGATGACGCGGTGGCGCGCGCCGCGGTCGATTTCATTGCCGGGCGCTCCGCCGTGGCGCAGCCCGCCCTGCCCGCGTTGCCCAACCCTGCACCGCTCTTCTGACATGGACCGCTCGCTCACCACCACCTGGTCGGACCCCTTCGCCGCATTCGAGGAGGGTACGAAGCTCGCCCCCATCGAGCACCTGCGCGCCATCCGCGACGGCCGCATCCCTGATCCGCCGATCGCGCGCCTGCTCGGCATGCGGCTGGTGAAGGTCGAGCCGGGCGAAGCGATGTTCGAGCTGACCCCGGCAGAGCAGCACTACAACCCGATCGGCGTGGTGCACGGCGGCGTGGCCTTCACGTTGCTCGATTCGGCGATGGGCTGCTGCGTGCAGACCACGCTGCCCGCGGGCAAGGGCTACACCACGCTCGAGATGAAGGCCAACCTGGTGCGTGCGATCACGTTGCAGACCGGACTGATCCGCGCCATCGCGCGCATCGTGCACGCCGGCAAGAGCACGGCCACGGCGGAGGCGAGGCTGGAGGACGCCTCAGGCAAGCTCTACGCGCACGGCACCAGTACCTGCCTCATCCTAGGCTAGTGCCCCGCCAGGCGAGCCGGCGCGGATGGAACTCCGCGAGGCTCGCGCGATGGCCGATCGACACCACGGTCGTTGCCGGCAGGCGTTCCTTGAGCAGGCGGTAGAGCGCGGCCTGCGCGTCCTCGGGCAATGAGGCGGTGGCCTCGTCGAGGAACAGCCAGTCCGGCTGGTTGAGCAAAGCGCGCGCGAACGCGAGGCGCTGCTGCTCGCCGCCGGAAAGGACCTGCGCCCAGTTCTCCGGTCGCGCGAGTTCCTGCGCCAGGTGCCCGAGGCCGACCGTGCTCAGGACCTCGCCCACTGCGGCATCGTCGTACGTCCCGGCGTCGGCCGGATAGCACACCGCGTGCTTCAGCGCACCCACGGGAAGATAGGGCTTCTGCGGCAGAAACATCAGCCGCGCACCTTTCGGCAGGAGGATCCTGCCCGTCCAGTAGGGCCAGATCCCGGCAATCGCGCGGAACAGCGTGGACTTGCCCGCGCCGGATGGGCCGGACACGAGCACGGCTTCGCCGTGCTGGAGCTGCAGCGTCGTGCGCGCCAGCAGCGGCTTGCCCTGGGGCAGCGACAGCGAAACATTCTGCAACGCGAGGCTCGCAGCAGGCGTCTCTTCGTGCTCGCCGTCCAGGCGCTCGGCTTCAGCGCGTACGTACTCAATCGAACGCAAGAAGCCAGCCAGACGATCGACAGTCGCCTTCCAGGTCGCGAATTGGGTGTACGCGCCAATGAACCAGGAAAGCGCGCCTTGCACCTGTCCGAACGCAGAGGCGGTCTGGAAGATGCCGCCGAGTTGCATGGTCCCGGAAAAGAAGCGCGGTGCCACTACGACGTAGGGAAAAATTATTGCCAACTGTCCATAGAACGAAGTGAACCAACCCAACTGCTTCTGCTTCACCATCAGCGACCACCAATTCTCGATCACGGCAGCGAAGCGCCCACGGAAATCCTTGAGTTCCTCCTTTTCCCCGCGATAGAACGCAATGCCTTCGCTGTTTTCGCGGAACCGGACCAGTGCAAATCGAAAATCGGCCTCGAACCGTTGCTGATTGAAATTGAGGTCGATCAGCGGCCTGCCGATCCGATGCGTAATCCAGGTGCCGACAATGGCGTAGAGGAGCCCTATCCAAACCAAGTATCCCTGGACGGTCACGCCCAGCAGCGTGAGTGCTCCGGAGAGAGTCCAGAGAATGCCGACAAACACAACGAGAGTCGCCACGGCGGAAAGAAAACCAACCCCGAGCGACAAGGTGTAGTCGACGAAGAATTTCAGGTCCTCGGCGATGCGCTGATCGGGGTTGTCTGTTCCTTTATCCAGAAGCGCCATACGGTAGTACGCACGATCCGCGGTCCAATTCTTCAGCAGACGTTCCG
Organism: Gammaproteobacteria bacterium; assembly: GCA_041488375.1. Lineage (GTDB taxonomy): Bacteria > Pseudomonadota > Gammaproteobacteria > Burkholderiales > SG8-39 > JAABQT01. Next base: position 29,671 of record JBGPPD010000009.1, on the reverse strand, counting down.
TAAGCCATGTGCGCCACTCGATCATCAGCATTTGCTGGAAATACTGCCGATAGACCCCGGTAACGATGAAGACGACCGCGAGCAACGTGAACTTTCCAAGTTGGCGGAAAAATTCGGCCTGGTCTTTGTCTTGGAAGGTGTTGTAAAAGTCGTTGTTCCATTGATTGAATTGCACTTCCAGCCACACCAGCATTAGCGCAAGGCCTATTACCGCCGCGAGCAGCACCAGCCCCTTGCCGCGCTGCTCCGACACCCAGTAGGGCCTGGCCAGCTGCCAGAACGCCCGGAGGAATTTCTGTTTTCCCATGCGGCACCTCGGTCTGCGGATCGCCGGGCAGTTTACAGAACGGCGCGGATGGGGCGAGAATGGCCGCGCACCCTGATCCCGCATGCCCGGCAAGATCTTCCGCTTCGGGCCGACCCCGGAGCATCGCGCCCAGCACCTGTTCGTGTTTCTGCACGGCAGCGGCGCGACGCCGAAGTCCATGATCCCGATCGCTTTCCGCTTCCGGGCGCGCTTTCCGAGCGCGGCCCTGGTGGTGCCCAGCGGCTTTGCGGCCTGCGAGATCGACGGCGACGGCCAGCAGTGGTTCTCCAGCCGCGGCCTCAACGACGACAACCGCGTAGCGCGCATCGAGGCGATCCTGCCGCGCGTCGAGGCGCTGGTGCGCCGCGAGCAAACCAACTGCGCCGTGCCGATGGAGCGCACGGTGCTGATCGGCTTCTCGCAGGGCGGCACCGTGGCGCTGGAAGCCGTGAAGCAGCTGCCGGGCCTGGCCGGCGCGGTGGTGGCCTATGCGGCGCGCTTCGCGCGCCTGCCGCAGAACGGCGCGCGCCTTGGCTCGCGCATCCACCTGGTGCACGGCGAGTACGACGCGGTGGTCTCGCGCGTGCACTCCGAGCGCGCCGCGCGCGTGCTTGCCGCGCTGCACGTGCCCGTGACCCTGGATATCGTCGAGGACCTCGGCCACGCCCTCTCGCACCACGCCATTTGCCTCGGTTCGCTGCGCCTGTTGCAGGGCATCTACGAGGGCCGGCGCGCCACGCTGCATTGAAACCGGCCCTCGTTCCCGGCCGCGCGCGGATAGAATCCCCCCATGGGCACGGTAGTGGCACTGGGCGGCCAGGCCGGCGGCGCAAAGCTGGCCGAGGGCCTGTATCGCCTGCGCGGCAAGAACCTCGCGGTGATCGTCAACACCGGCGACGATTTCGAGTACCTCGGGCTGCAGGTTTCCCCCGACGTGGACACCATGCTGTACGCGCTCGGCGGCATCGCCGACGCCGCCAAGGGCTGGGAGCCGGCCGGCGAGACTTTCGGCTGCCACGGCATGCTCACGCGCCTGGGCGGGCCGGTCGACGTGCCGCTCGGCGACCGCGCGCTCGCGCTGCAGCTGCTGCGCGCCGAGGCGTTGCGCGCGGAGCGCTCGCCGACCGCGATCACGCTGGAGCTGTGCCAGCGCTTGGGCATCGAGGCACGCGTGCTGCCGATGAGCGACGACCCGGTGCGCACCATCGTCAACACCGAGTCCGGCGCGATGAGCTTCCAGGACTACTTCATGGAGCTCAAGTGCGAGCCCGCGGTGCGCAGCTTCCAGTACGGCGGCGCCGACGCCGCGCGACTGTCCGACGAGGTGCTCGACGCCCTGCACGCGCACGACCTGGAAGCGGTGGTGCTGTGCCCCTGCAACCCGTACCACACCATGCAGCCGATCCTCGCCGTGAACGGCATGCGCGAAGCGCTGCGCAAGCGCGGCGCGCCGGTGATCGCGGTCAGCCCGATCGTCGGCGGGCGTGCGCTGCAGGGCTCGGCGGCGAAGATGATGCAGGAGCTCGGCCGCGAGGTATCGGCGCGGGCGGTGGCGATGGAGTACTACAAGCTGATCGACGGCATGGTCATCGACAGCGCCGACGAGGCGCTGGCGGAGGGCATGCGCGCGAGCGGTTTCGAGGTGCTGGTCGCGCCGACCTTCATGCGCAACGCCGACGACCGACTCAAGCTCGCGCGCTCGGTCCTCGAGTTCGCGCGCGCGGTGCGCCTGCGCAGGGAAATCGCCGCTGACGCCTGAGGCGTGCCGCTGGCACGCTCGGTGCTTGGAGTTCCGGCATGCGCTCAGACAGCCTGCAATGCCTCGGCCCGCACGGGTTCCATCGCATCGCCTATACCGAATGGGGCGACCCGGGCGCCGGGCGCGTGGTCGTCTGCGCGCCGGGCCTCACGCGCAACGCGCGTGATTTCGACTTCCTCGCGCAGCGCCTGGCCGCGCGCTGCCACGTCATCTGCATGGACGTCGCCGGCCGCGGGCGCAGCGACTGGCTGGCGGACAAGTCGGACTACGGCTTCGACCTGTACGAGGCCGACAGCGCCGCGCTGATCGCGCGCGCCACCGCGCGGCCGCGCCGGCCGCTGCTCGGCTGGCTGCAGCGCCTGCTGCCGGCGCGCGCGACCGAGGTGCACTGGATCGGCACTTCGATGGGCGGCATCATCGGCATGCTGCTGGCAGCGCAGCCCGGCAGCCCGATCCGGCGGCTGGTGCTGAACGATGTCGGCGCGACCATTCCCTGGAGCGCGCTCTCGCGCCTCAAGGGCTTCGTGCGCCGCCACGAGCCCTACGCGAGCCTCGGCGCCGTCGCGCGCCACGTGCGCGAGGTGTACGCGGGCTTCGGCCCGCTCACCGACTCGCAGTGGCGCCACCTCACGCGCCATAGCGTCACGCGGCAGAAAGACGGCCGCTACCGGCTGGCCTACGACCCGTCGATCGAGGCCTCGCTATGGAACGGCTCCGACCTGGACATGCCGATCGGCCTCGAACTGGTGCGAGGCATCAATTTGTGGCGACACTGGGACGCGATCCGCGCGCCGACGCTGATTCTGCGCGGCGCCGAATCCGACGTATTGCCGCGCGACGTGGCGCGCGAGATGCTCGGTCGCGGCCCGAAGTCGCGCCTGCTCGAGTTCCCGGGCGTCGGCCACGCGCCGGCGCTGATGAGCGACGGGCAGATCGCGGCCGTGGAAAGCTTCCTGCTGGGCTGATCAGCGCAGCAGCGCGTACGCGCCGCCCTTGTCGATGGCGCGGCGGTACGCCGGGCGGGCATGGATGCGCTCGAGGAAGGCCATCAGCCGCGGGCGCTTCTCGTCCAGCCCGCCGCGCACCCGCGCGGCTTCGACCGGAAAGCTCATCTGGATGTCCGCGGCGCTGAACTCCCGGCCGGCGAACCAGTCGCCGCGCGCCAGCTCGCCTTCCATGAAGTCCAGGTTGCGGTCGATGTTCGGCTGCACGAAGGAAGCTTTCGCGCGCCGCGCGATGGCGCGCGCCACCGGTCGCACGAAGAACGGCATCGGACCCTTGTCCATGCGGTCGAAGATCAGTTTCAGCAGCAGCGGCGGCATCGCCGTGCCCTCGGCGAAGTGCATCCAGTAGGTGTAGCGCAAGCGCTCCGGCGTGCCCGGCGCCGGGGCGAGCCGCCCATTGCCGTGGCGCGCCACCAGGTACTCGAGGATCGCGCCGGACTCCGCCAGCGTGGCGTCGCCGTCCTGGATCACCGGGGATTTGCCCAGCGGGTGCACCTCGCGCAATTCGGGCGGCGCGAGCATGGTCTTCGCGTCCCGCTGGTAGCGCTTCACCTCGTAGGCGAGGCCCAGCTCCTCCAGCAGCCACAGTACGCGCTGCGAACGGGAGTTGTTCAGGTGGTGGACGATGATCATGGTTGGCCTCAGTCCTGCAGTTCGGGCAGGTCGCGGTACAGCTCCAGCGCTTCCGGGTTGGCGAGCGCGTCGGTGTTGCTGACCGGCATGCCGTGCACCACCGCCTTCACCGCCAGCTCGACCACCTTGTTGTTCTTGGTGCGCGGGATGTCGGGCACCTGGACGATCTTCGCGGGCACATGGCGCTTGGTGGTGTGCTCGCCGATCTGGCGGCGGATCTTCTCCTCGAGCGCGGCATCCAGCTGCAGACCCTCGCGCAGCTTCACGAACAGCACCACGCGCGTGTCGGTGGGCTGCGCGGGCGGCCAGAGCTGGCCGATGGCCACCGATTCCTCGACCTCGTGGACCTTTTCCACCTGGCCGTAGATCTCGGCGGTGCCGATGCGCACGCCGCCCGGGTTGAGCGTCGCATCCGAGCGGCCGTAGACGATCATCGTGCCGCGCCTGGTCAGCTCGCACCAGTCGCCGTGGCACCACACGTTGGGGTACCTGGCGAAGTAGGCGGCGTGGTACTTCTCGTCGCCGCGGTCGTTCCAGAAGCCGAGCGGCATCGAGGGAAAGGGCTTGGTGCAGACCAGTTCGCCCTTCTCGCCGACGATGGAATTTCCTTCAGGGTCAAACACTTCCACCGCCAGGCCGAGCGAGCGGCATTGCAGCTCGCCGCGGTAGACGGGCAGGACGGCGTTGGCGTCGGCGAACGCCGCCATGATGTCGGTGCCGCCGGAGATCGAGGACAGGCACACGTCGGTCTTCACGTCGCGGTAGACGTAGTCGTAGCTCTCGGGCACCAGCGGCGAGCCGGTGGAGACGATCATGCGCAGGCCCGGCAGCGGGTGCGTTTCGCGAGGCTTCAAGCCGCGCTTGGCGATGGCGTCGATGAACTTGGCCGAAGTGCCGAAGTGGCTGAAGCGCTCGCGCTGGGCGTAGTCGAACAGGATCTGGCCGTCGCGCGCGAACGGCGAGCCGTCGTAGAGCATGAGCGTGGCCTCGGCGCACAGCCCGGCGAACAGCAGGTTCCACATCACCCAGTTGCAGGTGGTGTAGTAGAAGAAGTGGTCGCCCGGGCGCACGTCGAGCTGCAGCTTGTACATCTTGAGGCCGGCCAGCAGCGAGCCCCCGGCGCCGTGCACGATGCATTTCGGCTTGCCGGTGGTGCCCGAGGTGAAAAGGATGTACGCCGGATGGTCGAACGGCAGCTGCGCCCAGGCGATGTCGCCCGGCGTGTGCCGGCGCAGCCACTCCTCCAGCAGCACCGCCTTGGGAATGTCGGAGAGGTCCGGGCGTGCGTCGAGGTAGGGCACCACGACGACCTTGCGCACGGACGGCAGCCGCTCGGCGATCTCGCGCACGCGGTCGAGCACGTCGTGCTGCTTGCCGTTGTACAGATAGCCGTCGGCGACGAACAGCACCTTGGGCTCGATCTGGCCAAAGCGATCGATCACGCCGTCCACGCCGAAGTCCGGCGAGCAGGAGGACCAGACGATGCCCTGCGATAGCGCCGCCAGGGCGAACATCGCGGTCTCCGGCAGGTTGGGGATGTACGCCGCCGCGCGGTCGCCCGCGCGCAGGCCGAGTTGCGCGAGCGCCTGCGCCGCGCGCGACACGTCGCTGGTCAGGTCGGAGTAGCTCACGCGGCGCTGCGGGCCGCGCTCGTCCCAGAACACGAGCGCATCGCCGCGGTCGCCGCGGCGCAGCAGGTTCTCGGCGAAATTGAGGCGCACCTCGGGGTACCAGTGCGCGCCCGGCATCTTGTCGCCGTCTACCAGCACGGTGCTGCCCTTGCGCGAGGCGCGCACGCCGCACCACTCCCACACCTCGTTCCAGAACGGTTCCGGGTTGTCCACCGTCCACTGGTAGAACTCCGGGTAGGTGTTGAGGTCGAGCTTGTGCTTGCGCACCGCGTGGCGCGCGAACTGCGTGAGCTGCGCCTGCTCGATCGCCTCCTCCGAGGGTGTCCACATCGGCTGCATACGCGGATTATCGCTCGGACTTGGGCCGATGCAGCGTGCTGTAGCGCGGGCGCGTCAGCGTTTCCGGCCGCAGCGCCTCGTCGAGCTGCTCGCGCGTCATCCAGCCCTTCTCCAGCACCAGGTCGGCGACGCGGCGGCCGCTGGCCAGCGCTTCCTGCGCCACCTCGCTCGCTCGCGCGTAGCCGATGACCGGGTTGAGCGCGGTCACCAGCGCGGTGGAGTCGTCCAGCAGCTGCCGCGCGCGCGCGCGGTTGGCGGTGATGCCCCGCACGCAGCGCTCCGCCAGCGTGCGGCAGCCCGCGGCGAGGTGGGCGAGGCTCTTGAACAGGCTGTGCGCGATGATCGGTTCGAAGGCGTTCAGCTGCAGCTGCCCGGCTTCGGCCGCCATGGTCACGGTGATGTCATTGCCGATCGCCTCGAAGGCGATCTGGTTCACCACCTCTGGAATCACCGGGTTCACCTTCCCCGGCATGATGGAAGAGCCGGCCTGCACCGCCGGCAGGTTGATCTCGCCGATGCCGGCCCTGGGCCCGGAGGAGAGCAGGCGCAGGTCGTTGCAGGTCTTGGACAGCTTGACCGCGATGCGCTTGAGCACGCCCGAGAGTTGCACGAACGCGCCCGCGTCCTGCGTGGCCTCCACCAGGTTGGGCGAGACCTGGAACTCGAACCCCGAGATTTCCGACAGGCGCCGGGTAGCCAGCGCCGCGTACTCGGGATGGGCGTTGATGCCGGTGCCGATGGCGGTGGCGCCGAGGTTGATCTCGCGCACCAGGGCTGCGGCCTCCGCCAGCCGGGCCTCGTCCTCGCCCAGCATCACGGCGTAGGTGGAGAACTCCTGGCCGAGCGTCATCGGTACCGCGTCCTGCAACTGCGTGCGCCCCACCTTGAGCACGTCGTTGAACTCCGCCGCCTTGCCCTCGAACGCCAGGCGCAGCGTGCGCATCTCGCCGATCAGCCGCCGGATGCCGAACTGCAGCGCCAGCTTCACCGCCGTCGGATAGACGTCGTTGGTGCTCTGCGAAAGGTTGACGTGGTCGAGCGGGTGCAGGTGGCGGTAATCGCCCTTGGCATGGCCGAGGAGTTCCAGCGCCCGGTTGCAGATCACCTCGTTGGCGTTCATGTTGGTCGAGGTGCCTGCCCCGCCCTGGATCACGTCCACCACGAACTCCTCCAGCAACCGGCCGGCGCGCACTTCCTCGCAGGCCCGGTGAATCGCCTGCGCGCGCTTGCCGTCCAGCAGCCCGAGTTCGCGGTTGGCGATCGCCGCCGCCTGCTTCACGCAGGCGAGGGCCACGACCAGGTCCGGGTAGATCGATATTGCGGTGCCGGTGATGGGGAAGTTCTCCAGCGCTCGCAAGCTGTGCACGCCGTAATAGGCGTGCGCCGGGATCTCCCGGTCGCCCAGCAGGTCGTGCTCCGTGCGCGTCTTGGCAGCCATCGCAGCCTCCGTGGGTAGCGCGATTTTAAGCGCCTTGCTTGACACACCGTAGGCGGGTTGCCGAGAATGCCCGTTCCCTTACAGGAGACCTTCCCCATGACCTACGTCCGTTTCGCCCTGGCGCTGCTCGCCTCGGCCGCCCTCGCCGCCCCGGCGCTCGCCCAGGAGGGCACGCTGAAGAAGATCAAGGACAGCGGCAGCATCACCATCGGCCACCGCGACGCCTCGCTGCCGCTCTCGTATTACGACGACAACCAGAAGCCCATCGGCTTCGCCATGGACCTGTGCCACGGCATCGTCGATGCGCTGAAGGCCGACCTGAAGATGCCCAAGATCGAGGTCAAGTACCAGCTGGTCACCTCGGCCAACCGCATCCCGCTGATGGCCAACGGCACCATCGACCTGGAGTGCGGCTCGACCACCAACAACCTCGAGCGCCAGCAGCAGGTGTGGTTCACGATGACGCACTTCGTCACCGCCAACAAGTTCGTCGCCAAGCGCTCCGCCAAGCTGCACAAGCTCGCGGACCTCAAGGGCAAGACGGTGGTTTCGACCGCCGGCACCACCAACATCAAGCAGCTCACCGCGCTCAACACCGAGAAGAACCTGGGCATGAACATCGTCTCGGCAAACGGCCATCCGGAAGCGTTCCAGATGGTGGAGAGCGGGCGCGCCGCCGCCTTCGTGATGGACGACATCCTGCTGTTCGGGCTGGTCGCCAACTCGAAGAACCCCAAGGAGTTCGCGATCTCGCAGGAGGCGCTGTCGGTCGAGCCCTACGGCATCATGGTGCGCAAGGACGACGTGGAGTTCAAGAAGGCCGTCGACGCGGCCATGACCAAGATGTACAAGTCCGGCGCGGCGACCAAGATGTACACCAAGTGGTTCCAGCGCCCGATCCCGCCGAAAAAGATCAACCTGAACGTGCCGATGAGCCCGCAGCTGAAGAAGGTGATGGCCAACCCCACCTCCTCCGGCGATCCCAAAGACTACATGTAACGCGCGCATAGCCTGAGCAACGGGGGACGCAGGTCCCCCGTTTTCTTTCGGAGGCCGCCTGCAATACCACTGGAACTGGGCGATCCTGCTGCAGCCGGCGGCGGATGCCGCCGGCACCTGGGTCGAATACCTGCTGGCCGGCCTCGCCTGGACGCTCGCGACCGCGCTGTTGGCTTGGGTGATCGCGCTCGTGCTGGGGACCTTCGCCGGCACGCTGCGCACCGCGCCCTACAAGTGGCTCGCGCGCGCCTGCGCCGGCTACGTCGAAGTGTTCCGCAACATCCCGCTGCTGGTGCAGATGTTCCTGTGGTTCTTCGTGCTGCCTGAGTTGCTGCCTGAAGCCTGGGGCGACGCGGTGAAGCAGATGCCGCCGCCCTGGGCGGCGTTCGTGCCCGCGGTGCTGTGCCTGGGCTTCTACACCTCGGTGCGCGTCGCCGAGCAGGTGCGCGCCGGCATCCAGTCGCTGCCGCGCGGCCAGATGCTGGCCGGTACCGCGATGGGGCTCAGGCTGCCGCAGACCTACCGCTACGTCATCCTGCCGATGACGTTCCGCATCATCCTGCCTCCGCTGACCTCCGAGTTCCTCAACTGCATCAAGAACTCCTCGGTCGCGCTGACCATCGGCGTGATGGAGCTCACGGCGCGGGCGCGCTCGATGCAGGAGTTCACCTTCCAGGTGTTCGAGGCTTTCGCCGCCGCGACGCTGATCTACCTGCTCACCAACATGCTGGTGGTCTTCGGCATGCGCTGGCTGGAGGCGCGCGTGCGCGTTCCCGGCTACATCGGCTCCGCCGGCGCGCCGCAGGTGGGGCACTGACGGTGTTCACCGACTTCGATTTCGACGTCATCCAGCGCTCTTTCGTCTACCTGTTCCGGGACGGGATGACGTTCACGCTCACGCTCACCACCATCGCCATGGCGGGCGGCATCGTGTTCGGCACCCTGCTCGCCATGTTGCGGCTGTCCGGCTTCGGGCCGCTCTCGGCGCTCGCCGGCGGCTACGTCAACCTGATGCGCTCGCTGCCCCTGGTGCTGGTGATCTTCTGGTTCTTCTTCCTGGTGCCCTGGATCGGCGGCTGGCTCTCCGGCGCGGGGCGCAACATCCAGGTCGGCGCGTTTTGGAGCGCGGTGATCACCTTCACCATGTTCGAGGCGGCGTACTACTGCGAAATCATGCGCGCCGGGATCCAGTCGATCCCGCGCGGGCAGGTGGCGGCGGGCCAGGCGCTCGGGCTGGACTACTGGCAGACCATGGGCCTGGTGGTCCTGCCGCAGGCCTTCCGCAACATGCTGCCGGTGCTGCTCACGCAGACCATCATCCTGTTCCAGGACACCTCGCTGGTGTACGTCATCTCGGCCACGGATTTCCTCGGCGCCGCGGTCACGGTCGCCAATCGCGACTACCGCCTGGTCGAGATGTACCTGTTCGCCGCGCTGGTGTATTTCGTGATCAGCTTTGGCGCGTCGCAGTACATCAAGCGTCTGCAGTTGCGCCTCGCCGTGATCCGTTAGGGGACCCGATGATCCAGCTCAAGAACATCAGCAAGTGGTATGGCGGCTTCCAGGTGCTCGCCGAGTGCTCCACCTCGGTCGCCAAGGGCGAGGTGGTGGTGGTGTGCGGCCCCTCGGGCAGCGGCAAGTCCACGCTGATCAAATGCGTGAACGGCCTGGAACCGTTCCAGCGCGGCGATATCACGGTGGACGGCATCTCGGTGGGCGACCCGAAGACCGACCTGCCCAAGCTGCGCGCGCGCATCGGAATGGTGTTCCAGAATTTCGAGCTGTTTCCGCACATGAGCGTGCTGAAGAACCTCACCCTGGCGCAAGTGAAAGTGCTCGGCCGCAGCGAGGCCGAGGCGCTGGAGAAGGGCCTCAAGCTCCTCGAGCGCGTCGGCCTGTCGGCGCACAAGGACAAGTTCCCCGGCAACCTCTCCGGCGGCCAGCAGCAGCGCGTGGCGATCGCGCGCGCGCTGTGCATGGACCCGATCGCCATGCTGTTCGACGAACCGACCTCCGCGCTCGACCCGGAGATGATCAACGAGGTGCTCGACGTCATGGTGCAGCTGGCGAAGGATGGCATGACCATGATGGTGGTCACGCACGAGATGGGTTTCGCGCGCAAGGTCGCGCACCGCGTGATCTTCATGGACGCCGGCCGCATCGTGGAGGACGCGACCAAGGAGGAATTCTTCGGCACGCCGCGCTCGGACCGGGCACAACTGTTCCTCTCCAAGATCCTCCACCACTGACATGGCCACCGTTGCGTTCCTCGGCCTGGGCGCCATGGGCTCGCGCATGGCCTCCAACCTGCACGCGGCAGGGCACGCCTTGCGCGTCTACAACCGCGATGCGGGGAAGGCCGCGCCGTTCGCCGCCAAGGGCGCGGCGGCGTGCGATTCGCCCGCGGCGGTGGTGCGCGGCGCCGAGTTCGTGGTGTCGATGGTCGCCGACGACGTGGCGACGCGCGCCCTGATGCTGGGGGCCGCGGGGGCGATCGGCGCTGCGGCGCCCGGGACCGTGGTCATCGACTCGAGCACCAATACGCCGGCGATGGCGCGCGAAGCGGCGCAGGCGGCCGCGGCGCGCGGCGTGCACTACCTGGACGCGCCGGTGTCCGGCAGCCTCGCGCAGGCGCAGGGGAAGGAACTCGTGTTCATGGTCGGCGGCGACAAGGCCGCCTTCGACAGGGCGCAGCCGCTGTTTGCGGCCATGGGGCGCCTGTCGCGCCACATGGGCGGACCCGGCGCCGGCGCGACCATCAAGCTCATCAACAACATGCTCTCCGGGAGCGCGACCGCCGCGATCGCCGAGGCGGCGAGCGTCGCCGAAGCTGCCGGCGCGGACCGCGCCGCCGCGCTCGAGATCCTGGGCGAGGGCGCGGCCGGCTCGCGCCTGCTCAAGACGCGCCTGCCGAAGATGTTCAACCGCGACTTCGCCCCGCAGTTCCAGCTCGAATTGATGGAGAAGGACCTGCGCTACTTCCTGCAGATGGCGCAGGAACTCGACCGCCCGGTGCCGCTCGCCGCCCTGGTGCGCAGCCAGTTCCAGGCGGCTCGCCGCAACGCCCTCGGCAAGTTCGACTCCTGCGCGGTGTTCCTGCAGACGATCGGCGAGAAGCCCAAGCCCTGAACGGGCGCTAGCGCAAAGGCTCGGGAATCTTGTAGTCCGGGTGGCGCTTCCTGAATTCAGCGAGGCTTTCCTCGGCTTCGCGCGCGCGGCCCTGTTTGCGCAACTCGGCGATGCGCGCGAGCCAGGCTTCGGGCGTCAGTTCGGTGTTGGCCAGCTTGGAGGCGACCTGGGCGCGCATGGCGCTCGGCGCGACCGCGCCTGCCGCCCCGACGGCGGGTTCGGCTGCCGGAGCGGACGCCACGTCCGCGGCGGCCCTGGCGCGCGCCTCGGCCCTTGGCTGCTCCCGCGGCGGCGCGGGCGCAGCCGCGTCGGGCCGCGGCGTCTGCATCACCTGCGGCGCGAGCGCGACCGACTCCGCATCGGGCTGACGCGGCAGCATGCGCAGGGTCACGCCGACGGCGAGCACCAGCACCGCGGCAACGGACAGCGGGACGCGCCAGTGGGCGGGCCTCCTGCGCGCGGCCGCGAGGATCGCCTCGTCGAGCGCGCGCGGCGGCTCCTCGCCGCCCAGCGCGCGGTAGCCCGCCGACACCTTCTCGTCGCGATCAGCTTCGGCCATCGTCCAGTGCCTCGCGCAGCCGGGCGAGCGCGTAGCGCAGCCGGCTCTTTGCCGCCTCCTCGCTCGCGCCGGTCGCCGCGGCGATCTCGGCCAGCGTCATGCCGCCCTCCTCGTGCAGGAGGAAGGCCGCCCGCTGCAGCTCGGGCAGCGCCGCCAGCGCCGCCGCGAGGCGCTGCAGGTCTTGGCGCCCCTCGGCGCGCGGCTCGGGCTCGAACGAGCGGTGCGCCGGCGCGTCCGCATCCTCCAGCTCCACCAGCCGCAGCCCGCGCTTGCGCCAATGGTCGGCCAGGCGGTGGTGCGCGATGGTGTAGAGCCAGGTGGTGAACTTGGCCTGGACGGAGTAGCGGCCGCGCGCTTCGATCACCCGCATCCAGATCTCCTGGTACAGCTCCTCGGCCAGCGCGCGCTCCTTCACCGAGCGCAGCACAAAGCGAAACAGCGGTGCCCGGTGCCGCGCGTAGAGCGCCTCGAAGGCCCCGGCGTCTCCCTGGCGGTAGGCGAGCATCAACTGTTCGTCCGGGGCCTCCACCCCGCCAAGTTTACGCGCCCGTGGACGGCGTCACCTGCGGCGCCGCGCCCAGCGGGTCCGCCACGAAACCCGGGAAAGGGCGCGGATCGCGCGGCGCGTCACGGATCACCCCCAACGCCACCAGGTTGCGGTAGCTGTCGTAATGGAGGGTGATGATCTCAGCGGGGTTGGCGGTCGCGCGCTCGAACTCGACGCGGCGCGCGTGCGAGATCTCGCTCCTGCCATGGCCCGTGCCAAGGGCTTCCGCCGACCCGGCCGCGTCCTGCGCCGCGCCTCGTGCTGGCGCAGGCGCGATCTGGCTGATCGGCTGCGGCGGCTCAGGCTTCTTGCGGTACAGCGCCACCCCGATCACCCCGACATTGTCCGGCCTGCCAGTGCGTGCGGCATAGGAGTCCCCCAGCTCGGTGAAGTAGAACGCCGCCGTGCGCGACAGGCTCTTGCGCCAGCCCTTGACCTCGAGCCCGCTCCAGGCGCCGAGCACGTAGCCGCTCTGCTGCGGCCGCGCCGTCTCCCCGGTGACCACGTTGACGCCGTCCACCGACATCACCGCCAGCACTTCGGCGCCCTGCCGGTTGCGCACGCTGAGCTGGTACTCGTTGCCGGGTTTGCCGACGACATAGGCGCTGCCCTCGTGCCAAACCACCGGAAGGTAACGATTCGCGCTGCGGTCCAGTACCTTCAGGTCCACCAGATTGCCGACCGCCAGCGCCTGCGAGGAGGCGGCGAGCGCCACGGCGGCGCCCAGGAGCTTGAGGGATTGCATGACAACTCCTTCACGTTTTGCGGCCCGCCACCATGGCCGGCCGTCAAAGCATGAAACGAATCCGCAGGGAAAAAGGGTTAACATGCGCCCTCTTTTTTTCCACGCCCCGACATGACCAAGCCCGCCTACGACTGCTCGAAATGCCCCGCCTACTGCTGCAGCTACCCGGAGATCGAGGTGTCGAAGGCGGACATCGCGCGCCTCGCGCGCCACTTCGGCGTCAGCGAGGCGCTGGCCGAGGAGCGCTACACGAAGCTCGAGCGCGAGGAGAAGGTGCGCATCCTGCGCCACCGCGAGGATGAGCATTTCACCTCGGTGTGCATGTTCCTCGACCGCAAGGAGCGCCGCTGCACCGTATACGGAGCGCGGCCGAACACCTGCCGCGGCTATCCCTACGGCGCGCACTGCGGCTACTTCGAGTTCCTGAAATTCGAGCGCGAGCACCAGGACGACGAGAACTTCGTGGCCACCACGTAGGGCGGGCCGAGGCCCACCCTACCGCTTGCGCTCGAGCGCCTGCTTGCGGATTCCCGAAAGGGTGCTGGTGGTGGTGATGGCGTCCGGGTCGATGCGCAGCTCGATCAGCGCCGGCTTGCCCGAGGCGCGCGCGCGCTCGAAGGCCGGCGCGAACTGATCGGTGGTTTCCACCAGCTCGCCGTGCCCGCCGAAGGCGCGCGCGTAGGCGGCGAAGTCGGGGTTCTTCAGCTCGGTCCCTGAGATCCGCCCTGGGTATTCGCGCTCCTGGTGCATGCGGATGGTGCCGTACATCCCGTTGTTCACCACGAGGGCGATGATCGGCGCGCCGTACTGCGCCGCGGTCGCCAGTTCCTGGCCGTTCATCAGGAAGTCGCCGTCCCCGGTGATCGCCACCACCGTGCGCCGGGGCGCCGCGAGCTTGGCCGCCACGGCGGCCGGCAGCCCGCAGCCCATCGAGCCGTTGGTCGAGCCCAGCTGCGTGCGAAAGCCCTTGTAGCGGAAGAAACGGTGCACCCAGCCGGAGAAATTGCCCGCGCCGCCGCACACGATGGCGTCCTCGGGCAACTGGTCCGACAGCCATTGCACGATCTGCGCGTATTGCAGCTTGCCGGGAATCGGTTGCGGCTGGCTCCAGGCCAGGTATTCCTCGCGCGCCAGTTTCGTGCGGGCCGCCCATTTGGCGCCGTCCAGCTTTACCAGCGAGAGCGCCTCGACGAATCGGGCCATGCCGGAGTTGATCGGCAAGGCCGCGCGGTACACGCGCCCCAGCTCTTCCGCCCCGCCGTGCACGTGGATCAGGGTCTGGCTCGGGACCGGCACCTGGAACAACGAATATCCGCCGGTGGTCATCTCGCCCAGGCGCGCGCCGATGGCGAGCACCGCGTCCGCCTCGCGCACGCGCTGCGCGAGCTTCGGGTTGATGCCGATGCCGACGTCGCCCGCGAAACTGGCGCTGCGGTTGTCGAGCAGATCCTGGCAGCGGAACGACGTTCCCGCCGCCAATTGCGATTGCTCGAGCCAGGCGCGCAGGCCGTCGCAGGCCGCGCGGTCCCAGCCGCCGCCGCCGAGGATCACGAAGGGCCGCTCCGCGGCCTGCAGGAGCCTCCGCAACTCGCGCATGTCCGAGACGGAAGGCGCCGGGCGCACGGTCTGGTACTGCGGCACGTCCGCCACCGCGGCCTCCGCGAACAGCATGTCCTCCGGCAGCGCGAGCAGCACCGGGCCGGGGCGCCCCGCCATCGCCGTGTGGAAAGCGTGGCTGACGTACTCCGGGATGCGCTCGGTACGGTCGATCTGCGCCACCCACTTGGTCATCGGCCCGTACATGCGCCGGTAGTCGATCTCCTGGAACGCCTCGCGCTCGACGAAGTCGTTGCCCACCTGCCCCACGAACACCACCATCGGCGTGGAGTCCTGGAAGCCCGTGTGCACGCCGACCGCGCCGTTGGCGGCCCCCGGGCCGCGCGTGACGAACAGCACGCCGGGCTGGCCGGTGAGCTTGCCGTAGGCCTCCGCCATGTAGGAGGCGCCGCCTTCCTGGCGGCAGACGATGAATTTCAGCTTGTCGGCAACGTCGTGAAAACCGTCGAGCACCGGCAGGTAGCTCTCGCCCGGCACGCCGAACGCCATCGTCACGCCGTGGCCGACGAGGGCGTCGGCGAGGATGCGGCCGCCGTGGCGGACTTTCAGGTCGTGTCGCATGCAATCGCTCCCGTATCCCTCCGTGGCCCGCGCCCTCAGGACCGCGCCAACAGCAGCGTGGTGGCATAGGCTGCCGCGCCCAGCGCAGTGCACGCCAGGATCCAGCCCGACAGCCCGGGATGCGCTTCGACCAGCGTGTCGAGCGTCAACCGCATGTCATCCCCGCCGCGCAGGAGGTGCCCGGCAGAAAACCACCGGTTGGCATATTTTTCGAGGGTCACCAGGGCATCCGGGGAAAAACAGAGCATGGCTCCAACCAGCACACCCGCGACGCTGCCCACGATCAGAAACCACCGCAAGGTGCCGGCGACGATCGTGACCAGCGGAACCATGGCGCCTTTGGCGAATGTTGTGCCGACTGCCGCGGGACTGATGCCGGCGGCCAGTCCGAAGGTCGCAAAAAGGCCGCCCGCGATCAGGGCCCAGCCAACCCAGCGCCGATTGCGGTACCAGAACTGCTCCGTATTGCGCGACATGTCGAGTGCCGTGAAAGCAGCGTCGGTCGAGACCCATCGATTCATCGCGTGGAGAATTCGAAGGATCCGCGCGCTGGATACGATCAACCCTACCCCCACGGCGAAGCCGAGACTGGCGAACACCAGCACCACCACGATTAAAAACTGGAACAACAACTGCCAGATCGGATTGAAATTGGTCGGCATGCGTCCTACATTTTCCAGCTGCCGCGCAGCTTCTCGCAGCACTCGGCCACTGCCGCATTGGCCGTGTCGAGCACGCCGCCGAACAGGATGAAGCCGTGCACCATGTCGGAATACTCGCGGTAGGCGACCTCCACGCCCTCCTTTGCCATGCGCTCCGCGTACTCCCGCCCCTCGTCGAGCAGCGGGTCGTAGCCCGCAGTCATGACGTAGGCGGGCGGCAGGCCGGCGAGCGTCTTCGCCAGCACGGGCGAGGCGCGCCAGTCGATGAGGTCTTCGCGCCGCGGCAGATACTGGGCCTGAAAATAGTCCATCGACTTCTTGGTGAGCAGGTAGCCCTCGCCATTGCGCTTCACCGAGGGATGTCCGCCGCGCTGGTCGGTGGCGGGATAGATGAGCAGTTGGTACGCGAGGGCCGGCCCGCCCGCGTCGCGCGCCTGCAGCGCGACGACGGTGGCGAGGTTGCCGCCCGCGCTGTCGCCGCCGACCGCAACCTGCTTGTGGCGGCCTGCGACGAACTTCGTCGCGGCGAAGCAATCGTCCACTGCAGCGGGAAACGGGTGCTCGGGCCCCATCCGGTAATCCACCGAATACACCGCACAATGCGCGCCATTGGCGAGCTGCCGGCAAAGCACGTCGTGCGTGTCCAGGTCGCCGATCACCCAGCCGCCGCCGTGGAAGTACACCAGCGCCGGCAGGGCTTGGTCCGGCTTCGACGCGGCCGGGCGGTAGGCGCGCAGCGCCAACGGGCCGGGAGCGATCAGCAGCCGCGCCTCGGCAACCTCGGGCGCCTTGGGCGAAAGCGCGGCGCGCGTGTCGCGGTAGATGCGCCGCGCGACATGCGCGGGCACCTCGTAATACGGCGGCAGCGGCGATTTCGCCGCGCGCTCGAGCAGCGCCGCAACCTGGGGGTGGAGGCTCACCGGACAGCCGCGAGCATCTTCTTCAGGCGCTCTACGAAGAAGGGCGCGCACTTGTGGATCTTGGTCTCCTGCGTGACGATCAGCGGGCGGATGCGCGGCAGGTAGGCCTGCCACTCGGGGTCGGCCTGCATCGAGGCGCGCATCTTCTCTCGCTGCAGCAGGTCGTCGTAGGCCCACATGTGCGTCACCAGGTTCTGCATGCCGGCTTCGGTGACGTAGTAGCCGACCAGGTTGGGCAGGTGCCGGAGCTGGATCTTCATGCCGACCTCTTCGTAGTGCTTGAAATACTCCGGCGCCTTGCCGACCTGCAGCAGGTACATACGCTCTTCGACGTACATGGGGCCCCTCCCTGGGATTGGTCGATTATAGTAGCGGGGAAATGGACGACATCAACAGCCTGCGCCGCATCCTTTCGCAGAGCCGCGTCATCGCCGTCGTCGGGCTGTCGGCAGACTGGTTCCGTCCGAGCTACTTCGCCGCCAAGTACATGCAGGAGCACGGCTATACGGTGATCCCGGTGAACCCGCGCTACGCGCAGGTGCTGGGACAGAAGTGCTACCAGTCCCTGCGCGATATCCCCGGCAAGGTGGACTTGGTGGATTGCTTTCGCAAGACCGGGGACATCCTGCCGATCGCCGAGGACGCCATCGCCATCGGCGCGAAGGTGCTGTGGCAGCAACTTGGGGTCAAGAACGAGGCCGCAGCGGACAAAGCCCGGGCCGCCGGGCTCGACGCCGTGATGGACCGCTGCGTGAAAATCGAGCACGCGCGCCTGTTCGGCGGACTGAACTGGGTCGGGGTCAATACCAAGGTCATTTCCGCCAAGCGCCCGCACTGGCTGGCGTACTGAACTTCCTGCCAGATATCTGTTTTTTCGATAACTTGTTCCTGCGCGGGACTGGCGCGCGCGGGGTCTGCCCGTTATCCTAGCGTCCATGCCCAAACCGATCCGCATTTTCGAAGGACGCTTCGGCCGCGTCGTGCTCGCCGACGCCTCCGCGCCCGGCGAGCCGCAAGCGCACGCCGAGCCGCTGATCCTGCTCAAGCACGACGGCGCCGACAGCCTGTTCTCCATCGCCGGCGCGCCGCATCCGCTGACCCGCGAGGATGCGCTGTTCGCCAATCCCGCCGAATCCACGCAGTACCTGGGCAGCGCCAACGGCACGCCGGCGCGCGTGATCGCCTTCCACCCCTCGCCTGCCTGGCTGCAGGCGAGCTTTCCCGCGGCCTTCGACGACGCCGGCGGCAGCATGTTCCCGCGCTCGCACGAGACCATCACGCCGCGCATCCGGCAACTCGCCGATGCGCTGGCGATCGAGACGCTGAACGACCAGTTCCTGTCGGCCGAGCGGCTGGAATTCATGCTGCAGGAACTGATGCTGTCGGTGGTGGAGACCTACCTCGCACGCCGCCGTGCGGGCGCCTCGCTGTGGCGCGGCTCGCCCTTTGCCGACACCCGCATCCGCAAAGCGCTGGCGCTGCTGCGCGCCCGGCCCAACAAGGACGTCAACATCGACGAGCTGGCGAGCCAGGTGGGCCTGTCGCGCTCGCGCTTCTACGACCTGTTCCAGGTCTGCACCGGGCGCTCGCCACGGTCCTACCTCGACATGCTGTGCGTGGAGAGCGCCATTTCCAAGCTGTCCACCGGCCGCACCCGGATCGCCGATGTGTCGGCCGAGCTGGGCTTTTCGGCGCAGAGCAATTTCACGCGCTTCTTCCTCAACCAGGTCGGCATCCCCCCTTCGGAATACCGCCGCGCCGCGTCGCGCCTGGAGACTCAGGCCGAGACCGGCCCCGCGACCGAGTCCGGCACCTAGCGCGCGCGACGCGCCGCTCTGGTGCGCGGGCCCGCCGCGCGCTACGCTAAGCCGTTGACCGCACGGCCCTGTCGCCTTGGGCATGGCGGTTGCTTCAAGCCCTTGCTGGGGACCAGGGATGGAACGCCGCCACTACGATGAGATGCGCGCCGCGAGCGGTGAGGTGCGGCCGCATTGGCGCTCCCTGGCCGAGTGGCTGGCCGACACGCCCACCGAGCGGGTGGCCGAAAAGCGCCGTGAGGCCGACCTGCTGTTCCACCGCGTCGGCATCACTTTTGCCGTGTACGGCGACGAGGCGGGCGCCGAGCGGCTGATTCCCTTCGACACCATCCCGCGCGTCATTCCGAAGGACGAGTGGGAAGCGCTGTCGCGCGGGTTGAAACAGCGCGGGACAGCCCTCAACCGCTTCCTGCACGACGTCTACCACGGGCAGGAGATCCTCAAGGCGGGTGTGATCCCCGCCGAGCAGGTGCTCACCAACGACGCCTACCAGGTAGCGATGCTCGGCCTGGACCTGCCGAACGAGGTCTACTCGCACGTCGCGGGCATCGACCTGATCCGGCACGAGGACGGCCTGTACTACGTGCTGGAGGACAACCTGCGCACGCCGTCGGGCGTGTCCTACATGCTCGAGAACCGCAAGATGATGATGCGGCTGTTTCCCGAGTTGTTCGCGCGCCAGCACGTGCACCCGGTCGAGCATTACCCCGGCCTGCTGCTCGAGACCCTGCGCGCGGCCGCGCCGCCGCGCGTGCGCGACCCCGTGGTGGCGGTGCTCACGCCGGGCCAGCACAACAGCGCCTATTTCGAGCACGCGTTCCTCGCGCAGCAGATGGGCGTGGAGCTGGTCGAAGGCATGGACCTGTTCGTCAAGGACGGCTTCCTGTACATGCGCACCACCGCGGGCAGCCAGCGCGTGGACGTGGTCTACCGGCGCCTGGACGATGCGTTCCTCGACCCGCTCGCCTTCCGCGCCGATTCGCTGCTCGGCGTGCCGGGGCTGCTGTCGGTGTACCGCGCGGGCAACGTGGGACTGGCCAACGCGATCGGCACCGGCGTGGCGGACGACAAGTCCACCTACCCGTACGTGCCGGACATGATCCGCTTCTACCTCGGCGAGGAACCGATCCTGCAGAACGTGCCGACCTGGCAATGCAAGAAACCCGAGGATCTGGAGCTGGTGATGGACAAGCTCCCCGAGCTGGTGGTGAAGGAGGTGCAGGGCTCGGGCGGCTACGGCATGCTGATCGGGCCCTCCGCGAGCAAGTCCGAGCTGGAGGCCTTCCGCAAGCGCATCCAGGCCAATCCTTCGAATTACATTGCGCAGCCGACGCTGTCGCTGTCCACCTGTCCGACTTTCGTCGAGAAGGGCGTTGCCCCGCGCCACGTCGACCTGCGGCCCTACCTGCTGTGCGCCAAGGAAGTGAAGCTGGTCCCCGGCGGCCTCACCCGCGTGGCGCTCAAGGAAGGCTCGCTGGTGGTGAATTCCTCGCAGGGCGGGGGAACCAAGGATACGTGGGTGGTGGATTGACACCGATGGTTGCCACGTTCCGTTCGCAGGTTTGGCATTTCAAAACGATCTCGCCTTTTTGGCTCGAAGATTCACCGAGCCAAAAAGGCGAGACCCTGGAAGGTCAAATTCGCATGCTGCCAGCATGTCGAAAGGAAAATCGGGCTCTGACCCCGATTTTTTCCTGATGCTCTCGCGCGTCGCCGACCGGATCTACTGGATGAGCCGCCAGATGGAGCGCGCGGAGAACATGGCGCGCATCCTCGGCGTGACCTCCAACCTGGTGCTGTTCGGCACCAAGGACAGGCAGGAACAGAATCTGCTCGCGCCCCTGTCCATCACCGGCACCGAGGAAACCTACTTCGAGCGCCACGACAAGCTGGCGCTCGCCGCGCTGATCCAGTTCCTGGCGCTGGACGAAAAGAACCCCTCGTCGATCTATTCCTGCCTCAAGTGGGCGAGGGAGAACGCGCACGCGGTGCGCTGGCAGATCACTTCCGAGATGTGGGAGACGCTGAACGCCACCTGGCTGGAGGTGCGCGGCATGAAGCCGGCGCGCGTCACCGGCGCCGGGGCCACGCAGTTCTTCGACTGGGTGAAGGAGCGCTCGCATCTCTTCCGCGGCGTCACCTACGGCACCATCGTGCGCGGCGAGGCGTTCAACTTCTCGCGCCTGGGCACGCACCTCGAGCGCGCCGACAACACCGCGCGCATCCTCGACGTCAAGTACCACGTCATGCTGCCCTCGGTGGAGGACGTGGGCGGCGCGCTCGACTACTACCAATGGGCCGCGCTGCTGCGCTCGGTGTCCTCCTTCGAGACCTACCGCACCCTGTACCGCGACCAGATCTACCCGATCAAGGTGGCGCAGCTGCTGATCCTCGAGCGGCGCATGCCGCGGTCGCTGGCCGCGTGCTTCGACCTGATCAAGGAATCCATGGACCGCATCGAGGGACAGAACGACCAGGCCGCCAAGCGTCTCGCCTACGAGCTGCACGCGCGGCTCACGCACGCCGACATCGAGGAAATCTTCCAGGGCGGACTGCACGAATACCTGACCGAGGTGCTCAAGGACATGGGCGAACTTGGCCAGCGCATCCAGAAAGCCTACCTGGGGGCGGTATGAAGCTGAGCCTCGCGCAGGACACGCGCTACAGCTACGACTCGCCGGTGCGCTTTTCGACGCAGTACCTGCGCCTCACGCCGCGCGACACCACGCGCCAGAAGGTGCTGGCGTGGACGCTCGAGACGCCGGGCCAACCGCTGCGCACCAGCGACGGCTACGGCAACGTGCTGCACGTGCTGACGCTGGACAAGGCGTTCACCGAGATCCGCATCAAGGCCTCGGGCGTGATCGAGACCTCGCCCGCGGTGGACGAGCCTTCGGATTTCACCGGGGTCACGCTCTCGCCGCTCCTGTTCCTGCGCGTCACTTCGCTCACGCGCGCCGATGAGAAGCTCGCCGCCTTCGCCGAGGGCTTTCGCCGCCGCGCCGGCACGCTCTCCGGCCTGCGCGAGCTGGCCGCGGCGGTGCAGAAGAAGTCGCCCGACGCGGGACCCGAAGCGCTGGCGCACGCCTTCATCGCCTGCTGCCGGCGGCTCGGCATCCCCGCACGCTACGTCTCGGGCTACGCCTGCGTGTCCAAGGCGCCCCTCAAGGTCGAGCCGCACGCCTGGGCCGAAGCCTGGGTGGTGGACCGCTGGAGGAGCTTCGACATCGCCAACAACACCCCGGTGGGCGAGTGCCACGTCAAGGTGGCGATCGGCGCGGACTACAACGACGCCTGCCCGATCCGCGGCGTGCGCACCGGCGGCGGCGCCGAAGCCATGCAGGCGAAAGCCCAGGCGGAGGCGCAATGAAAATCGGGGTCAGAGCCCGATTTCCGAATGCGCGCAGGTTTCGCGCTGTGCCGTCTTTGACTTTCCGATCGGGCGCCAGCCATTTCTATCAAACGAAATCGGGCTCTGACCCCGATTTAGAGAGCCCATGAGCATCCACGTCGCGCTGAACCACGTCACGCATTACCGCTACGACCGGCCGGTGGCGCTTTCGCCGCAGGTGGTGCGGCTGCGGCCCGCGCCGCACGCGCGCACGCCGATCCACGCCTATTCCCTCAAGGTCACGCCGGACAAGCACTTCATCAACTGGCAGCAGGACCCGCAGTCCAACTGGCTCGCGCGGCTGATGTTCCCGGACAAGACCAGGGAGCTGCGCATCGAGGTGGACCTGGTGGCCGAGATGTCGGTCATCAATCCGTTCGACTTCTTCCTCGAGCCCACCGCCGAAAAGATCCCGTTCCAGTACGACGTGGCCCAGCTGCACGAGCTCGCGCCCTACCTGCTCAAGGCGCCGCCGACGCCGCTGCTGAAGGCCTACCTCGCCGAGATCCCGCGCGCGCCGCGCCCGTCGGTGGACTTCCTGGTGGACCTCAACAAGCAACTGTCCAAGGACATCCGCTACCTCATCCGCATGCAGCCCGGCGTGCAGACGCCCGAGGAGACGCTGAAGCTCGCGAACGGCTCGTGCCGCGATTCGGGCTGGCTGCTGGTGCAGATCTTGCGCCACCTAGGACTCGCCTCGCGTTTCGTTTCCGGCTACCTGATCCAGCTCACCGCGGACGTGAAATCCCTCGACGGCCCCTCGGGGCCCGAGGCCGATTTCACGGACCTGCACGCCTGGTGCGAGGTGTACCTGCCGGGCGCGGGCTGGATCGGCCTGGATCCGACCTCGGGCCTGTTCGCCGGCGAAGGCCACATCCCGCTGGCCTGCTCGCCCGAGCCGGGCAGCGCTGCGCCGGTCACCGGCTACAGCGAAAGGGCGGAAACCGAATTCACGCACAGCATGAAAGTGACGCGGGTATGGGAGGCGCCGCGCGTCACCAAGCCCTACACCGAGGCGCAGTGGCTGGCGATCGAGGCTCTGGGCCACCGCATCGACGCGGACCTCCTGCGCGCCGACGTGCGCCTCACCATGGGCGGCGAGCCGACCTTCGTGGCGGTGGCGGAGCGCGATGGCGCGGAGTGGAACACCGAGGCGATGGGTCCCAACAAGCGGCGCTTCGGTACCTCGCTGCTCGCGAAGCTCAAGGCGCGCTACGCGCCCAAGGGCCTGCTGCACTACGGCCAGGGCAAGTGGTACCCGGGCGAGCAATTGCCGCGCTGGTCGCTGGCCTGCTACTGGAGGAAAGACGGCCAGCCGCTGTGGGACAACCCGGCCCTGTTCGCCGACGAGACGGTGAACTACGGCGCAACGCCCGCCCAGGCGGCGATGTTCCTCAAGGCGCTGGCGCAGAGGCTCGGCCTCGACCCCAAATACGTGTTCGCCAGCTATGAAGACACCTGGTACTACCTCTGGCGCGAACGCAAGCTCCCCGCCAACCTGGATCCGTTCGACACGCGGCTGGAGGATCCCCTCGAGCGCGCGCGGCTGCGCAAGGTCTTCAAGCAGGGCCTGGACAAGGTGGTCGGCCACGTGCTCCCGATGCAGCGCGACGACGCCACCGGGCGCTGGAAAACGGGGCCATGGTTCCTTCGCTCCGAGCGCTGCTACCTCATTCCGGGCGATTCGCCGATGGGCTACCGCCTGCCGCTGGATTCGCTGCCCTGGGCATCCAAGGGCGACTACCCCTGGGTCTTCCCGCCCGACCCGATGCAGCGCGTGGTGCCGCTGCCGCGCTACGCCGAGCTCGCGCCGCACCTGCAGTCCCCGTCGCACGCGCCTGCGGGGCGCGGCTCGCCGCGCCTGCCTGGCCAGTTCGAGTCGGCGGCATGGATCACGCGCACCGCGGTCTGCGCCGAGCCGAGGAACGGCGTGCTCTACCTCTTCATGCCGCCCACGCAGTCGCTCGAGGAGTACCTGGAGGTCACCGCCGCGGTGGAACTGACCGCCGCCGAGCTCGGCTTCCCGGTCGTGCTGGAAGGCTACGAGCCGCCGAAGGACGTGCGCCTGCAGCACCTGCGCATCACGCCCGATCCGGGCGTCCTGGAAGTCAACATCCATCCGGCGGCGAACTGGGACGAACTGGTGGAGCACACCACGCACCTGTACGAACAGGCTCAGCTCACGCGCCTCGCCAGCGAGAAATTCATGCTCGACGGGCGCCATTCGGGCACCGGCGGCGGCAACCACTTCGTGCTGGGCGGACCGACGCCCGCGGATTCGCCGTTCCTCAGGCGGCCGGACCTCCTGGCGAGCCTGGTCACCTACTGGCACAACCATCCCTCGCTTTCCTACCTCTACTCGGGCATGTTCATCGGCCCGACCAGCCAGGCGCCGCGCATCGACGAGGCGCGCAACGATTCGGTCTACGAGATCGAGATCGCCCTGCGCGAGCTCGAGCGCCAGTCGAAAAAGGGCGCCGACGCCTGCCCGCCCTGGCTGGTGGACCGCCTCTTCAGGAACCTGCTGATCGATTCCTCGGGCAACACGCACCGCGCCGAGTTCTGCATCGACAAGCTCTTCTCGCCGGACGGGCCGACGGGGAGGCTGGGCCTGCTGGAAATGCGCGCCTTCGAGATGCCGCCGCATGCGCGCATGTCCCTGACGCAACAGCTCCTGTTGCGTTCCCTGGTGTCGCGCTTCTGGCAAAAGCCCTACAAGCCGGGGCGCCTGAAGCGCTGGGGCACGGAGCTGCACGACCGCTTCATGCTGCCCTGGTTCGTGTGGCAGGACTTCGAGGATGTCATCGCCGAAGTGAAGGACGCCGGCTATGCACTCGAGACCGCCTGGTTCGCTCCGCACTTCGAATTCCGCTTCCCGCGCTACGGGGAATTCTCCGCGCGCGGCGCCAACGTCGAACTGCGGGCCGCTTTGGAACCCTGGCACGTAATGGGCGAGGAGGGGGCGCCGGGCGGCACGGTGCGCTACGTGGATTCGTCGGTCGAGCGCCTGCAGGTCCGCGCCGCCGGCCTGGTGGGCGATCGCATGGTGCTCACCTGCAACGGCCGCATGGTGCCTTTGGCCCCGACCGGCAACGTCGGCGAGTTCGTCGGCGGCGTGCGCTACCGCGCCTGGCAACCGCCTTCGGCGCTGCATCCGACGATCGGCGTGCACACGCCCCTGCTGTTCGACCTGGTGGATACGTGGATGAACAGGTCCCTGGGCGGCTGCCAGTACCACGTCTCCCATCCGGGCGGGCGCGCGCACGAGACCTTCCCGGTGAATGCCTACGAGGCCGAAGGACGGCGCCTGGCGCGGTTCTTCCGGATCGGGCATACGCCGGGGCGGGTCGAGGCGCGCGTCGAAGAGCGCAATCCCAACTTCCCGTTCACTCTGGATCTGCGGCGCTAGCCCGGGCCCTGGCCCGGCAGCGCGAGGCACTGGTACGATTGGACGGATCAATGCGCCTGCGCACCCTCACCGGCATCCTCGCGATACTCGCGTCGTTCTCCGGGGCGATCGCCCAGGATCGCAAGGACGCCGCCTACCTCAAGAACCTCAGCTGTACCGAGGGGCCCTATCGGCTCCACCTGCCTGCAACCTATCAGGCCGTGCGTTCGATCGGGCAACTGCGCGAGGAAAAAGTCCTCGAGGTGCGCGACTGGGACACCTACAAGACCGAGTACCGGCGGCTCGTGTTCAACGGGCTGCAGCTGGAGATCGCGACCTTCACGAACGACGAGTCCCGCTACCTGGTCGCGGGTGTCCTGGTCACCAGCCCGGGTTGGTCGTTCGCGGGGGGCTTTCGCGTGGGCGACTCCATCGACAACGTGGAAACTCGCCTGGGCATTCACGGCGCCGCCGTGAAAAACGAGATCAATGTCAGTGGCGACGCCGACGCCTTACGCTTCGGCATTTCGCGCGGAAAAGTGTCCCGCATCGTCTACGAGTGCTATACGGGATAGCCGCCAATGAACGCGCCGCAAAGCCCCAAGCAGCTCTACCTCGACCTGCTCAAGCGCTGCCTGAGCAACGTCATCTACCAGGACCACAGCACCCTGTTCGGCAAGGACCAGGCCTTCGACCTGCGCATGCGCGTCGAAGGCCGCGACTGGCCCGCCGTGGCGCATACCATGATCGGCCTGCACCGCCTCGACAACCTGCATTTCTGCGTCGAAGACGTCCTCGCCCGCAAGGTGCCGGGCGACCTGATGGAGACCGGCGTCTGGCGCGGTGGCGCATCGATCCTGATGCGCGCGATCCTCAAGGCGAACGGCGTAACCGACCGCGTGGTGTGGGCCGCGGACTCCTTCGCCGGCCTGCCGCCGCCGGACGCGGCGAAGTACCCGATGGACGCGAAACTGACCTTCAGCCAGTTCGGCGAACTGGCCGTGTCCCTGGAGGAAGTGCAGAGGAACTTCCAGCGCTACGACCTGCTCGACGACCAGGTGCGGTTCCTCAAGGGCTGGTTCCGCGACACCCTGCCCGGCGCGCCGGTCAAGCGCCTGGCGGTGCTGCGGCTGGACGGCGACCTCTACGAATCGACCATGGACGCCCTGGTCCCCATGTACCCCAAGCTCTCGAGCGGCGGTTACCTGATCGTCGACGACTACGGCGACATCCCCGCCTGCCGCCAGGCCGTGCACGACTACCGCTCGCAGCACGGCATCGTGGAGGAGATCATCGCCATCGACGCCAGCGGCGCGTTCTGGCAGAAGCGCTGATGTCCAGGGAATTGCTCGCCGAGTACCCGGCGGCCAGCGCGCGCTACGACGAGATGTTCGAGGCGGCGCAGGTGCCGCGCGCGCACTGGAAGCCGCTGCTCGAGAGCCTCGCCGCGGAGCCCGCGGAGCGCATGCGCGAGCGCGTGCACGCGGTGCAGCGCCAGGTGCGCGAGAACGGCGTCACCTACAACGTCTACGCCGACCCGCAGGGCGCCGACCGCCCCTGGGAACTGGACCTGCTGCCGCTGATCCTGCCGCAGGGCGAGTGGGCGGCGATCGAGGCCGCGATCGTGCAGCGCGCCACGCTGCTCAACAGGGTCCTGGTGGACGTGTACGGCGAGCAGCGGCTGCTCGAGGAAGGGCTGCTGCCGCCGGCGCTGGTGCACGGCCACGCGGGGTTCCTGCGCCCCTGCCACGGCGCCAAGGTGCCCGGGGACGTGATGCTGCACCTGTACGCCGCGGACCTCGCGCGCTCGCCCGACGGCCAGTGGTGGGTGCGCGACGACCGCACGCAGGCGCCCTCGGGCATGGGCTACGCGCTGGAGAACCGCATCGTCATCTCACGCGCCTTTCCGGAGTTGTTCCACGACCTGAAGGTGCAGCACCTGGCGAGCTTCTTCGCCACGCTGCGCGACAGCCTCGCGCATTGGGCGCCGCAGGGCGCCGGCGCCACGCTGACCGTTTTGCTCACGCCGGGGCCGCTGAACGAAACCTATTTCGAGCACGCCTACCTCGCGCGCTACCTCGGCCTGCCGCTGGTCGAGGGCAACGACCTCACGGTGCGCGAAGGCTGCGTGTGGCTGAAGACCGTGTCCGGCCTGAAGCGCGTGCACGCGATCCTGCGGCGCCTGGACGACGACTACTGCGACCCGCTCGAGCTGCGCAGCGACTCCGCGCTCGGCATCCCGGGCCTGGTGGACGCGATGCGCCGCGGCAACGTGCTCGTCGCCAATGCGCTCGGCTCCAACCTGCTCGAATCGAACATGCTGATGGGTTTCCTGCCGCGCCTGTCGGCACGGCTGCTCGGCGAGCCGCTGAGGATGCCCTCGGTGGCCACCTGGTGGTGCGGCGAACCGGCGGCGCTGGAAGACGTGATCGCCAAGCTGGACAAGCTGGTGATCAAGTCGGCATTCCCGCAACTGCGCGTCGAGCCGATGTTCGGCGAGGACCTGGACGAGCGCGGCGCCAGGCGCGTCGCCGCCATGCTGCGCGCGCGCCCCAACGACTACGTGGCGCAGGAGATCGTGCAGCTGTCGCAGGCACCGGTGTGGGACCGCAGCCACGCGCGCCGGCTGCAGGCGCGCGCCATCGGCCTGCGCGTCTTCGCCTGCGCCAGCCCCAACGGCTACGTGGTGATGCCGGGCGGCCTGACGCGCGTGGCGAGCGCCGACGCGCGCGTGATCTCCATGCAGCGTGGCGGCTCGAGCAAGGACACCTGGGTGATGGCCGCCGGTCCGGTCAACACCTTCAGCCTGCTCAGGCCGGCCATCGGCCCGCAGGACCTGGTGCGCTCCGGTACCAACCTGTCCAGCCGCGTCGTGGAAAACCTGTACTGGTTCGGGCGCTACTGCGAGCGCTGCGACGGCACGGCGCGCCTGTTGCGCGTGGCGCTCGCGCGACTGGTGGACGAGGCGCCGGGCGACGACCGCGGCGCGCGAGCCTCGCTGGTCGCCCTGCTGCGCCGCGCCGAGATCCTGCCCGCCGGCGAAAGCGAGCCGGACGATCCGGACCTGGTCGCGGCCTTGCGCGCGGCAATCGGCGACGACACCCGGCCGGGGCTCGCCGCCAGCCTGCGCGAGCTGGCGCGCGTCGCCTCGCACTTGAGGGAGCGCCTGTCGCTCGACAACTGGCGCACGCTCAACCGCATGACGCAATCGCTTGGCAAGCGCGCCAAGCCCGCCGCGCTGTCCGAAGTGCTGGTCGAGCTGGACCACACCATCGCCGGCTTCACCACCCTGTCGGGCTACGCGCTGGACGGCATGACGCGCGACCCGGGCTGGCGCTTCCTCTCGGTAGGCCGGCGCATCGAGCGGCTGCAGACGCTGGCCGCGACCTTCAACCAGGCGCTCGCCGGGCCGGCCGACGCCGACCTGACGTGGCTCCTGCTCCTCGCCGATTCGAGCATCACCTACCGCGCCCGCTACTCGGCGCGCCCGCAGTGGCTGCCGGTGCTGGACCTGCTGGTGCGCGACGAGGCCAACCCGCGCTCGATCGCCTTCCAGGTGCGCGGGCTGCGCGACTACGTGCGGCGCCTGTCGGACATGTTCGGCGACCTGGGCGACGAGAAGCTCGATGGCGCGGCCGCCGGCCTCGCCGACCTGGACCCGGGCACCGACCTGCGCCACGGCAGCGAGCGCCTGGGCGCCGTGCTGGACGAATGCCACGGCGCGGCCTACCGCCTCGGCGAGCAGCTCGGGCACCGCTTCTTCAGTCACGTCGGCGAAGCGAGCCGGCAGACCTTCGCGACGTAACGGCGGCGACCTAGCCCATGCGCCTGCAGGTCGTCCACGAGACGCACTACCGCTACGCCAGCCCGGTGCTGCTGTCGCAGCAGCTGCTGCACCTCGCGCCGCGCGAGCTTCCGTGGCAGTCGCGCCAGGCGCATCGGCTGTCGATCGAGCCGCAACCCGGCGAATATGCCGAGGGCGTGGATTTCTTCGGCAACCGCATTGCTCGCCTGTTGATCGCGGCGCCCCACCAGGACCTGCTGGTGCGCGCCGCCTCGACGCTGGAACTGGCGCCGCGCGAGAAGGCCGCGCTCGCGCTGCCGCGCAGCCCCTGGGAAACGGTGCGCGAGAAAGCGCCCGACGAGGCGCCGGCTTTCCTCTACGAGTCGCGGCACGTGGAAACCTGGCGCGAACTCGCCGGGTACGCAGTGGCGAGCTTCCCGG
>JBGPPD010000008.1:0-33784 GCA_041488375.1 Gammaproteobacteria bacterium | reverse complement strand
GCCGCGCGCGGCGCGAGCTTCCTGCCCAGTTCCGCCCGGGAGTGCTCCCGGCGCGCGAGCAGCCTCAGCGCGCGCGCCCGGAGCTCGGCCGGAGAGTCAGGCGTCAGGCCCGTCCTTCACCGCGCTTGCGCGTCGGCAGTTGCTCGACCTTGTTGTCCTCGGCGGCATGTTCCGCCTTGGCCACTGGCTTGAGCACGCCCGCCTTCTCGCGGATCTTCTGCTCGATCTCGCGCGCCATCGCCACGTTTTCCTTCAGGAAGTCGCGGCAGTTGTCCTTGCCCTGGCCGAGCCGGTCGCCATTGTACAGGTACCAGGCGCCGGATTTCTCCACCACGCCGTGGATCACGCCCAGCTCGAGCAGCTCGCCCTCGAGCGAGATGCCGTCGCCGTACAGGATGTCGAACTCCGCCTGCCGGAACGGCGGCGCGACCTTGTTCTTCACCACCTTGACGCGGGTCTCGGAGCCGATCACTTCGTCGCCCTTCTTGATCGAGCCGATGCGGCGGATGTCCATGCGCACCGAGGCGTAGAACTTGAGCGCGTTGCCGCCGGTGGTGGTCTCGGGGTTGCCGAACATGACGCCGATCTTCATGCGGATCTGGTTGATGAAGATGACCAGCGTGTTGGTGCGCTTGATGTTGCCGGTGAGCTTCCGGAGCGCCTGGCTCATCAGGCGCGCCTGCAGGCCCATCTGCGGCTCGCCCATCTCGCCCTCGATCTCGGCCTTGGGCGTGAGCGCCGCCACCGAGTCCACCACGATCACGTCCACCGCGCCGGAGCGCACCAGCATGTCGGCGATCTCGAGCGCCTGCTCGCCGGTATCCGGCTGAGAGATCAGCAGGTCCTCGGTCTTGACGCCGAGCTTGGCGGCGTAGGAGATGTCGAGCGCGTTTTCCGCGTCGATGAAGGCGGCGGTGCCGCCGATTTTCTGCATCTCGGCGATGACCTGCAGCGTCAGCGTCGTCTTGCCGGAGGATTCCGGCCCGTAGATCTCGACCACCCGGCCGCGCGGCAGGCCGCCGACGCCCAGGGCCAGGTCCAGGCCCAGCGACCCGGTGGACACCACGTCGATGTCCTTGATGGCCGCGTCGTCCATGCGCATGATGGAACCCTTGCCATACTGCTTTTCGATCTGCGACAGCGCCGCCGCCAATGCCTTAGACTTGTTCTCGTCCATTTCCCGTACCTCTTCTTCTGGTTGTCGGCATCTTCGGCAGGCGCCACCGGGAAGGGGCGCTGGGCCAACACCGGATACTGTATAAACGTCCATGTATTGTGGGTGGTTGACGCCACCCTGTCAAACTCCCCAAAAATCCCTTAGGAGACAAAAAGATGGCGAAAGTCGCGTTTCTCGGCCTGGGCGTGATGGGCTACCCGATGGCGGGTCATCTGCTGAAAAAGGGCGGCCACGACGTCACCGTCTACAACCGCTCGGCCGCCAAGGCGCAAGCCTGGGTCAAGGAGTACGGCGGCAAGTCCGCCGCCACCCCCAGGGAGGCCGCGCAGGGCTGCGATTTCGCCCTGATGTGCGTCGGCAATGACGACGACGTCCGCTCGGTCGCCTACGGCGACAGCGGGGCGCTGGCGGGGCTGAAGAAAGGCGCCGTGCTGGTGGACCACACCACCGCCTCCGCGGTGGTGGCGCGCGAACTGCACGCCAAGTGCAAGGCCATGGGCGCCGGCTTCGTCGACGCGCCGGTGTCGGGCGGCCAGGCGGGCGCGGTCAACGGGCAACTGGGTATCATGTGCGGCGGCGACCAGGCCGACTTCGACCGGGCGCAGCCGGTGCTCAACGTCTACGCCAAGATGTGCGCGCTGATCGGTGCGCCCGGCGCCGGCCAGCTCACCAAGATGGTCAACCAGGTCGCCATCGTCGGCCTGCTGCAGGGCCTGTCGGAGGCGCTCAATTTCGGCAAACAGGCCGGGCTGGACATGGAAAAGGTGGTCGCCGTCATCTCCAAGGGCGCGGCCCAATCCTGGCAGCTGGAGAACCGTTGGAAAACCATGGTCGAGGGCAAGTTCGAGGGCTTCGGCTTCGCCAGCGACTGGATGCGCAAGGACCTGAACATCGCGCTGGCGGAAGCGAAAAAGAACGGCTCGTTCATGCCCGGCACCGCGCTGATCGAGCAGTTTTACGGCCGCCTCAGCGCCGGCGGCCGCGGGCGCTGGGACAACACTGCGCTCATGACCCTGCTGAAGGGCTAGCGCAGGCGCTGCAGCTTCCAGGTCGCGAGCGGCCCGAGCAGCCCGCCCAGCCCGAGCGTGGTCCAGGCGATTCCCCAGGCAAAGGCGTCGCCGGAGGTCTTCCCACCGCCGCCGAGATCCAACGCCCAGCCGAACACCACCGGGCTGATCACGCCCATGCCGAAGCCGACCACGGAGCGCACGGCGTAAGCCGCGCCGAGGATGTGCGGCGGCACGCTCTCGGCGATCACCGTGGAGTGCACCGAGGAGTCGGCGATTCCCGCAAAGTTGTACAGGCACGCGAGCGCGACGAGAACCGCGATAGGCATGGCCATCAGCCAGCCGATGCTGAACGACAGCACCAGGCTGGCGCAGGACCACAACAGGATGGTCTGCGTGCGCCCCCAGCGGTCCGACATGAAGCCGCCCGTGAGAGAGCCGCCGATGTTGGCGACGTAGGTCAGCGCGCTCAGCGACAGGCCGGCCGCCGCCGCCTCCGCCGCGCCCGAGCCCTGCGCCACCAGCGCCGCCGTCAGGAACGCCGGCAGCCAGGCCCACAGCCCGAGCAGCTCCCAGCTGTGGAAGGTGTAGCCCCACACGGAAAGCATGCCCTTGCGGTTGCGCAGCACCGCGGGGATCGACGCGAGCAGCGTATGCCCCTCGGGCCGCGGATGCACCGTGTTGGGCGTGGCGCGCGTCGCGACGAGGGCGATGAGCCAGGAGGCAGCCGGCATCGCCGCCACCACGGCGAGCGCCGTGCGCCAACCGGCAAAGGTCAGCACCAGGCCCGAGACGCCGAGCGCGAGGGCGTAGCCCGCGCTCGAGGCGGCGATCATCATTCCCATGGCGCGCCCGCGGCGCTCGCGCCCGACGTGCTCGTTCACCATGGCCAGCACCGGCGTGTAGAAGCCGCCTTGCGTGAGGCCGGTGAGCGCGTGCAGCCACAGCGCCGACCAGTAGCCATCGACCAGCAGCACGAACGCGATCGGGCTGAGGAAACCGGCAACGCCGCTGACCAGGAAGGCGCGCTTGGCGCCGAAGTGGTCGGCGAGGAAGCCGACGATGAACAGCGAGGCCAGGTAACCCAGGTGGAACGCGCCCTGGATCGTCCCGGCGTCGCGCGCCGACAGGCCCCAGTCCTCGCGCAGCAGCGGCAGAACCGCCGAGTAGGCGACGAACCATGCGGCGGAGAACACGCGGCTCGCGCACAGCAGCGCGAGCCAGCGCCCGGAACCGGGCGCCGCGATCACGCCGCGGCGGAGAGCCGCACCGGGATGCGTCTCGGGCCGAAAGGCTTGGCGAACCGCTGGTAGCGGCCGGCAAGCTGCGCGCCGCAGACCAGGCACGCGCCGCGCTCGTCCAGCCGGTAGGACTTGATCTGGTACCAGTCGCGCACGATCGCGGGCTCCCCGCACGACGGGCAGGACGTGGTGCCGCCGCCCTCGTCGTGCACATTGCCTGTGTACACGAAACGCAGCCCGGCGCGCAACGCGATTTCACGCGCGCGCCGCAGCGTCGCCGCCGGCGTGGCCTCGACGCCGGTCATCTTCCAGTCGGGGTGGAAGGCGCTGAAATGCAGCGGCACGTCGGGGCC
The DNA here is from genome assembly GCA_041488375.1 of Gammaproteobacteria bacterium. GTDB lineage: Bacteria > Pseudomonadota > Gammaproteobacteria > Burkholderiales > SG8-39 > JAABQT01. Next base: position 30,006 of record JBGPPD010000008.1, on the reverse strand, counting down.
GAGGTTCTTCAGGATCCACTGCGACTCGGCTTCGAGCTCGGCGTCGGAATCGTTCTTGCCCGGAATCAGCAGCGTGGTGATCTCGGTCCACACGCCGGTTTCCTTCACCAGGTAGACGAGCGTGTCGAGCACCGGCTGCAGGTGGCCGCCGCAGATCTTGAAATAGAAGTCCTCGGTGAAGGCCTTCAGGTCGACGTTGGCCGCGTCCATCTTGGCGAAGAACTCGCGCCGTGCCTGCGGGTGGACGTAGCCCGCCGTGACCGCCACGTTCTTCACGTCGCGCGCACGGCAGGCATCCGCGATGTCCATCGCGTACTCGGCGAAGATCACCGGGTCGTTGTAGGTGTAGGCCACCGAGCGGCAGCCGAGCCGCACGGCGGCCTGCGCGATCATCTCGGGGGAAGCGGCATCCTGCAACCGATCCAGGTCGCGCGACTTGGAGATGTCCCAGTTCTGGCAGAACTTGCAGGCGAGGTTGCAGCCCGCGGTGCCGAAGGACAGCACCGAGGTGCCGGGATAGAACTGGTTGAGCGGCTTTTTCTCGATCGGGTCGACGCAGAAGCCCGAGGAGCGGCCGTAGGTGGTGAGCACCATGCGGCCGTTCTCCATCTTCCTCACGAAGCACAGACCGCGCTGCCCCTCGTGCAGCCGGCAGTCGCGCGGGCACAGGTCGCACTGGATGCGGCCGTCCTCCAGGGCGTGCCACCAGCGCCCCGGGTGAGACGTCTCTAGTGCGGGGCGCCCTGTTTCCACTTGATCACGCGGTAGCGCCACAGCTTGCAGCGCGCGAGGCGCGTATCGGCGGGAATGCCGGCTTTGTGCTTGAGCTCCGCGAGGAACCGGGGTTTCTCCGGCAGGCTCTCCCACACCTGCGGCAGGAAGGTGGCGCGGCGCCCCTCGTGCTCCAGGATCACGCCGTCCTCGCCGGCGCGCAACTGGGCGAGCAACTCGGCCTCGTCGCCGAAGCGCAGCGATTTCGCCGTGGAGAGCACCGACACCTCGACCTCGGTGCGCACCCACTCTTCGCGCGTCAGCGCCGGGAAGCGCGGGTCGCGCAGCGCCGCCGCCTGCGCGTTCTCGGCCACGTCCTCGCCCAGGCGGCGCGAGGCCTGCAGGCTGCCGATACAGCCTCGCAGCCTGCCCCCGAGCATCAGCGTGACGAAGCTCGCGCCCGGCCGTTCCAGCCAGGGCACGACATCGGTGCGCGGCGCCTCGGCGTGCACGCCGAGGCGATGGCCGATCGCGGCGCGCGCGATGGCGAGCAACGCGAGCCCGGCGTCCTCGAGGGACACCCGGCTGCCTTCGTACAGCGCGAATGCCGAGTAGCCGACCACGCGATCCCTGCCGCCGGCCGTGTCGCCCGAATTGCAGGCGCCCACCAGGCGGATGGAGAGCCCGCGCGCCTTGGCGGCGGCGAGGAACCCGTTCAGCGGTGTCGCGCCGCAGGCTTCCTCGTGGTTGATATCGGTGTCGAAGCTGGCGATGCGCGCGAGCGTGGCGCGGTCGATGCTCCGCGCCTGCTCGTAGCCGTGGTAGTGCGACAGGTCGGTGGACAGCACGAACAGCGTCTCGGCGCCTCCCCACAGGCGCTCGATCACCTCGATCACCTCCTGCGGCCGCGCGTCGCCCACGGCCAGCGGCAGCAGGGAGAATTCGCCCAGCATCTTCTGCAGGAACGGCAATTGCACTTCCAGCGAGTGCTCCATGGCGTGCGCCGGCGGGCTGGTGACCACCTGCGGGAACGGCGCCAGCATGCGCACCGCCTCGGCGTCCACGGCAATGCGGCCGAGGGGCGTGTCGAAGGCATCCGCGCCGGGCAGGGCGAGCCCGCGTACCGGCACGCGGTGCACGGGGCCGAGCAGCACGACACGCTTCACCACGCCGCGCGCGGCGGAGAGCTCGTCGTAGGCGCGCGCCGCCACCGGGCCGGAGTAGATGTAGCCCGCGTGCGGCACGATCAGGGCCTTGGGGTGGCCGAAACGCGGCGCGAGATTCTCCACGCCGTCGATCAGATCGGCGACTTCCCTTTCCAGCTCGCGCGCGTCGCGGGGATAGAACATCCCGGCGACCGCGGCAGGTCTGACAGTGGCCATCTAACTTAAATCGGGGTCAGAGCCCGATTTCGCAAGACCCAGCGACCGGATTCGGCTGCCGCGAAATCGGCCTCTGACTCCGATGTTCACAGCAGCTGCAGGAGCCCCTGCAGGGCGTGGAGGACGGACTGGCGGCGCACGCTTTCACGGTCGCCGTCGAAGCGCCTCGTCTCGCTCGAAATCTTACTCCCGCATACCCACGCAAAGCACACCGTGCCGACAGGTTTGTCGCGCGAGCCGCCGCCGGGGCCGGCCACCCCGGTAATGGCGAGCGCCACCTGCCCGCGGCCGCTCTTCAGTGCGCCGGCCGCCATGGCGCGCGCCGTTTCCTCGCTCACCGCGCCGTGGCGCTGGAGCGTCTCCTCCGCCACGCCGAGTACTTCGCGCTTGGCGGCGTTCGAATAGGTGACGTAGCCGCGCTCGAACCACGCCGAGCTGCCGGCGATCGCGGTCACCGCCATCGCCACCCAGCCGCCGGTGCAGGACTCGGCCGTGACCAGCATCAGTCCTTGCGCCTTCAGGGCCTCGCCGACCTTGCGCGCGAGTGCGTTCACGGGAACAGGAACTTCTTCGCCAGTGCGAGGACCAGCAGGGTATAGCCGGCCGCCAGGATGTCGTCGAACATCACGCCGAAGCCGCCCTTCATGCGCATTTCCAGCTGGCGGATCGGCGGCGGCTTGACCACGTCGAACGCCCGGAACAGGAAGAACGCGGCCGCCTGCCACCACGGGTCCCGCGGGGCGATCGCCAGCACCAGCAGGAAGGCCACCACCTCGTCCCAGCACATCGCGCCGTGGTCGCCGATGCCCAGATGCCGCCCGGTCACGCCGCAGGCCCATACGCCGAGCACGAACAGCAAGGCCAGCAGGCCGAACAGCACCGGCGGCTCGCAGGTCGCGTCGATCAGCCACCAGAGCGGGAAGGCGAGCAGCGTGCCCGCGGTCCCCGGCGCGAAGGGCGACAGCCCGGCGCCGAAGCCCAGGGCGATGACGTGCGCCGGGTGGTTGAACGCGAAACGCGCGGTGGGACGGAACACGATCATGCGAAATGGTCGAAGCCGCGCGCCACGGCCATCGGTTTGCCTTGGGCGTCGAGCATTTGCAGCTTCGCCTCCCCCGGCTGGATCGAGCCGACGCGCGTGAGCGCAAGGCGCAGCGGGGCGGACAAGGCCTCGACTTCGCCTCGCGCCGACTGCGGCGCCGTGAACAGCAGTTCGTAGTCGTCGCCCCCCGAGAGCACGCAGCGCTGCTGCAGCGCGCGATCGTCGCAGGGAAACTTCGGCAGCAGCGCGTAGTGCACCAGCGCGCCGACGCCGGAGCGCTCGAGGATGTGGCCGAGGTCCTGCGCAAAGCCGTCCGAGACGTCGATCGCGGCGCTGGCGATGCCGCGCAAGCGCTCGCCCAGGTCCACGCGCGGCTCGGGCTGGTGCAGCCGCTGCGCCGCGGCGGCGATCCCGGGACGCTCGAGCGCGAGCGCGGCGCCGCCCAGCTCGCCGGACACCCAGATGTCGTCGCCCGGGCGCGCGCCGCCGCGCGTGTGCGCCAGGCCCGCGGGCACTTCGCCCAGGATGGCGACGCAGATGGTGAGCGGCCCGCGCGTGGTGTCGCCGCCGACCAGGTCCACCTCGAAGCGCTCGGCCAGCGCGTAGAACCCCTCGGCGAACGCGGCGATCCAGGTCTCGTCCGCCGATGGCAGCGCGATCGCCAGGGTCGCCCAGCGCGGCGTGGCCCCCGTCGCGGCCATGTCGGACAGATTGACCGCCAGCGACTTGTGCCCGAGCGCGCGCGGCGCGGCGCCCTTGGCGAAGTGCCGGCCCTCGAGCAGCATGTCGGTCGACACCGCCAGCGCGGCGCCCGCCTCGGGCATGAGCAGCGCGGCGTCGTCGCCCACGCCGAGCAGCGCGTGGCGCGCGGGCCGGGAGAAGTACCGCTGGATGATGTCGAACTCGGACGGCATCGCCGTCCCTAGGCGGGCAGCTTGCGCCCGACTTCGTCCGGCCGCAGCCCGGCGGCGAGCCTCTCCAGCACGCCGTTCACGAACTTGTGGCCGCCGGTGCCGCCGAAGCTCTTGCCCAGCTCCACCGCCTCGTTGACCACCACCTTGAACGGCGTGCCGGGGTGCTGCTGCAGTTCGAAGGCGCCGATGTACAGGATGGCGCGCTCCACCGGCGACAGGCGGCGGAATTCGCGGTCCAGGCACGGCGCGATCAGCGCTTCGAGTTCGGCGGAGCGCTCGAGCACGCCGCGCACCAGGGTCTCCGCCAGGGCGCGGTCGGCGTGCTCGTAATCGTCCATCGCGCGCACCAGCTCGAGCGCATCGCCGCCGGCGAGCTGCCAGGCGTAGATCGCCTGCAGCGCGATCTCGCGCGAGCGCCGGCGCGCGGTCTTGGGGGCTTTCACTTCGCCACTGCCGCGAGCTTGGCGTGCAGCCGTGCCATCTCGACGGCCACGCGCACCGCCTCCGCGCCCTTGTCCAGCCGCGCCTTCGCCTGTTCCTCGGTGTCGGTGGTGAGGATGCCGTTGGCCACCGGGATGCCGAATTCCAGCGCCACGTCCATCACGCCGCGCGCGGATTCGTTGGCCACGATCTCGAAATGGTAGGTGTCGCCGCGCACCACGCAGCCGATCGCGGCCAGGCAGTCGAAGCGATCCGACTGCGCCATCCATTGCAGGGCCAGGGGAATCTCCAGCGCGCCGGGGACCGACTCGACCACCACGTCCTTCACGCCGAGCTTGGCCGCCTCGGCCTTGGCGCGCTGCAGGAGTTGCGTGCAGAGGTCCTCGTTGAACCGGCTCGCCACGATGCCCAGGCGCATGGACTAGCGCCTCGGGGACTCTGCGTAGCCGGTGACCTCGAGGCCGAAGCCCGCCATGCTCGGCATCTTTCGTGGCGCGGCCATCAGCCGCATGCGGCCCACGCCGAGGTCGCGCAGGATCTGCGCGCCGATGCCGTAGGTGCGCAGATCCATGCTGCGTCCCGGCTGCGCCGGACGCGCCTCGGCAAGGCGCGCATCCAGCGCCGCGGACGTTTCGTGGCAGTTCATCAGCACCATCACGCCGGTGCCCGCCGTGGCGATCGCGGCGAGCGCCTCGCCCACGCTCCAGGAGTGCGCGCCGGCGCGCTCGTCCAGCAGGTCCACCACCGAGAGGGGCTCATGCACGCGCACCAGGGTCTCGGCATCGGCGCGCGGCTTGCCGGCGACCAGCGCTAGGTGCGTGGCGCGCGTCGGCAGGTCGTGGTAGGCCACCAGGCGGAAGTGACCCCACGCGGTCTCGATGTCGCGCTCGAAGCTGCGCTCGACCAGCGATTCGTGGCGGCTGCGGTATTCGATCAGGTCGGCGATGGTGCCGATCTTCAGGCCGTGTGCGGCGGAGAACTCCAGCAGGTCGGGCAGCCGCGCCATCGTGCCGTCGTGCTTCATCACCTCGCACAGCACCGCCGCGGGCGCGAGCCCCGCCAGGCGCGCGAGGTCGCAGCAGGCTTCCGTGTGACCGGCGCGCACCAGCACGCCGCCCGGCTGCGCGATCAGCGGAAACACGTGGCCGGGCTGCACGATGTCCTCGGCGCGCGCGTTCGGCGCGGCGGCCACCTTGATGGTGAGCGCGCGGTCGGCTGCGGAAATGCCGGTGGCGATGCCCTCGGCGGCCTCGATCGACACCGTGAAGTTGGTGCCATGGCGCGAGCGGTTCTGCTCCACCATCGGCTTCAAGCCCAGGCGCAGCGCGTGCGGCTCGGTGATCGGCATGCAGATCAGGCCGCGGCCGTGCGTGGCGAGGAAGTTGATCTTGTCGGGCGTGACGAATTCCGCCGCGAACACCAGGTCGCCCTCGTTCTCGCGGTCCTCGTCGTCCACCAGCACCACCATCCTGCCGGCGCGGATGTCCGCGACGATGTCGACGACCGGGCTGATGGCGGCGGTTTCTCTGCGCATGGGGGGATTATGAAACAAAAATCGGGGTCAGACCCCGATTTTCTGTACCAACGGAAATCGAGGTCTGACCCCGATTTTTATTCTTCCGCGCCGCCTTCGCCGGCGGCGCCGACCTTCTCGCGGATGCGCGCCGACTTGCCGGAGCGCTGGCGCAGGTAATAGAGCTTGGAGCGGCGCACTTCGCCCTTCCTCTTCACCTCGACCGAGGCGATGAGCGGCGAGTAGGTCTGGAAGGTGCGCTCCACGCCTTCGCCCGAGCTGATCTTGCGCACGGTGAACGAGGAGCCGAGGCCGCGGTTCCGCTTGGCGATCACCACGCCCTCGAAAGCCTGGGCGCGCTTGCGCTCGCCCTCGACCACGTTGACGTTGACGATCACCGTGTCGCCGGGCGAGAAGTCGGGCACCGTCTTGCCCAGCCGCTTGATTTCTTCCTGCTCGAGTTTCTGGATCAGGTTCATGATTGCGCTCCGCTCTCCGTTTCCCGCTTGAATTCCTCAAGCAGCTTCAGTTCTTCTACGCTCAACTGCCGCGCGGCGATCAGTTCCGGCCGCCGCCGCCAGGTCCTGCCCAGCGCCTGCTTCAGCCGCCAGCGCCGGATCTGCTCGTGGTGCCCGGACAGCAGCACCTCCGGAATGCTTTCGCCCGCGTAGGTCTCGGGCCGCGTGTACTGCGGGCAATCCAGCAAACCCGCGGCGAAGGATTCTTCCACCGCCGACTGCCCGTCGCCCAGCGCCCCGGGCAACTGCCGCACCACCGCGTCGATCACCGCCATCGCCGCGAGCTCCCCGCCCGAGAGCACAAAGTCCCCGAGCGACAGCTCTTCGTCCACCCGGCGACGGATGAGCCTCTCATCCACGCCTTCGTAGCGGCCGCACAGCAGCGTCACCGCCTGCCTGCCCGCCAGCTCCATCACCTTTTCCTGATCGAGCTTCCTGCCCTGCGGCGAGAGGAAGATGACCTTTCCTCCGCCCGCTGCCTTCGCAGCATCCAGCGCTTTCTCCAGCGGCTCGGCCAGCATCACCATGCCAGGCCCGCCGCCGTACGGACGGTCGTCCACCGTCCGGTAATTGTCCGTCGTGAAATCCCGCGGATTCCACGTCTGCAGGCGCCACAGCCCCGCCTCCAGCGCCTTCCGGGTGATGCCGCTCGCCGTGACCGCCGCGAACATCTCCGGGAACAGCGTCACCGCGTCGAAGCGGATCACCAGTCCGCCCCCCACTCCACCTCGATGCGCTTGGCTTCGAGGTCCACTTTCTTCACCACCGTCGGCACCCAGGGGACCAACCTCACCCGGTCGCCGGCCAGTTCCATCACGTCCTGCGGGCCGTTGGTGAACCACTGCCGCACCACGCCCAGCTTCTGGCCCTGCCCGTTCACCACTTCCAGGCCGACCAGGTCGGCGAGGTAGTAGCGCCCGTCATCGGCATCGGGCAGCGCACTGCGCGCCACCGCGATCTTCCTGCCCTTCAGCGAGAGCGCCTGCTCGCGGTTCTCGATGCCGGCCAGCTTGGCGACCACCGTCGCGCTGTGCACCTTCGCCTCTTCGACCCGGTGCAGCTCTTCGCCGAGCCACCATTCCTTCGCCGCCACCAGCGCCTCGGCCACGCCCTTTTGCGGCGCCACCTTGACCCAGCCGCGCACGCCGTAGGAACCGGCCACGCGGCCCAGCTCGATCAGCTCAGGCGGCCTTCTTGCCAAACTGCTTGACGAGCCGCTTCACCGTCGGCGAGAGCTGCGCACCCTTGCCCTGCCAGTGCTTGAGCCGCTCCACGTCCACGCGCAGCGCCTCGCGGCCCTGCGGGGCCTTCGGGTCGTAGAAGCCGACGCGCTCGATGAATTTGCCCTTGGCGGCGCGGCGCGAGTCCGCCACCACCAGGCTGAAAAAGGGCCGTTTGTTCGCGCCGCCGCGCGCCAGTCGAATCACCACCATTTGGAAACCCCGTGAACCGCGAAAAGGCGCGGATTATACGGGAGAAATCAGGGCGTTGGGAAGGCTTTACGGGCCTGGCTAGCCGACGGTGCCGCCCAGTTCGGCGATTCCCCGCTTGATCTCCTCGAACGCCGGCGCGACCTCGCCCGGCGCACCGCGCACGCCCAACTCGATGTGGCGCCGGGTTCCGCCCTCCCCCATGCTCGGCAGGCTGAAGGCTTTCAAGCCCGGGTATCTGGCGTTCACCTGCTCCATCAGCGGCGCGATGGTGGATTCGGCGAGCCCGTAGACGATCACCGAAGCCTCGCCCCAGCGCTGCGAGTCGAACAACGCCCGATAGCGCGTATCGAGCAGCCACTCGACCATCGGCCAGGCCATCTGCGGAAATCCCGGCACGAAATGGTGGTCGCGCACGGAGAAACCGGGAATGCGGTTGAAGGGGTTGGGCACGATCTGCGCGCCGGCGGGAAATTCCCCCATCTTCAGGCGCTGCGGCGTGGTTTCCCCCTGGAAGCGGCCGCGGATTTCCTTCTCCGCCTCGGGATGCAGCGCCAGCGGCACGCCCAGCGCGGCGGCGGCGCACTGGCGGGTGTGGTCGTCCGGCGTCGCGCCGATGCCGCCGAAGGAAAACACGACGTCGGGCGTGCCGAGCGTGCGCCGCAGCGCGGCGGTGATGCGCTCGGGCTCGTCGCCGAGGTGCTCGCACCACGCCAGGCGCAGTCCGCGCTTGGCCAGCGCCCCGATCAGCCAGGGAAAGTGCTTGTCCTGGCGCTTGCCGACCAGGATCTCGTCGCCGATGACCAGGGCGCCGAAGCCGCGGCTCACGGCACCCGGCCCTCGATCGGCGCCGCGCGCTGCGCCTGCAGCTCCGCCAGCAGGAACTGGATGAAGCTCAACCCGAACAGCACCGGCGCGAAGAAACCAAGCAGCGGCACGTAGGCCACCAGCGCCAGCACCGCGCCGAGCAGGTACAGCGGGCCGCGGCATTGCCGGAACAGCCGCTGCATTTCCGCCGCATCCGCGTGCTCGGCGAGCGCGTCGTAGCGCAGCACGCGCTGGTTGACCCAGCCGAGGATCGCCACTGGGATGAGCGGCCACAGCGGCGGGAAAATCCAGAACGGGATCGAGACCAAGAACAGCCCGACCATGCCGCACAGCGCGACCAGGCTGTTCCACAGGCTGCCCGCAAGGTTGCCGCCCTTGCGGCGCTCGAGCGAGGGATAGCTGCGGCCCGCCACGTGCTCGACCATCGCCGGCATGCCAAAGCTGCTCAGGATCAGCAGGGCGGTAAGCTGGATCAGAGGCACCAGCAGGACGATGATCAGCGCCTTGGCGCCGATCAGCGCCGCGTCCTTCACGTCCCACTGGAGGGCGAACAGGCCGGTGGTCATCCACTGGTTGATCACGCCGGCGAGCCACGCAGCGGCCTGCGCCCAGAACACGATCGCCACCGTTCCCCAGACGGCGACCGCCAGCAGTACCGGCCAGAGCATCAGCCAGAGCATGCGCGGGTGCAGGAGGTTGCCGAGCGCGTACAGCAGCGAGCGCGCGATGCTGTTCATCGACGGATACTTTGCCACAGTTTGGCGAGGCGCTTGGCCGACACCGGCACCGGCGTTTTCAGTTCCTGCGCGTACAGCGACACCCTCAGCTCCTCCAGCAGCCAGCCGAACTGCTCGAGGTCGGCATTGAGCGGGCGCGGCGCGCGCAGCCAGGCCGCCAGCAGCGGCTGCAGTTCCGCCGCCAGCCGCGCGTCGCGCGCCGGGTCGGCGCGCAGCTTCTCCAGGCGCAGTGCCGCGGCCTTGAGGTAGCGTGGATAGTGCTGCAAGCGCGCCCACGGCGTGGCGCCGAGCCAGCCCGCGCGCAGCAGCCGGGCCAACTGCTGCTTCACGTCCTCGGCCGCCTGCGGAAAAGCCTTCGCCGCCTGCGCCAGCTTCTTCTGCAGCTCGGCGTGCGCGGCGAGGATGGCGCCCACGGCGCGCGCCATTTCCTGCGCGATGAGCAGCAAGCGCGAGCGGCCCTCCTCTACCCGGCGCGCGAATTCCGCCTGCGTCATCGGCATGGTTTCGCCGAGGAAGGCGCGATCGAGCACCGCCGCCACCAGTTGTTCCTTCTGAGGCCCGAGCAAGGCGTCCCTCGACCAGCCGCGTTCCAGCTCGCGCACGCGGTCCTTGAAGGCGATGGCCAGCAGCCGCCGCACGCCGGCACGATGCAATGCCTGCGCTTTTTCCGGCGCATCGAACACCCGCAGCGTTACCGCGTCGTCGCCATCGACCAGCGCCGGATAGCCCACCAGCGTCTGCCCTGCGCGCGCGATCTGCATCACCTCCGCGAGGTCGCCCATGGTCCAGCCGGTGTAGCGTTCTCCCTCCTCGAGCGGCGCCTCGCTCTGCAGGACTGCCGCCGTGTGCTCCGCCAGGTCGCGTTTGAGCTGCGCGAGGTTGCGTCCCACCGCCAGCTGGCGGCCATGCTCGTCGATCACCAGGAAATTCATCTGCAGGTGCGGCGGCGCGGAATCCGGCCGCAAGGCGTCGAGTGGCACCTCCAGGTTCAGCTCGGCGCGGATGTGGCGCGCCAACGCCTGGGCGAGCAGCGTGTCCGAGGGCGCGACGGCGGCCGCGAAGCGTTCGGCGAACTCCTCCAGCGGCCCCAGCTTGTGGCGCAGCCGCTGCGGCATCGACTTGGCCAGGGCGCGCACCTTTTCCTTGAGCAGCCCGGGCACCAGCCACTCGCAGCGCGCCGCCGGCACCTGGTTGAGCAGCGCCACCGGCACGCTCAGGGTGACGCCGTCGCGCGGCGAGCGCGGTTCGAAGTGGTATTCGAGCTTGAACGCGTTGGCGCCGAGCTTGAGTTCGTGCGGGAATTTGTCGGTGGTGATGCCGGCCGCCTCGTGGCGCATCAGGTCTTCGCGCCTGAGGTGCAGCAGCTTCGCGTTCCCGCGCTCGGCCTCCTTGCGCCACTTCTCGAAGTCCGCGCCGTTGTGGATGCCCTGGGGCACGCGCTCGTCGTAGAAGGCGTGGATCAGTTCGTCGTCCACCAGGATGTCGGGGCGGCGCGACTTGTGCTCCATGCGCTCGATGTCGGCCACCAGGCGCCGGTTGTGGGCGAAGAACGGCGCCTTGGTGTCGAGCTCGCCTTCCACCAGCGCGGAGCGGATGAAGATGTCGCGCGAGAGTTCCGGGTCGAGCGGGCCGTAGTGCACGCGCCGGCCCGTGTACAGCGGCAACCCATAGAGCGTGCCACGCTCCAGCGCCACCACCTGCGCGCGCATCTTCTCCCAGTGCGGGTTGTCGCGGTGGCGCTTCACCAAGTGCGCGCCGAGTTCCTCCAGCCACTGCGGCTCGATCGTCGCCACGCTGCGCGCAAAGAGTCTCGTCGTCTCGACCAGCTCGGCGGCCACGATCCACTTGCCGGGTTTCTTCGTGCCCGAGCCCGGGTGCACCCAGAACTTGATGCCGCGCGCCCCGGTGTAGTTGTTGTCCGCGTCGTCCTTCATCCCGACGTTGCCGAGCAGCCCGGTGGCGAGCGCGCGGTGGATCGCGCGAGTGCCGTCGGGCTTGTCCGCCTTCGCGCTGGACATCTTCCACTCGAGCTCGCCCACCACGCTTTGCAGCTGCAGGTGCACGTCGCGCCACTCGCGCATGCGCGGATAGGAGAGGAAGTTGTCGCGGCAGATGCGCCGCAGCCCCTGCTCGCCCTGCAGCTTCCAGAGCTTGAGCAGCGCGAGGAAATCGGAGCGCTCGTCCGCAAATCGCGCGTGCCGCTCGTCCGCCGCGCCCTGCCGGGCCAGCGGCCGTTCGCGCGGGTCCTGCACCGAGAGCGCCGCGGCGATGACCAGCAATTGCTCCAGGCAGCCCTCGGCGCGCGCCGCGATCAGCATGCGCCCGACGCGCGGGTCGAGCGGCAGCCGGGCGAGCTCGCGCCCCACCGCCGTGAGCGCGTTGTTGTCGTCCACCGCGCCCAGCTCGGCGAGCAGGCCGTAGCCGTCGGCGATGGCGCGCGAATTCGGCGCGTCGAGGAACGGGAAATCCTCGACCTTGCCGAGATTGAGCGACAGCGCCCGCAGGATCACCGCGGCGAGCGAAGAGCGCAGCACCTCCGGATCGGTGTAGGCGGGCCGCGCCTTGAAATCCTCCTCGCCGTACAGGCGGATGCAAATGCCGTCGGCCACCCGGCCGCAGCGGCCCGCGCGCTGCTGCGCGGCGGCCTGCGAGATGTTTTCGACGCGCAATTGCTCCACCTTGTTGCGGTAGGAATAGCGCTTGACGCGCGCCTGGCCCGCGTCCACCACGTAGCGGATGCGCGGCACGGTGAGCGAGGTTTCGGCGACGTTGGTGGCGAGCACCACGCGCCGCACGCCGCCCGGGTGGAACACGCGGTCCTGCTCGGCCACCGACAGGCGGCCATAGAGCGGCAGCACCTCGGCGCCCTTCAGGTTCCTCTTCGCCAGCAGCGCCGCCGCGTCGCGGATCTCGCGCTCGCCGGGCAGGAACACCAGCACGTCGCCGGGACCCTCGCGGAACAACTCCTGCACCGCGTCGCCTAGCGCTTGCTCCTCCTCGTCACGCGTAGTGTCCTCCTCGTCCCCGCCCACCGGCCGGTAGCGCACTTGCACCGGGTAGAGGCGTCCCGACACCTCGATCACCGGCGCGCCGTCGAAGTGCTTCGAGAACCTGTCCGCGTCGATCGTCGCGGAAGTGATGAGCACCTTCAGGTCGGGCCGCCGCGGCAGCAGGCGCTTGAGGTAGCCGAGCAGGAAATCGATGTTCAGGCTGCGCTCGTGCGCCTCGTCCAGGATGAGGGTGTCGTAGGCGCGCAGGTCCGGGTCGCCCTGCGTTTCGGCGAGCAGGATGCCGTCGGTCATCAGCTTCACCGCGGTGCGCGGCCCGACCTTGTCGGTGAAGCGCACCTTGTAGCCGACCACCGTGCCGAGCTCGACCTTGAGCTCTTCCGCGATTCTCGCGGCGACCGAGCGCGCGGCGATGCGGCGCGGCTGGGTGTGGCCGATGTAGCGGCCGTCGCCGCGCCCCATCTCCAGGAGGATCTTGGGCAACTGGGTGGTCTTGCCGGAACCGGTCTCGCCGCAGACGATCACCACCGGGTGCGCGGCGATCGCGCGCGCGATTTCCTCCCGTTTCTGGCTGACCGGGAGCGCAGGATCGAAGTTTATGCGCGGCGTCATCTGCAGAACGTGCGCGCGAGGATATAGGATTGGCGGATCCCCATGGCCGGACCGACTAGGGAATTCTGGGAGAAGCGCTTTGCCGCGGGCGATACGCCCTGGGACCGGGGCGAGGCCAATGCGCAGCTCGGCGCATGGCTCGCCGCGGGCGCGCTCGGGCCCTGTCGCATCCTGGTGCCCGGCTGCGGCTCAGGCTACGAGGTCGCGGCGCTGGCGGCGGCGGGCTTCGAGGTGACGGCGCTCGACTATGCATCCGCAGCGATCGGCCGCACCCGCCAGCAGCTCGATCGCGCGGGTCTCAAGGCCACGCTGATCGAAGCCGACGCGCTCGCCTGGCAACCGGATCGCGCCTTCGACGCGATCTACGAGCAGACCTGCCTGTGCGCGCTGTATCCGGACCAGTGGCGCGAGTACGCCGACCAGTTGCTCCGCTGGCTCGCGCCGGGCAGGCGGTTGTACGCGCTGTTCCTGCAGTGGCTGCGGCCGGAGGCCGCCGAGGGCGCCATCCAGGGCCCGCCCTACCACTGCGACATCAACGCCATGCGCGCACTGTTCCCGGAACCGCGCTGGGCCTGGCCCAAGCCGCCCTATCCACGCACGACGCATCCGCGCGGTCTTGCCGAGCTTGCCGTGGTTCTTGAGCGTCGCTAGACCGAGTCGCCGCTGCCGGCCGGAAATGGCCATGCGCCACGGTTTCAGAACTCATACTCCAGCTGCAGCCGAAGCGTGTTCCTTGGGGCGCCCGAAGTCGCGGCGATGAGCCAGGCCGCGTTGTAACGCACCGCCTCACGCCCGCCCAATGGGATCTTGCCGAAAACCGCGGGCCCCAACCGATGCGTCTGTTCATCGGCGGGGTCCCAGTGATTCCACGCCCCGACCTCGCCGAAGCCTTGCAGGCCCAATTCGAATTCCGGTTTCCCGCGGTACTTTGCCTGCCACTGATAGCCGAACTCGGTGCGCTGGCCCGTAGCCGCACGAATGTGGCGCTGGAAGAGAAGATTCCCGTTCAACTGCACTTTGTCGATATCCGTCTGGAAAAGCGGTCCCAGCAGGACTTCGTAGCCCTCTGATCGATCCTGCGGCCGTTCCACCTCCAGGAGGAAACCAAGATCGATCGGGTATTGGCCCGGCTCAGTCAGCTGGAACTTGTTTTCCCATTCCCAGGCATCGAACTTCGCAAGTCTCTCGCTCGCGAAGCTCTCGTACTTCCGGTAGAACTCCGTCCACCAGCGCTGGGTCACCCCATAGCCGTACCCGAGGGACCAGGCCCGCAGGCGCTCTTCCCCCGTCTTCTTCCAGGTTCCGACTTTGAAGTCTATTTCGTGTTCGCCGTAGGTGACCCCTGGCGTGTGGACGTAGTCCGCGGGGCCGAAAGCGTGGGCGAAATGCGGCAACAGGGCGAGCAGGACGAAAACTGCGAGACCGCGGCGCATTGACAGGGCGCCCGGTCAACGGGCTGGCGAGGCGGAACGCCTTACCAACCACATCCCGACAAGGATCACCGCAATCGTGAGCGCATACAAGACGACTTGCATGCCCGCGGGACGGGGCTCGTAGCCGGCGAGTGCGTGCATCAGGATGCCCAGCATCGAATCGCTCGGCAGGACGGAGGACGTGTCCCACAGCGGGCTGACGAGGCTGGGCAGCAAATCGGCTTGCACCAGGAGCTGCGTCATCTTGGAAGCCAACCCTGCAGCAAGCAGGAGGATCAGCACGCTGACCACGGAGAAAAACCAGCGCAGCGGAATACGCAGCATCCCTGCGTACAGCAGCGTTCCCAAGGCAGCGCCACCGAGCAGTCCCGCCAGCCCGCCGGAGGCGAGGGCGCCTTTGCTCGTGTCTCCGCCCGACAGCAGGCCGTAGAGGAAAAGGACGGTCTCGGAGCCCTCCCGTAGTACGGCGAGCGCGATCACCACGAATACCGCCGAGAGTTCCCTCCTGCCTTCGCGAACGTCCTTCGCCACCTGCTGCGCGCCCGCAGCGAGTTCCTTGCTGTGCGCCGACATCCAGATCTGATGCCACCCGAGCAGAAGGATTGCCATGGCCAACACCACGGCATTGAACAGTTCCTGGCCCGCCCCTTCGAACAGCAGGGCGATGCGGCCCGCGAACAGTGCCACGAGTCCCGCGCCAACCGCTCCCGCGAGTATTCCACCCACGATCCACCGCGCGCGGCCGGAAATCGTCCGGCTTGCCGCAGCGACGATGCCAACGAGCAGCGCTGCCTCGAGGGTTTCCCGGAAAACGATGATGGCCGAAGCGAGCATGGCGGCTCTTACTGGGCGATGACCACGCCTTTGGCGGTCCGCGCATTGAACTCACCCACGAACGGATAGCGCCCCGGTTCGAGCGGTCCGATATAGACCGGAACCTTGGACTTTGGCGGAATGACTTTTTCCCGGTTGAGTTCGTGGCTCTCGAATTCCTCTGGGGTCGAGTCCTGGTTGTCGATCACGAGCTTGATCTTCTTGCCTGCGGGTACGCGCAACTCCGCGGGCTCGAAGCGATGGTCGCGGATGGTCAGCGCGAATTCCGGGTCCGTCCCGGCGGCCTGCGCGCTGATACCCAGGAGAAGGCAGGCAACAAAAGGAAGCAGTGTTTTCATAGATGCGAATGATAATTGCTATCATCCGCATTTGCAACTGGCCGTCCCGTGAGGGGAAAGGGCTTCGGCGGGACCTACTTGGACGCCCTTAGCAGTTGCTCCGCGTAGCGCGCGATCAGGTCCGCCTCCAGGTTCACCTCCGCGCCGGGCTTGAGGCGCGAGAGCGTCGTGACTTTCAGCGTGTGCGGGATCAGGTTGACCTCGAAATCCGCGCCGCGCACGCGGTTCACCGTCAGGCTCACGCCATCGATGCAGATCGACCCCTTCGGCGCGACGTAGCGCGCCACTGCCTTCGGCGCGCGAAACGTGTACACGCTGCCTTTCGCCTGCACCAGGTGGCCGACGCCGTCCACGTGCCCGTTCACCAGGTGCCCGCCCAGCCGATCGGCGAGGCGCAGCGCCTTTTCCAGGTTGACGGGCCCGGGCCGGTCGAGTCCATTGGTGCACTCGAGGGTCTCTTCCGAAACGTCGAAGGACAGGCGCTTGCCACGCTTGCGGGTCACCGTCAGGCAAGCGCCTTGAACGCAGATCGAATCGCCGACCCTGACGTCGGACACCGGCAGCTTTCCGGCGTCCAGCACCAAGGGTTTCACGCTCACGATCTTCCCGACCGCCTGGACGATGCCCGAGAACATCAGAGCCTCGCGATGATCCTGAGGTCGTCGCCGAAGCGCTCGACCGAGCGCAGCTTCAGCGCCACGCGCTGGTCGAGCGAGGTCATCTGCGCAAGGTTGACCATCCCGAGCGCGGAGTCCCCGAGCAGGCTCGGGTTGAGGTAGATGAGGAACTCGTCCACGCAGCCCTCGCGCACCAGGGAGCCGTTCAGCTTGAACCCGCCCTCGACGTGCAGCTCGTTCACGCCGCGGCGCGCGAGTTCTTCCAGCATCTTCTTCAAGTCGACCTTGCCGCCGGCGTCGGGCAGCACCACGATTTCCGCATTCGGCAAGGATTTCCCCGCCACCGCCGCGAACACCAGCGCCTTGTCGCCCTGCAGGACGCGCGCCTGCGGCGGGGTTTCGACGTGGCTGTCGATCACCACGCGCAGCGGCTGGCGCGGCGTCTCCACCTCGCGCACCGTGAGCCGCGGATCGTCGGCTTTCACGGTGCCGCCGCCGGTGGCGATGGCGCAGGCGCGCGCGCGCCAGCGATGCCCGTCCTTCCTCGCCTCGGGTCCGGTGATCCACTGCGACTTGCCGTTCACCAGCGCCGTGCGCCCGTCCAGCGTCGCCGCGACCTTCAGCCGCACCCAGGGCCGGCCGCGCGTCATGCGCGACACGAAGCCGATGTTCAACTCGCGCGCTTCCTCCTCCAGCAGCCCGGATTCGAAGCGGATACCCGCGGCGGCGAGCTTGTCGCCGCCCTTCTGCGCCAGGGGATTGGGATCGCGCATCGCCGCGACCACCCGCGCCACGCGCGAGGTGATCAGGGCTTCGGCGCAGGGCGGCGTCCGGCCGTGGTGGTTGCAGGGCTCCAGGGACACGTAGGCGGTCGCGCCCCTTGCCGCTGCGCTCGCCTGCACGAGCGCCTGGGCTTCCGCGTGCGGCGCGCCGGCCTTCTCGTGCCAGCCTTCGCCGACGACGCGCTCGCCGTGGACCAGCACGCAGCCCACGCGCGGGTTGGGCGTGGTGGTGTACAGGCCCTTCTCCGCGAGAGCCAGGGCGCGGCGCATCATCGCGTGGTCGAACGCGGAGAAAGCGGTCACTTCCGGCGCTTCTTGGTTTTCACTTCCTGCACCGCCTCGCGGAACTCCTCGGGCGATTCGAAACTGCGGTACACCGAGGCGAAGCGGATGTAGGCGATCTTGTCGAGCTTGGCCAGCTCGCGCATCACCAGGTCGCCGACGCGGCTGGTGGGCACCTCGCGCTCGCCCAGGGACCTCAGCTTCTCCTCGATCCTCGCCACCGCGCCCTCCAGCGCGTCGGTGGCCACCGGGCGCTTGCGCAGCGCCAGCATCATGCTGCCGACCAGCTTGTCGCGGTCGAAATCGGTGCGGCTGCCGTCCTTCTTCACCAGCCGCGGCATCTTCAGGTCGACGCGTTCGTAGGTGGTAAAGCGCTTGTCGCAGGAGGGGCACTTGCGCCGGCGGCGGATCGAGCTCGCCTCGGTGCTCGAGCGCGTGTCGAGCACCTGGGTGTCCTCGTTGCCGCAGAACGGGCAGCGCATGGCGCCCTAGCCTAGCCGTAGACCGGGAAGCGCGCGCACAGCGCCTGCACTTCGCCCGCCACGCGCCGCAGGGTGGACTCGTCGGCGGGCCGCTCGAGCACGTCGGCGATCAGGTTGGCGAGTATTTCCGCCTCCGCCAGCCTGAAGCCGCGCGTGGTCATCGCCGGCGTGCCGATGCGCACGCCCGAGGTGATCGTGGGCTTTTCCGGGTCGTTCGGCACGGCGTTCTTGTTCACCGTGATGTGCGCGCGCCCGAGCGCGTCCTCGGCGTCCTTGCCGGTGATTTTCTTGCCCCGCAGGTCGAGCAGCATCATGTGCGACTCGGTGCGCCCCGACACGATGCGCACGCCGCGCGCCATCAGCCCGCGCGCCATCGCCACGGCGTTGTCCAGCACCTGCTGCTGGTAGGCCTTGAATTCGGGCCGCAATGCCTCGCCGAAGGCCGCCGCCTTGGCCGCGATCACGTGCATCAGCGGCCCGCCCTGCAGGCCGGGGAAGATGGCCGAGTTGATGCCCTTGCCCAGGTCGCCCATGCCGAGCACCAGCCCGCCGCGCGGGCCGCGCAGCGTCTTGTGCGTGGTGCTGGTGACGTAGTGCGCCACGCCCACGGGCGACGGGTACAAGCCCACCGCGACCATGCCGGCGTAGTGCGCCATGTCGGCCATCAGCAGCGCGCCGGCCTTGTCGGCGATGGCGCGGAAGCGCCGCCAGTCGATGCGCAGCGAATAGGCCGAGGCGCCGGTCACGATCAGCGTCGGCCGGTGCTCGAGCGCCAGCCGCTCGGCCGTGTCGTAGTCGATCTCCTCCTTCGCGTCCAGACCATAGGAGACGAAGCGGTAAAGCTTGCCCGAGAGATTGACGGGCGAGCCGTGGGTCAGGTGTCCGCCGTGCGCGAGCGACATGCCGAGCACCGTGTCGCCGGGCTTGAGCACCGTGACGTACACCGACTGGTTGGCCTGCGAGCCGGAATGCGGCTGCACGTTGGCCCAGTCCGCGCCAAACAACTGCTTCGCGCGCTCGATGGCGAGCGTTTCGACGATGTCGACGAACTCGCAGCCGCCGTAGTAGCGCTTGCCGGGATAGCCCTCGGCGTACTTGTTGGTGAGACGCGAGCCCTGCGCCGCCAGCACCGCGGGGCTGACGTAGTTCTCCGAGGCGATCAGCTCGACGTGGTCTTCCTGACGGCGGTTCTCCAGGCTGATGGCGTCCCAGAGCTCGGGATCGGTGCGGGCAAGCAGTTCGGAGGCGGACATGGCGGGCGCGGGAGGGGACCCGCGATTTTACAGGCTAACCGCTCAATCCCCCTCGGTCTCGACCCGGTAGCGCAGGGCGTGGTCGCCGTGCCGGCTGGCGCTGTTGCCCAGCCCGATCCAGCCGCGCTCGCCGAGCACCGCCTCTTCCCTGCGCAGCAGGATCTCGGCGCTGTTGCCGTCCGCCAGCAGGTAGGTGCCGTTGGAGGATTGGTCGACCAGCACGAAATGGCCTTCGCGGGCGAATACCCGCGCGTGCACGCGGGAAGCGAAGTGGCTGTCGATCACCAGGTCGTTGTCCTTGTCGCGGCCGATGCGCATGCCGGCGCCACCTGAGCGCACGACGCGCAGCTCGCCCTGGTGCGTGAGCTTGAGCACCGTCTCGCGTGCGCGCGTGATGTTGGCGCGCAGCATGTTGATCTCGGTGACGTCCGGGTCCGAGCGCCACAGCACGTTGCAGGCGATGATCTCCTCGTGCCGGCCGCGCACGCGGATGGGGAACATCTGCCGGCAACGGGCGCGCAGCGCGGGCGACAGGGCGTCCACGGTCTGCTGCGTGGTCAGCACCTGCTCGGCGTTGGCCAGCGCCACCAGGCGCGCGCACACGTTGACCGTGTCCCCGAATACGTCGCCGCCGGACAGCACCACCGGACCGTAGGTGAAGCCGACCTTGATCGCCAGGCGCTCGGGGCTCGAGCCGGGCGCCGCCATCTGCATGTCGCAAGCGGCCTGGAATGCGGCGTCGGCGCCCGGGAAGGCGCATACCATGCCGTCGCCCAGTTTTTTCACCACGCTGCCGCCGTGGCGCGCTGCCGCCTTATCCAGGAGTCCGAACAGCTGGTTGATCAGGGCCAGCGCCTGCGTATCGCCAAGCGTTTCGTAGATCCTCGTGCTGTCGCTCACGTCCACGAACAGCACCGCGCGCTGCGCGGTTTCCACGCTGTGGTCAGCCCCCGAGGTGATTTCTACGGCGAGTGTACCCGAAGGCCCGCTCACTACACCGCGAGCGGCGGCGCGAGGTCCGACGGCCGGTCGATATCGCGGACCGCGCCCGGGTCGCCGACGGGCACTTTCACCAGTCGCGCGGCGTAAGTCTCGAGCAGACGCTTCGCGCCCTGGTCCCCGGCGAGGGCTTCGAGCTCGGCGCGGAAGCTGCCGGCAATGCCGACCGGGTGGCCGCGCCGCGCGCGCCAGTAGGGCGCCGCCAGCGCCGCGCCCTGCGCCAGCGCGTCGCGCACCGCCGCGATGGTGCTCGGCCGCACGAAGGGCATGTCGGCCAAGGCGACAAGATAGCCGTCGGCGGCGCCCGCTGCGCGCACGGCGCAGGCGAGGCTGGCGCCCATGCCTTCGACGGCCCGCTCGCAGACCACCACCTCGCAGCCCTCCGCGGCGAGCGCGCCGGCGGTCGGACCGCTGCCCGGCCGCACCACCGCCACCACGCGCGACACCGCGGCCTTCAGGTGGCGCGCGGCCTGCACGGCGATCGCCACACCGTGCGGCAAAGGATGCTGCAGCTTGTCGGAACCGAAGCGGGTTGCAGAGCCTGCCGCGAGCAGCAGGCCGACGAACTTCAAGTCTTGACTTCGCAAGCGGACGGGTCGAAGCGCGCGTCCTTCTTCGCCGCCCAGCTCGGCTCGCTCACGCCGTGGCGCACCGCGGTCATCTCGGCGAGGATCGCCACCGCGATCTCGGGCGGGGTCTTGGAGCCGATGTACAGTCCCACCGGCCCGCGCAGGCGCGCGATCTCGCCCTCGGACAGGTCGAACTCCTTCAGCCGCGCGCGGCGCGCGTCGTTGTTCTTCTTCGAGCCGATGGCGCCGACGTAGAACGCCGCGGATTTCAGCGCCTCCATCAGCGCCAGATCGTCGATTTTCGGGTCGTGCGTCAGCGCCACCACGGCGCTGTGTCCGTCCAGGTTCATGGCGGCGATCACGTCGTCTGGCATGCGGTGGTCCAGTTGGATGCCGGCAACGTTCCAGCCGCTCGCGTACTCCTCGCGCGGCTCGATCACGCTGACGTGGTAGTCGAGCATGCGCGCCATCTCGGCGAGGTACTGCGTGAGCTGGCCGGCGCCGATCAGCACCAGGCGCCAGCGCGGCCCGTGCACCGTGACGAGCGCGCCGCCGTCGAACTCGAGCGCGTCCTGCCACTGGCCGGGCTGCAGGGTGACGCGGCCGGTTTTCATGTCCAGCCGGCGCTTCACCAGCTGCTGCTTCGATATCGTCTCCAGCAGCCCGCCGAGGGCGCTGGCCTCCGTCACCGGCTCGAGCACCACCTGCAGCGTGCCGCCGCAGGGCAGGCCCCAGCGCGTCGCCTCCTCGTTGCTCACACCGTAGGTCAGGAGCTGCGGCAAGTCCTTCGCCACCGCCTGCGCGCGCACCTTTTCCACCAGGTCATCCTCGACGCAGCCGCCGGACACGGAGCCGACCACCTGGCCGTCGCCGCGGACCGCCACCAGCGCGCCCACCGGGCGCGGCGCCGAGCCCCAGGTCTTGACGATGGTGCCGAGAGTGACCCGGTGGCCCGCCCGGCGCCAGGCCTCGGCGCTGCGCAGCACTTCGATATCGACGGAATCCATGCCCGCTAGTTTACTCCCGCGCGGAACAACAGGGCGACGCGGCAGCCGCGCCCGCCCTCGCCTGCGCCGATTTCGATCTCGGCGCCGTGGGCGGCGGCGATCTCGCGCACGATCGCCAGGCCCAGCCCGCTGCCCGTGCCGGCGGTCCCCGGCGCGCGGTAAAAGCGCTCCAGCACGCGGCCGCGCTCGGCCGGGGCGATGCCCGGGCCGTCGTCCTCGACCTCGACGCGCACCTGCGTGTCGCCGTTGGCGGTGCGCACGGTGACGCGGCCGCCGGCGGGCGTGTACTCGAGGGCGTTGTGCACCAGGTTGGCCAGCGCCTCGCGCAGCAGGAACGCGTCACCGGTCACCGCCGCGTCGGCGAGCTCGAAGCCCAGGTCGATGTCGCGGTCGAGGGCGCGATGCACCCACTCGTCGGCGGCGCTCTCGACCACCTGGCGCAGGTCGGCGCGCGACCTGCCGCTTTCCGCGCGCACGCCCGCCTCCACGCGCGCCAGCGCGAGCAGCTGGTTGGCAAGGCGCGCGGTGCGCACCGAGGCGCCGTACACCTGCTCGAGCTCGGCGCGGCACGCCGGCGGCACCGGCTGCGACAGCGCGAGCTCGGCATGCGCCTGCAGGCCGGCAAGGGGCGTTCGCAGCTGGTGCGCGGCGTTGGCGAGGAAGCGCTGCTGATTGCGGTTGGCCTCGGTCACCTCGACCAGCAGGTGGTTGATGCTATCGACCAGGGGCCGCGCCTCGGCCGGCGACCGGCCGGCGTCCAGCGGCCGCAGGTCGCGCGGCGAGCGCGCGCTGATCTCGCGGGAAAGATCCTGCAGCGGGCGCAAACCGCGCGCCACGCCGAACCACACCAGCGCCAGCGTGACCACGGCCAGCAGCGCCAGCGGCAATACGCTGGAGGCGAGGATTTCGCGTACCAGGCGCTGGCGCTTGTGGGTGGTCTCGGCGACCGACACCGTGCAGGTCAGCCCCCCACAAGGAACCTCGATGGTAGCCACGCGCACCGGCTTGCCCTCGTACTCGCCATCGAGCGCCACGACGCCATCGACCGCCTCCGCGCCGATGGGCGGCCGCGGCAGCCCGGCGTCGCCCGCGACGCGCTCGCCGCGCGGCCCGCGCACCACGTAGTAGATCTCGTCGTACTTGTCGGAGCGCGCAATGCGCTCGGCGACATTGGGCAGGTCGAAGCCGACGCGCCCGTCCTGCACGCGGATGCGCTCGCCCAGCGCCAACGCGGTATTGAGCAGGGACTGATCGTAGGCCTCGGCGCCCGGAAAACCCGCGACCCGGTAGGCCGCGTAGGTGCCGATGGCGAGCACACCGGCCACCGGCAGCAACAGCAGGCGCAACAGCAGCGCGCGCAGGCTGCGCTGCTTCATGGCGCCTCCGCGTACTCCTCCAGCATGTAGCCGAAGCCGCGCACGGTGCGGATGCGGATGCCGGCCGGTTCGAGCTTGGCGCGCAGCCGGGACACGTACACCTCGATGGCGTTCGGGGACAACTCGTCGCCCCAGCTGGCCACCGCCTGGATGATCGACTCCTTCGACACGATGCGCTCGACCCGCGCCAAAAGGACTTCGAGTACCGCCCATTCGCGCGCCGCCAGGTCGAGCGGCGCGCCGCGCAGGAACGCGCGCCGCGCCACGGTGTCCAGCGCCAGCGGGCCGTGCACCACGCGCGGCCCGCTCTGTGCCTGCGAGCGCCGGATCAGCGCGCGTACCCTCGCCGCCAGCTCGGGCATGGCAAACGGCTTGGCCAGATAATCGTCGGCGCCCAGGTCCAGCCCGTGCACCCGGTCGTCGACAGTGTCCCGCGCAGTGAGCACCAACACCGGCATGCGCTGTGCGCCCTCGCGCAGGCGGCGCAACACCTCGAAACCGTCGATGCCCGGCAGGCCGATGTCGAGGATCACCAGGTCGAAGCGCTCGCGCTCGGCGGCCTGTACCGCCTGCTCGCCGCGCGGCATCAGGTCCACCGCGTAGCCTTCGGCCTGCAGAATGCGCACCAGGCCGCTGCCCAGGATGCTGTCGTCCTCGACGATGAGAATACGCATGGGAGCGTCAATCATAGCGCCGCGACGCAGCGCGACCAGCGCGAGCTCGCCACTCGAGCAGACCGTAACCGCGAAACCCGCCTGCGCCAGGCCACTCGCGAGGCCGCTGGCCAGAGACGGGTCGTCCTCGACGATGAGAATGCGGCCGTGCGGCGCCTGGGACATGGGCGCATCAAGTTAGGCAAGCGAGTTTGCCCCCGCCTTGCTGCAAGCTTGCGGGGCGCTTACGCAGGCACGGGGTACCCCCTGTTGCAGTGCAACATTGCTACGGCGAAAGCGCTTGGCTAGGATGGCCTCCCCGCCGGTCCGCAGAAATCTGAACGACAAGGAGGCAGCATGGCAATCCGGGTATCCATGAAGGTCAACGGCAAGGCTGTCTCCGTGGAGGTCGAGGCGCGCACGCTGCTCGTCACCTTCATCCGCGAGAACCTGCGTCTCACCGGCACCCACGTCGGCTGTGACACCGCGCAGTGCGGCGCCTGCACCGTGCACATGAACGGCAAGGCGGTGAAGTCCTGCTCGATACTCGCGATGCAGGCCGAAGGGGCGGAGATCTTGACCATCGAGGGACTCGCCAAGGCCGACGGCACCCTGCACGCGATGCAGGCCGCGTTCAAAGAGAACCACGGATTGCAGTGCGGTTTCTGCACGCCGGGCATGGTGATGAACGCAGTGGATTTCGCCAAGCGCCATCCGAACGCCAGCGAGCTACAGGTACGCGAATCCCTCGAAGGCAACCTGTGCCGCTGCACGGGCTACCACAACATCGTCAAGTCGATCGTGGCCGGTTCCAAGGCCATGGCCGCCGGCAAGTAAGGAGACCCCCATGGGTGCACCACTGATCGGCGCTCGCATACAGCGCAAAGAGGACTACCGCTTCCTCACCGGCGCGGGCCAGTACACCGACGACGTGACGATTCAAAGGCAGACGCACGCCGTGTTCGTGCGCTCGCCGCATGCGCACGCGAAAATCAGGTCGATCCGCAAGGACAAGGCGCTCAAGGCGCCGGGGGTGATCGCCGTGTTCACGGGCGAGGACCTCGCCGCCGCCAAGGTCGGCGGGCTGCCCTGCGGCTGGCTGATCACCGACGTCGCCGGCCAACCGATGAAGGAGCCGCCGCACCCCTGCCTCGCCCAAGGCAAGGCGCGCTATGTCGGCGACCACGTCGCCGTGGTGATTGCGGAAACGCTCGACGAGGCGAGCGACGCGGCGGAGCTGGTCGAGGTGGACTACGAAGTGCTGGCGGCGGTGGCCGATGCGTCCATGGCTCGCGCCAAGGGCGCACCTCAGCTGCACGACGTCGCGCCGGACAATACCTGCTACGTATGGGCGTTGGGCGACAAGGCTGCGACGGATGCGGCCTTCGCCAAGGCGGCGCACGTCACCAAGCTCGAGTTCGTCAACAACCGGCTGATCCCGAACGCGATCGAGCCGCGCGCCGCGATCGGGCTGTATTCGCGCGCCGAAGATGCCTACACGCTGTACGTCTCGAACCAGAACCCGCACGTCGAGCGACTGCTGATGGCGGCATTCGTGCTCGGCCTGCCCGAGCACAAGCTGCGCGTGGTGGCGCCCGACGTCGGCGGCGGCTTCGGCTCGAAGATCTACCTGTACGCCGAGGACGTGGTGGTCACCTGGGCCTCCAAGCAGGTCAACCGCCCCGTGAAATGGACCGCCGAGCGCTCGGAGTCCTTCGTCTCCGACGCGCATGGCCGCGACCACCACACCATCGCCGAGCTGGCGATGGACAAGGATGGCAAGTTCCTCGCCCTGCGGGTGAAGACTACGGCGAACATGGGGGCCTACCTGTCCACCTTCGCCTCGGCGATCCCGACGATCCTCTACGCGACTTTGCTCGCCGGGCAATACACCACCCCGGCGATCCATGTCGAGGTGACCGCGGTGTTCACCAATACCGCGCCAGTGGACGCCTATCGCGGCGCCGGACGCCCGGAAGCGACTTACGTGGTGGAGCGCCTGGTGGAAACCGCGGCGCGCGAGATGAAGCTCGACCCGGCGGAGATCCGGCGCCGCAACTTCATCAAGCAGTTCCCCTACCAGACGCCGGTGGCGCTGCTCTACGACATCGGCGACTACGAGGCCACCATGGCCGCCGCGATCAAGCTGGCCGACGTGGCCGGCTTCCCGCAGCGCCGCAAGGAAGCCGAGGCGCGCGGCAAGCTGCGCGGCCTGGGCTATGCGGCGTACATCGAAGCCTGCGGCATCGCGCCCTCGGCGGTCGCCGGGGCACTCGGCGCGCGCGCGGGACTGTTCGAAGCGGGCGAGATCCGCGTGCACCCGACCGGCTCGGTCACCGTGTTCACGGGCTCGCATTCGCACGGCCAGGGGCACGAGACCACCTTCGCGCAGGTGGTGGCCGACCGGTTCGGCCTGCCGATCGAAAGCGTCGACATCGTGCACGGCGACACCTCCAAGGTCCTGTTCGGCATGGGCACCTACGGCTCGCGCTCGCTCGCCGTGGGCGGCACCGCCATCGTGAAGGCGATGGACAAGATCATCGCCAAGGGCAAGAAGATCGCGGCCCACCTGTTGGAGGCCGCGGAGGGCGACATCGAGTACGACCGCGGCGTGTTCAAGGTGGCGGGCACCGACAAGCAGAAGATGTTCGGCGAGGTGGCGTTCGCGGCCTACGTGCCGCACAACTACCCGCACGACAAGCTCGAACCCGGGCTGAATGAGAACGCGTTCTACGATCCGTCGAATTTCACCTTCCCTGCCGGCACCTACGTCTGCGAAGTGGAGATCGATCGCGAAACGGGCACCACCAAGGTCGTCAACTTCACCGCGGTGGATGACTTCGGCAAGATCGTCAACCCGATGATCGTGGAGGGCCAGGTGCACGGCGGAATCACGCAGGGCATCGGCCAGGCGCTGACCGAGGGCTGCCGCTACGACGCCACGGGACAGCTGACCACCGGCTCGTTCATGGACTACTGCATCCCGCGCGCCGACGACGTGCCCTCCTACAAGGTGGATACGCGTGAAACGGCCTGCACCCACAACCCGCTGGGCGTGAAGGGCTGCGGCGAAGCCGGGGCCATCGGCGCGCCGGCGGCGCTCATGAACGCGATCACGGATGCGCTCGGCATCAAGGACCTGCCCATGCCTGCGACCCCGCAGACGGTGTGGAAAGCATTGCAGAGCAAGAAAGCGGCCTGAGGAGAACGCCATGCACGCATTCAATTACCACCGCCCCAGCAACGTGAACGACGCCGCCGCGCAGGCCGTGAAGGTCGAGGCCAAGGTGCTCGCCGGCGGCCAGTCGCTGGTACAGGCGATGAAGCTGCGCCTCGCGGCGCCGACGGACATCGTCGACATCGGCATGATCAAGGACCTCGCCGGCATCAAAGTCGACGCCAAGAGCGTCAGCATCGGCGCGATGACCCGCCATGCCGAGGTCGCCGGCTCCGCCGAGGTGCAAAAGGCGATCCCTGCGCTCGCCGCGCTGGCCGGCATGATCGGCGACCGCCAGGTGCGCAACATGGGCACCCTGGGCGGGGCGCTCGCCAACAACGACCCGGCGGCCGACTACCCGGCCGCGGTGCTGGGCCTTGGGGCCACCATCACCACCACCAAGGGCACGCACGCGGCCGACAAGTTCTTCAAGGGGTTGTACGAGACGGCGCTCAAGCCGGGCGAGATCATCACCTCGGTGTCGTTCCCGATCCCGAAGCGCGCCGCGTACATGAAATTCAAGAACCAGGCTTCGCGCTTCGCCATCGTCGGCGTGTTCGTGGCCGACACCGGCGCCGGCGTGCGGGTCGCGGTGACCGGCGCCGCGCCCTGCGTGCTGCGCCTGGCCGAGATGGAGAAGGCGCTCGGCGCCAAGTTCGCGCCGGAGTCGGTGGCGAACCTGAAGGTCAAGGCCGACGGCTTGAACAGCGACCTGCACGCCTCGGCCGAGTACCGGGCGCACCTGATCACCGTGATGGCCAAGCGCGCGGTGGAAGCCGCGATGAAATAGAATAGTCTTTCGCTCCCGCAAGCCCGCTTCGAGCGGGCTTTTTTATGCCCACATCCCTGCCCGCATCCATTCCCGCCTCGATCGACGACACCCTCAAGCTGCTGACCTCGGCCGAGTATGTCGCCGACCGCAGCCTCGCCACCGCGCTGTACCTTTCGCTCGCCATGCAGCGCCCGCTGTTTCTCGAGGGCGAGGCCGGCACCGGCAAGACCGAGATCGCCAAGGTGATCGCGCAGTCTCTGGGCCGGGAACTGATCCGCCTGCAGTGCTACGAGGGGCTGGACATCGCACAGGCGGCCTACGAATGGAACTACCCGCGGCAGATGATCGAGATCCGGCTGGCGGAGGCCGCGGGAGAAAAGTCGAAGGACAAGATCTCGCACGACATCTTCGCGGACCGCTTCCTGATCAAGCGCCCCCTCGCCCTGGCGCTGGAAGGCAAGGGTGGCAATGCCCCGGTGCTGCTGATCGACGAGCTGGACCGCACCGACGAGCCCTTCGAGGCCTACCTGCTCGAAGTGCTGTCGGACTGGCAGATCACGGTGCCGGAAATCGGCACGCTGAAAGCGGCCGAACCGCCGATCGTCATCATCACCTCGAACCGCACGCGCGAGATCCACGACGCGGTCAAGCGCCGCTGCTTCTACCACTGGGTGGACTACCCGGACGCGCGCCGCGAGCTGGAAATCCTCAAGCGCAAGGCGCCCAAGGCGTCGGCGGCGCTGTCGAAAGAAGTGGTGGCGTTCGTGCAGCGCCTGCGCGGCGTGGACCTGTACAAGCTGCCCGGGGTCGCCGAGACCATCGACTGGGCGAACTGCCTGGTGGCGCTGGACAAGATCGCGCTCGACCCGGAGACGGTCAACAACACGCTCGGCGTGCTGCTCAAGTACCAGGACGACATCGAAAAGATCGCAGGGGAGGAAGCCGCGCGCCTGGTGACCGAGGCCAAGAGCGCGGCCGCCGCGGCCTAGATGCTGCCGCAGCTCGAGGCGGCCGCGGCGCGCGGCAAGCTGTCCGAGAACGTGATGCACTTCGCGCGCCTGCTGCGCGGCGCGGGCCTGCGCGTCGGCCCGGACCGCGTGGTGGATTGCGTGCGCGCGCTGGAAATCGCCGGCGCCCTCAGTACCTCCCACGGGCGCGAGGACTGGTACTGGACCATGTCCGCGGTGCTGCTGTCGCGCGAAGAGCAGCGACCGATCTTCGACCAGGCGTTCCGCCTGTTCTGGCGCGACCCCAAGCTCACGGAAAAGATGATGCAGATGCTGCTGCCGCAGACCTACGGCCGCACGCCCAAGCCCGAGGACCAGCAAAGCCAGCGCCTGACCGACGCGCTGTTCGGCCAGAAGAAGCCCGAGGAGGAGCCCGAAGAGCAGAAAGTGGAAATGGATGCGCGGCTCACCTTCTCGGCGCGCGAGGTGCTGCAGCGCATGGATTTCGACACCATGTCCGCGGCGGAGCTGGCCGAGGCGAAGAAGATGATCCGCCAGCTGCGCCTGCCGCTGCCGCTGATCCGCACCCGCCGCCACGCACCCGACCTGCGCGGCCGGCGCGTGCATCTGCGCGCCACGCTGCGCGAATCCCTGCGCGAGGGCGGCGACGTGATCCCGCTGGTGCGCTCGAAGGCGGTCGAGATCCACCCGCCGCTGGTGGTGCTGTGCGACATCTCCGGCTCGATGAACCCCTACGCGCGCATGTTCCTGCATTTCCTGCACGCGCTCACCAACGACCGCGACCGGGTGCACACCTTCGTCTTCGGCACCCGGCTCACCAATGTGACGCGCCAGCTGCGCCACCGCGATGTCGACGTGGCGATGACGCGCGTCGCCGACGCGATCAAGGACTGGTCCGGCGGCACGCGCATCGGCGTGTGCCTGCGCGAGTTCAACTGGCGCTGGGCGCGCCGGCTGCTCGGCCAGAATGCCTGCGTCCTGCTGGTGTCCGACGGATTGGACCGCGAGGCCGGCGAAGGCCTGGGCGAGGAGATGGAGCGGCTGTCCAAGTCCTGCCGATTCCTCGTCTGGCTCAATCCGCTGCTGCGCTACGACAAGTTCGAGGCCAAGCCGGCGGGGGTGCGCGCCATGCTGCCGCACGTGGACCTGTTCCTGCCGGTGCATAATCTGAAGAGCCTGGTCGACCTGGCGCACACGTTGCGCCGGCCCCTGGCGCGGAAAACGGAGAGCAGCGCATGGAAATGAGCGGCGAGCAGCGGGTCCCGGCGTCGCAAGACGACACTTGGGC
>JBGPPD010000007.1:0-35027 GCA_041488375.1 Gammaproteobacteria bacterium | reverse complement strand
AGCTCCTCCTGCGCCGAGCGGCGCCGGCCGCGCCGCGGCTTGACGCGCGCATAGCCGCCGTCGGCGTCCATCGCCCAGGCCTGGCCGTTGTCGTCGAGGTAGGGTTGCAGGCCCTCGCGCACCACGCGGCGCTTGAGGGCCGGGTCGAGCACCGGGAAGCACAGCTCGATGCGGCGGAAGAAATTGCGCCCCATCCAGTCCGCGCTCGCCAGGTACACGTCCTCCGCGCCGCCGTTGAGGAAGTAGAACACGCGCGAGTGCTCGAGGAAGCGCCCGATCACCGAGCGCACGCGGATGTTCTCCGACAGTCCCTCGATGCCCGGCCTGAGCGCGCACACGCCGCGCACCACGAGGTCGATCTTCACGCCGGCCTGCGAGGCCAGGTAGAGCTCGTCGATCACCTGCGGGTCGAGGAGCGCGTTCATCTTGGCGATGATGCGCGCCGGCTGGCCGTCGCGCGCGAGGCGCGCCTCGTTCTGGATCGCGGTGAGCACGCGCTTGTGCAGCGTGAACGGCGACTGCCAGATGTGCTTCATCTTCCCGGCGCGCCCCAGGCCGGTGAGCTGCTTGAACACCTCGGCGACGTCGGCGCACAGCTCTTCGTTGGCGGTGAGCAGGCCGAAATCGGTGTACAGGCGCGCGGTGCGCGGATGGTAGTTGCCGGTGGCGAGGTGCACGTAGCGCCGCAGCACCGTGCCCGCTTCGGTGTCCTCGCGCCGCACGATCAGCGCCATCTTGGCGTGCGTCTTGTGGCCGACCACGCCGTACACGACGTGCGCGCCGACCTCCTCCAGCCGCGCCGCCCAGTTGAGGTTGGCCTCCTCGTCGAAGCGCGCCATCAGCTCCACCACCACGGTCACTTCCTTGCCGCGGCGCGCCGCCTCCACCAGGATTTCCATCAGCTCCGAGTCGGTGCCGGTGCGGTACACCGTCTGCTTGATGGCGATCACGTTCGGGTCGGCCGCGGTGGTGCGGATGAAGTCGATCACCGGCATGAACGACTGGTACGGGTGATGCAGCAGCACGTCCTGCTTCTTGAGCAGTTCGAACAGGTCGCTGCGCTCCTCCAGCGGCGCCGGCAGCCCCGGCAGGAACGGCGGGAACTTGAGGTCGGGGCGGTCCACCCGGTCGGGCACCTCGCGCAGGCGGTACAGGTTGACCGGGCCCTCGACGCGGTACAGGTCCTCGTCGCCCAGGCCGAATTGCTGCAGCAGAAAGTCGACCATCGGCTGCGAGCAGTTGTCGGCCACCTCCAGGCGCACCGCGTCGCCGAAGTGGCGGTGCAGCAGCTCGCCCTTGAGCGCGGTGTGCAGGTTCTTGATCTCTTCCTCGTCGACGAACAGGTTGGAATTGCGCGTGACGCGGAACTGGTAGCAGCCCAGCACCTTCATGCCGGCGAACAGCTCGTCGACGTGCGCGTGAAGGATCGAGGACAGGAACACGAAGGAGTGGTGCGCGCCGCCGATGTCCTGCGGCAGGCGGATCACGCGCGGCAGGGCGCGCGGCGCCTGCACGATCGCCGCGCCCGAATTGCGCCCGAAGGCGTCGCGCCCGACCAGTTCCACGGCGAGGTTGAGGCTCTTGTTGAGCACCTTGGGGAACGGGTGCGCCGGGTCCAGGCCGATCGGCGTGAGCACCGGCAGCAGCTCGCGGAAGAAGTAGTCGCGGATCCACTGCTTCTGCGCCACGGTCCACTGCTCGCGCCGCGGGAACACGATGCCCGATCCGGCCAGCGCCGGCAGCACCACTTCGTTCAGCAGCCGGTACTGCTCGGCGACGATGGCGCGCGCCTCGCGGCTCACGGCCGCGAACACCTCCTGCGGGCCCTTGCCGTCGGGACCGGGCTCGGGCAGGTTGAGCTTGATCTGCTCCTTGAGGCCGGCGACGCGGATCTCGAAGAACTCGTCCAGGTTGGACGAAACGATGGTCAGGAACAGCAGGCGCTCGAGCAGCGGCACCGAGTCGTCCGCCGCCTGCGCGAGCACGCGCCGGTTGAACTCGAGCAAACCGAGTTCGCGGTTCAGGTAATGCGCGGCGGGCAGGTCTCTTTTCATCGCGGGCCACCGCAGGAATGCGGCGCGCGGGGAACAGCATTTTACCCGTCCGGCATGACCGGGAAGTTACATATTTCGGCGTGCCATCGGCCTGTCACATTCGGGCGCTAGCCTGCGTCGGCGATGCCGACTCCGCAAGCCCCTCATACCTCGAAGGAATACGACCAGCAGCTCGAGCAGGCGCATGCGCTCGTGCTGCAGATGGGGGCGCGCGTCGAGCGCCAGAGCGCGGACGCCGTCGAATGCCTGGCCACGGGTTCGCTGGCGCTCATCGACCAGGTGCTGCGCCACGAGGCGGTGATCAACGCGCTGGAGTGTTCGATCGACGAACTGGCCAGCCACATCATCGCGCGCCGCCAGCCGGCGGCCGGCGACCTGCGGCTGCTGACTGCGATGCTGAAGGTGACCACCGATCTGGAGCGCGTCGGCGACGAAGCGAAGAAGATCGCGCTGCAGGCGCGCAAGGCGCGCCTGCCGGGGCAGGCCGAAGTACGGCGCATGGCGCGGCTGGTCGCGGGCATGCTGCGCCGGGCGCTCGATGCCTTCGAGCGGCTGGACCTGGCCGGCACGGCCGAGGTGGTGCGGCGCGACGCCGAGGTAAACGACGCGTTCCGCGCCATCCTGCGCCAGCTCATCATCACCATGATCGAGGACCCGCGCACCATCACGGCCGGCCTCGACCTGCTGTTCGTCGCCAAGGCGCTCGAGCGCATCGGCGACCACGCCAAGAACATCGCCGAGCACGCCATCTACGCGGTGAAGGGCGCCGACGTGCGCCACGCCACCGTCGCCGAGATCGAGCAGGAACTGCGCGGCTAGGCTATTCTGGCCGGCGTATGCCGCGCCCGGACACGCTGGCGGCGGTCGACCTCGGCTCGAACAGCTTTCACCTGCAGATCGGGCGCGCCGTCGACGGCCAGATCTACCCGCTCGATTCGCTGCGCGAGGTGGTGCGCATCGGCGCCGGCCTCACCGCGGACAAGCGCATCGACCGCGCAACCCAGGCGCGCGCGCTGGAGGCCCTGCGCAAGTTCGGCGAGCGGCTGCGCGGCTTGCCGCGCCAGGCGGTGCGCGCGGTGGGCACCAATACGCTGCGCGTGGCCAAGAACGCGCCGCAGTTCCTGCGCGAGGCGCGCCAGGTGCTCGGCTTCCCGATCGAGGTGATCGCCGGCCGCGAGGAGGCGCGCCTGATCTATCTCGGCGTGGCGCACTCGATGCCGCCGGCGCAGCACCACCGGCTGGTGGTGGACATCGGCGGCGGCTCGACCGAGTTCATCGTCGGCGAGGGGCTGGAGCCGCAGCTCACCGAGTCGCTGTACATGGGCTGCGTGAGCTACAGCCTGAAATACTTTCCCGACGGCAAGGTGGAAAAATCCAGGCTCAAGGCCGCCGAGCTCGCTGCGCGTCAGGAAGTGGCGGGCATCGCGCGCGCCTACCGCGCCGCCGGCTGGCAGGAGGCGGTGGGCTCTTCGGGCACCGCGCGCTCGATCGAGAATATCCTGCGCGAGAACGGCTACGCCGCGCAGGGCATCACGCGCGACGGCCTGGAGCGCCTGCGCAGCCTGCTCCTCAAGCAGGAGCGGGCCGACCCGGACCGCATCGCCGGGTTGCGCGCCAACCGCGCGCCGGTGCTGCCCGGCGGCCTTGCCATCCTGGGCGCGGTGTTCGACGAACTGGGACTGGAGGCGATGGCGGTGTCCGACGGCGCCCTGCGCCACGGCGTGCTCTACGACCTGCTCGGCCGGGTGCAGCACCGCGACATGCGCGCGGCCACAGTGGCGCAGTTCCTGCGCCGCTACCACGTGGAGGCGGCGCAGGCCGAGCGCGTGCGGCGGCTGGCGCTGACGATCTACGACGCGCTGGCGCCGGGGCGCGAGCGCGAGGACGACGCCGACCGCCTGCTGCTCGACTGGGCGGCGAGCCTCGCCGAGATCGGCCTGTCGATCGAGCACGCGCAATACCACAAGCATTCCGCCTACGTGCTGCAGAACGCCGACATGCCCGGCTTCTCGCGCATGGAACAGCAGCGGCTGGCGCGCATCGTGCTCGCGCATCGCGGCAAGCTGGGCAAGATGCACGACGCGGGCCTGGAAGCGGCCGATTGGCCCCTGGTGTTCGCGCTGCGCCTGGCCTCGCTGATCCTGCGCAGCCGCACCGAGGTCAGGCTGCCGCTGCTGCGCGTGGCGGGCAACGAGGGCGGCTTCGAGATCGAGCTGGCGCAGAGCTGGCTGGACGAAAACCCCTTGAGCGCGGCGGCACTGGAGGACGAGGCCGGCCACTGGAAGGCGGTCGGCATGAAGCTCGAGGTGAGCGGGCTCTCCGACAAGAAGGTGTCGGTGCTTAGTCGCACGTAGGGTGGGCTGGAGCCCACCCTACAGCAGGTCGGGCGCCACCACGGCGCGCACCACCACCTGGGCTTCGTCTTCCCGCACGCGGTTGGTCAGCCACCACGCGCCGCCCTTCTTGATGCTCCAGCCGGTCGCGGCGCCCGATACCAGCTGCGCCGCGGTGCGCCCCAGGTCCGGCTGGTGCCCGACTACCACCACGGCGTTCTTGCGCTCCGGCCAGCCGGCGGCCGCGAGGATCTGCGCCACCGACGCGCCGGGCGAGAGCTGCGCCACGGTCTTGAAGGGCACGCCCAGCGCCTGCGCGGTCTCCTGCGCGCGGCGCGCCGGGCTGGCCAGCACGACGAACTTCGCCGGCAGCCGCTGCAGCAGCCACTGCGCCACGTGCTCGGCGTGCTTGTGGCCCCGCGGCGTGAGGCGGCGCTCGAGGTCGGGCGCGCCATCCTCGGCCTCGGCGTGGCGCCAGAGAATCAGGTCCATCTGCATTGGAACGGCATGGTCGCGATCTTGTTCCGTGGATGTGACGCTTCAGTTAAAATTCCGCCCCTCGTTCCACCAGGCGCGTAGCTCAGCTGGTTAGAGCACTACCTTGACATGGTAGGGGTCGTTGGTTCGAGTCCAATCGCGCCTACCAACATCTTGCCCAATATCAAGCTCCCAGACGGCTCGGTGAAGAGCTTCGCGGGCCCGGTCAGCGTCGCCGAGGTGGCGCAGTCCATCGGCGCCGGCCTGGCGCGCGCCGCGCTCGCCGGCAAGGTCGACGGCAAACTGGTGGACACGAGCTTCCGCATCGAGCGCGACGCCGGCTTGGCGATCGTCACCGAGCGCGACCCCGAAGGCCTCGACATCCTGCGCCATTCCACGGCGCACCTGCTCGCGCACGCGGTGAAGGAGCTGTTCCCCGAGGCCCAGGTGACCATCGGGCCGGTGATCGACAACGGCTTTTACTACGATTTCGCCTACCGGCGCCCGTTCACGCCGGAGGACCTGGCGGCGATCGAAAAGCGCATGGCCGAGATCGCAAAGCGGGATCTAAAGGTGGAACGGGCGGTGATGCCGCGCGATGCTGCAGTTGCCAAATTTGCCTTGCTTGGTGAAATCTACAAAGCGGAAATCATCAAGTCCATACCGGGAGACCAGGAAATATCCCTTTACTCCCAAGGCGATTTCACGGACCTGTGCCGCGGGCCGCACGTGCCTTCGACCGGCAAGCTCAAGGTGTTCAAGCTGATGCGCGTGGCGGGCGCCTACTGGCGCGGCGACTCGAAAAACGAGATGCTCCAGCGCATCTACGGCACGGCCTGGGCGAAAAAGGAGGACCAGGACGCGTATCTGAAGATGCTGGAGGAGGCCGAGAAGCGCGACCACCGGCGCCTCGGCACCCAGCTGGACCTGTTCCACATGGAGGAGGAGGCACCGGGGCTGGTGTTCTGGCACCCGAAGGGCTGGGTGCTGTGGCAGTGCGTCGAGCAATACATGCGGCAGGTCTACCGCGACAACGGCTACCGCGAGGTGCGCGGCCCGCAGATCCTGGACGTCAGCCTGTGGAAGCGCACCGGCCACTGGGACAATTTTCGCGAGAACATGTTCTTCACCGAGTCGGAGAAGCGCGCCTACGCCGTGAAGCCGATGAACTGCCCGGGGCACATCCTGATCTTCAACAAGGGCATCCGCAGCTACCGCGAGCTGCCGCTGCGCTACGGCGAGTTCGGTTCCTGTCACCGCAACGAGCCCTCGGGGGCGCTGCACGGCCTGCTGCGCGTGCGCGGCTTCACGCAGGACGACGGCCATATCTTCTGCACCGAGGATCAGATCCTGCAGGAGTGCGTGCAGTACACCGCGCTGCTGCAGAAGGTCTACGCGCACTTCGGCTTCACCGACATCATCTACAAGGTGGCGACGCGGCCGCAGAAGCGCATCGGCTCGGACGCGAGCTGGGACAAGGCCGAAGCGGCCCTGATGGAATCGCTGCGCCGCTCGGGCGTCAAATACACGCTGTCGCCGGACGAGGGCGCCTTCTACGGGCCGAAGATCGAGTATTCGCTCAAGGACGCCATCGGCCGGGTCTGGCAGTGCGGCACCATGCAGGTGGACTTCAGCATGCCGGGGCTGCTCGGCGCCGAGTACGTCGGCGAGGACAATGCCCGGCACGTGCCCGTGATGCTGCACCGGGCGATCATCGGCTCGATGGAGCGCTTCCTGGGCATCCTGATCGAGCATTTCGGGGGCGCCTTCCCGCTCTGGCTGGCGCCCGAACAGGTGATGGTGATGAACATCTCGGAGCATCAGGCGGACTACGCCAGGAGCGTCGCGGAGGCCCTGCGCCAAGCGGGATTCCGCGCCCTCGAAGATTTGCGAAACGAGAAAATTTCCTATAAGATTCGCGAACATAGCTTGCAAAAGCTCCCCTACCAGTTGGTGGTGGGAGACAAGGAAAAGCAGGCTGGATCGGTGGCCGTGCGCACGCGCGGCGGTGAAGATCTCGGCGCCATGGCGCTGGATGCCTTCATCGCACGCCTCCGCAACGAGGCGGGCGCGTAAGCAGCACGGCCGGTTTTTTTGACGAGCAGAGGAGCTGTCACCCATCGCACTCGAAAGATCGCAGCGCATCAACGGGGAGATCAACGCGCCACAGGTGCGGCTGGTCGGTGAGCAGGGAGAGCAGCTCGGCATCGTGGCCATCGCCGATGCGTTGCGCATGGCGGAGGAGCAGAACGTGGACCTGGTGGAGATCGCGCCGCTCGCGGTGCCGCCGGTCTGCAAGCTGATGGACTATGGCAAGTTCCGCTACCGGGAGCAGAAGAAGGCGCACGAAGCCAAGCTCAAGCAGAAGCAGATCCAGGTCAAGGAGATCAAGTTCCGCCCGGGCACCGACGAAGGCGACTACAAGATCAAGCTGGGCAAGCTGATCCAGTTCCTGGAGGAGGGCGACAAGGCCAAGGTGACGTTGCGCTTCCGCGGCCGCGAGATGGCGCACCAGGAGTTCGGCGTACGGCTGCTGGAGCGCGTGAAGGCGGACCTGGAAGCCGTCGGGCTGGTGGAGCAGTTCCCCAAGCTCGAGGGCCGGCAGATGGTGATGGTGCTCGCGCCGAAGAAGAAGGGCGTGCCGCCCAAGGCCAAGCCCAGGGCCGCGAAGGAAGCGAAAGAGCCGAAAGAAGCCAGGGAACCGAAGGCAAAGAAGGAAGCAGCAGCAAAACCCGCCGCAGCGACCTAGCGGTCGCCGCGAGCACAAGTGATGGCCGAGGCTTCAAGAGTCCGCATGGCGGGCCGCCCGGCGTCAAGCTAGAACAGAAGGAGCCGTGCCGTGCCCAAAGTGAAGACCAAGAAGTCCGCCGCGAAGCGTTTCAAGATCCGCTCCTCCGGCAGCATCAAGCGCTCGCAGGCCTACATGCGCCACATCCTGACCAAGAAGTCCACCAAGCGAAAGCGCCACCTGCGCGGCACGACGGAAGTGCACGCCACCAACAAACGGGCAGTGCGCGCCATGCTGCCCTACGCGTCCTAAGGGGCACGCCATGCCAAGAGTCAAGCGGGGAGTCACGGCGCGCGCGCGCCACAAGAAGGTCCTCAAGCTGGCCAAGGGCTTCCGCGGCCGCCGGGGCAACGTCTACCGCATCGCCAAGGAAGCGGTGATGAAGGCGGGACAGTACGCCTACCGCGATCGCCGCAACCGCAAGCGCACCTTCCGCGCGCTGTGGATCGCGCGCATCAACGCGGCGGTGCGCGAACTGGGGATGAGTTACTCCACCTTCATGGCCGGCCTGAAGCGCGCCAACATCGAGATCGACCGCAAGGTGCTCGCCGATCTGGCGGTGCTGGACAAGCCAGCGTTCGCCAGGATCGCCAGCCAGGTCAAGGCCAGCCTCGCCCACTGACCCCGTTGCCGGGAGCGCGGGGATGCAAGACGTCGACAGCATCGTCGAGCGCGCGCTGGCGGAATTCCGCGGCGCGGCCGACCCGGCTGCGCTCGAAAACGCCAAGGCGCGCTATCTCGGCAAGAACGGCGAGCTGACGGCGCTGCTGAAGGCGCTCGGCGCGCTCGCGCCCGAGGACAGGAAGACCGCCGGCGCGCGCATCAATGCCGCCAAACAGGGCATCGAGCAGGCCCTGGAGGCGCGCCGAGCCGAGCTGGCCGGCGCCAGGTTGCAGGGGCGCTTGGCCGAGGAGGCGCTCGACGTGACGCTGCCGGGACGCGGCCGTGGACGCGGCGGCATCCACCCGATCGTGCGCACCTGGCAGCGGATCGAAGCGATCTTCGGCTCCATCGGCTTCGAGGTCGCCGACGGCCCGGAGATCGAGACCGACTGGTATAACTTCACCGCGCTGAACAACCCGGAGAACCATCCGGCGCGCTCCATGCAGGACACGTTCTATGTGGACCTGAAGGACGCGCAGGGCCTGCCACTGCTGCTGCGCACGCACACCAGCCCGATGCAGGTGCGCTACGCGCGCATGCACCGGCCACCAATCAAGGTGATCGCCCCTGGCCGCACCTACCGCGTGGATTCCGACGCCACGCACTCGCCAATGTTCCATCAGGTGGAGGGCCTGTGGATCGACGAGCACATCAGCTTCGCCGACCTGAAGGGCGTGTATACGGATTTCCTGCGCCGCTTCTTCGAGTCCGACGCGCTCGAAGTGCGCTTCCGGCCCTCGTATTTCCCGTTCACCGAGCCCTCGGCCGAGATCGACCTGCAGTTCGCCGCCGGGCCCCTCAAAGGCCGCTGGCTGGAATTGTC
Organism: Gammaproteobacteria bacterium; assembly: GCA_041488375.1. Taxonomy (GTDB): domain Bacteria; phylum Pseudomonadota; class Gammaproteobacteria; order Burkholderiales; family SG8-39; genus JAABQT01. Next base: position 25,889 of record JBGPPD010000007.1, on the reverse strand, counting down.
GGGCGCGGGGCAGGTGCACCCCCAGGTGGTGCGCAACTTCGGACTCGACCCGGAGCGCTACATCGGCTTCGCCTTCGGCTCGGGCCTGGAGCGCCTGACCATGCTGCGCTACGGCATCGACGATTTGCGCCTGTTCTTCGATGGCGACCTGCGCTTCCTGCGGCAATTTGCATGAACGTCCCCGAGCACTGGCTGAGGAGTTTCTGCGATCCGTCGATGAAGACGGAAAAGCTCGCACAGCTGTTGACCATGTCGGGCCTCGAAGTCGAAGCCTGCGCGCCGGTGGCGCCGCCGTTGGCGGGCGTGGTGGTGGGCGAGATCCTGTCCGTCGAGCGCCACCCGGGCGCCGACAAGCTCACGGTGTGCATCGTGAATGCGGGCAGGGAGAAGCTGCAGGTGGTTTGCGGTGCGCCCAACGTGCGCGCCGGCATGAAGGCGCCGCTCGCGCTGGTGGGAACGGAACTGGGAGGCCTCGAGATCAAGGCGGCGATGCTGCGCGGCGTGGAAAGCAGGGGCATGCTGTGCTCGGCGAAGGAGCTCGGGCTGTCGGAGGACCACGCCGGCCTGCTCGAGCTGCCCGCCGCGGCGAAGCCGGGGCAGGACCTGCGCAAGGCGCTCGAGCTGGACGAGCAGGTGCTGACCTTCAAGCTGACGCCGAACCGCGCCGACTGCCTGTCGGTGCTCGGCATCGCCCGCGAAGTCTCGGCGCTGACGGGCGCGAAGCTGACGGCGCCGGCCATCAAGCCGGTGGTGGCGAAGAGCAACGTGCGGCACCCTTTCAGGATCACGCACGCGGAAGGCTGCGGACGTTTTGCCGGGCGCGTGATCCGCGGCGTGAACGCGGCTGCGCCGACGCCGCGTTGGATGCGCCAGCGCCTGGAGCGCGCCGGCCAGCGCTCGATCTCCGCGCTGGTGGATGTCACCAACTACGTGATGCTCGAGCTCGGCCGGCCGCTGCACGTCTACGACCAGGACAAGCTCAAGGGCGCGATCGAGGTGCGCTGGGGCCACCAGGGCGAGAAGCTGCTGCTGCTGAACGGGCAGGAAGTCGAGGTGGATGCCGCGGTGCTGTGCATCACCGATGCGTCGGGCCCGATTGGACTCGCCGGCATCATGGGGGGAGAATCCACCAAGGCCGAGACCAGCACGAGGAACATCTTTCTCGAGTCGGCGTTCTTCTTTCCCGACGCCGTCGCCGGGCGCGCACGGCGCTACAACTTCGCCAGCGACGCCGCGCACCGCTTCGAGCGGGGCGTGGATTTCGGCAACAACGTCGACGGCATCGAGCGCGCCACGCAGCTGATCCTCGAGATCTGCGGCGGCGAGCCCGGCCCGACGGTGGACCTGGTCAAGCGCCTGCCGAAGCGAAAGCCGGTGCGCCTGCGCGTGGCGCGTGCGCAGAAGGTGATCGGCATCCCGGTGACCGAGAAGGAGGTCGGCAGCGTGTTCAAGCGGCTGGGCCTTCCCTTCAAGCACAAGGCGGGCAGCTTCATGGTCGTTCCGCCCTCCTACCGCTTCGACCTGGAGATCGAGGAAGACCTCATCGAGGAGGTGGCGCGGGTGCACGGCTTCGAGCGCATTCCCGCGCTGCCGCCGAGCGCGCCCGCGGCAATGGCCCGTACGCAGGAGGCGAAGCGCTCCCTGCACGACCTGCGCGAACACCTGGCGGCTTGCGACTACCAGGAGGTGATGACCTTCAGCTTCGTCGAGCCGCAGTGGGAGGCGGACCTCGCGGGCGAGACGAACCCGATCCGGCTGCTCAACCCGATTGCCAGCCAGCTGTCGGTGATGCGCAGCAGCCTGCTTGGCGGGCTGCTGGCCAACGTGCGCTACAACGCCGCGCGCAAGCTCTCGCGCATCCGCGTTTTCGAGGTTGGGCGGGTCTTCCTGCGGGACCCGTCGGTCGCGGACGGTGCGCTGGAGGTCGGCGGGCTGCGCCAGCCCATGCGCATCGCCGCCGCCGCCTGTGGCCCTGCCTTCGAGGAGCAATGGGGGGCCGCCACACGGTCGGTGGATATGTTCGACCTCAAGGCGGACCTCGAGGCGCTGGTTTCCCCGCGCGTCGCCCGATTCGAGGCGGCCTCGCACCCAGCCTTCCATCCTGGACGCACTGCGCGCGTGCGCCTCGAAGGCCGGGAGGTCGGCTGGATTGGTGAGTTGCATCCGCAATGGCAGCAGAAATACGAGATAGATCATGGACTTGTATGTTTTGAGGTCGACGCGGCCCTGCTGCAGGAAATCGCGCTGCCGCAACCAACCGTGCCCTCGAGGTTTCCCCAGGTCACCCGGGATGTGGCGGTGTTAGTGAACGCCAACATCGGCGTACAGGAGCTATTGGACGCGATTGCCGACGAAAAGCCGGCCATCGTGCGCGAGGTGCGGCTGTTCGATTTGTACCAGGGTCCAAACCTCCCCGCGGGCAGAAAAAGCCTTGCTTTCCGGGTAGTTATGCAAGATACTGAACGGACCCTCACGGATGCGGAGGCCGATTCAGCGCGCCAGGCGCTAGTCGAGCTGTGGGGGCGTCGTTTTGGCGCGACAGCCCGCACATAAATAAAGAAATCAGGGAGTTGTGATGACTTTGACCAAGGCCGAACTGGCCGACCTCCTATTCGAGAAGGTCGGCTTGAACAAGCGCGAGGCCAAGGACATGGTGGAAGCGTTCTTCGAGGAGATTCGTGGGGCCCTCGAGCGCGGCGAGAGCGTCAAGCTCTCCGGATTCGGCAACTTCCAGTTGCGCGACAAACCGCAGCGTCCCGGCCGCAACCCGAAGACCGGCGAGGAGATTCCGATCAGCGCCCGCCGCGTGGTCACCTTCCACGCCAGCCAGAAACTGAAGGCGATGGTGGAGAAGGCGCGCCATGGAAAGCCGCAGCCCCAGCAAGAAAGTTGAGCTGCCGCCGATCCCGGCGAAACGCTACTTCACAATCGGTGAGGTGAGCGAGCTGTGCGGCGTCAAGCCGCACGTGCTGCGCTACTGGGAGCAGGAATTCACGCAACTGAAGCCGGTCAAGCGCCGCGGCAACCGGCGCTACTACCAGCATCACGAGGTGCTGCTGATCCGGCGCATCCGCGAGCTGCTGTACGAGGAAGGCTTCACCATCAGCGGGGCGCGCAACCGCCTGGACCATTCGCTTGGCGCCGACGAACGCGGCGATGCGCCGGCACGGGCGGAACGCGGCCCGTCCGCGGCGGGCGCCGACCTGTCCGCCATCAAAAGGGAGCTGCGCGCGCTGCTGGAATCGCTGCGCGCCTGATAAGATTCGCCTCCTCGGGGCGTAGCGCAGCCTGGTAGCGTACCTGCATGGGGTGCAGGTGGTCGCGAGTTCAAATCTCGCCGCCCCGACCAAGAATTCCCGGATGCCGGCTCGCGTGCTACCGGCGCCCCCCGCCCTTACTCATCCAATGCGCGGCCAAGGCGATCAAGCCCAGTAGCGGCGCCTTTGCCGGGGAAAGCGGAGCCGGGTTCGGCGCAATCGTGCGGGCACGCATCGCGTCGTTGAATTCGGCAAGCCCGCCGGGCTGCGCCTCAGCCCCGAAAGCCCACAGTTCCTCGTCTTCTTCCTGCATTGCTAGGGTCGGGCGGCGATCGGCCTGGAGGTGTGCTCGGCGCGCGCAGGCGATTGCGCTATGCGTGCAGCGGCGGGAAATTCCGCCTCGAATTCCGCCAATTTCACGCTGGCGAGAAACAAGAACAGGTCCAGCTCGAGGAGTTCCGGCGTTGGCACCATGCCGGCGCCCCTCAGGGCCACACATTGCACGTGCACCGCTTGGCAGGCGCGGTGCACATCTGCTGGCCGTTCCACCATGGTTGGCTTTTGGCGGTCATCGAATGGTGCCCAGCCCGCGTCGACCCGCTGCACGCTGGCCACGCGCTCGGCGGGCCAGGCCGCGAGGTAATCGCGCACCACCGTTACGACATCGGCTGTCCCCTGGGCGCCTGCCATGAGGCATACGCAACGATCCAGTTCAGCCAATGGATCGAGTGCGTATCCGCCATTTTCCACGACGTCCCCCAATCTGCGCTGCATGACTCCCGAGAACATTCAACTCCAGAACCGCGGCCCGCGGTGTAAATCTGTGCAAGGCATGCGCGCACGAACCGGCACGCGCGCTTTTCCGCACTGACCGGCGGCGCGCAATATTCTGTTAAAGTTTTGAGCATCCGGGCGAGATGACGATGCGGCGCGCATGAGGGGCATGCAGGACAAGGTTGTGCTCGTGACCGGGGGCGCCGGCGGCATTGGCGCGGCATTGTGTCGCGGGTTCGGCAAGGAAGGCTGCAAGGTAGCGGTGTTCGACCTAGACGCCGCTGGCGCCGAGCGCGTCGCGGTCGAGGCCGGCGGCAAGGCTTGGACAGTGGACATCTCCGACCAGGCGCGCGTCGTCGCCGCAGTGGCCGACGTCGAGCGCGACCTCGGACCGATCGACGTGCTGGTGAACAACGCCGGCTGGGACCGCGCCGGGCGCTTCCTCGACACCGACAAGGCGCTCTGGGAAAGGATCGTCGCCGTCAATCTCTATGGCCCGCTGCATATGCATCACGCGGTGCTGAAAGGCATGAGCGCGCGCGGCCGCGGCCGCGTGGTCAACGTGGCCTCGGACGCCGGGCGCGTCGGTTCCTCCGGCGAATCGGTGTACGCGGCCTGCAAGGGCGGGCTGATCGCTTTTTCCAAGACGCTCGCGCGCGAGATGGCGCGGCAGCACATCAACATCAACGTGGTCTGCCCGGGGCCGACGGACACCGCGCTGTTCCGCGATTTCGCCGGCGAGGGCGAGCGGGGCGAGAAGCTGAGGACGGCGCTGGAGCGCGCGATCCCCTTCGGCCGCCTCGGACAGCCGGAGGATGTGGTGGGCGCGGTGGTGTTCCTCGCCAGCGACGACGCGGCGTTCATCACCGGCCAGGTGCTGAGCGCCTCGGGCGGGCTGACGATGGCAGGATGAGGGAGGCGGATCCATGGTGAAGGGCAAGGTGGTGGTGGTGACCGGCGCGGGGGGCGGCATCGGGCGCGATTTCGCGCTCGCGTTCGCGGCGCACGGCGCCAGCGTGGTGGTCAACGACCTCGGCACTTCGGTGGCGGGCGAAGGCGCCAGCAGCGGCCCGGCGCAGAAGGTGGTGGACGAGATCAAGTCCAGGGGCGGCCAGGCGGTGGCCAGCACCGACAGCGTCGCCGACTGGGAATCCGCCAACCGCATCGTCAAGACCGCCATCGACGCGTTCGGGCGCATCGACGGCGTGGTCAACAACGCCGGCATCCTGCGCGACCGCTTCTTCTTCAACATGTCGATCGAAGAATGGAAGGCGGTGATCGACGTGCACCTGAACGGTTCGTTCTACGTCTCGCGCGCCGCGGCGCCCTACTTCAAGAGCCAGAATTCGGGCTGCTACATCAACATGACCTCCACCTCGGGCCTGATCGGCAACCTCGGCCAGGCCAACTACTCGGCGGCCAAGCTGGGCATCGCCGGGCTGTCCAAGTCGATCGCGCTCGACATGGCGAAATACAAGGTACGCTCGAACTGCATCGCGCCCTTCGCCTGGAGCCGGATGATCGGCTCGATTCCCACCGAGACGCCGGAGCAGAAGGCGCGCGTGGAGAAGATGAAGGTCATGCAGACGGCCAAGATCGCGCCGCTCGCCGTGTACCTGGCGAGCGACGCCGCGCAGGACGTGTCCGGCCAGATCTTCGCCGTGCGCGCCAACGAGATTTTCCTCATGTCGCAGAGCCGCCCGGTGCGTTCCGTGCACTGCGCGGAAGGCTGGACGCCGCAGACCATCGGCGAGCAGGCCATGCCCGCATTGCGCGGCAGCTTCTTCCCCCTCGACCGCACGCAGGATGTGTTCACATGGGATCCGCTGTAGCCGAACCCAGCCACGCCGACTTGCGCGAGGGTGTGCGCGGCCTGTGCGCGCAGTTCGACTCCGCCTACTGGCAGAAGGTGGATGAGGCGCGCGCCTATCCCGAGGCGTTCGTCGATGCGCTGACCAAGGCCGGATGGATGTCGGCCTTGATCCCGGAGCAATACGGCGGCTCGGGCCTGTCGTTGACGCAGGCGACCGTGATCATGGAGGAAGTCTCCCGCTCGGGCGGCAATCCGGGCTGCTGCCACGGGCAGATGTACAACATGAACACGCTGCTGCGCAACGGCTCCGAGGCGCAGAAGAGGAAGTACCTGCCGAAGATCGCCTCGGGCGAACTGCGCATGCAGGCGATGGGGGTGACCGAGCCGAGCGCCGGCACCGACACGACGAAAATCAAGACCGTCGCGGTGAAAAAGGGCGACCGCTACGTGGTCAACGGGCAGAAGGTATGGACCTCGCGCCTGCAGCACTCCGACCTGATGATCCTGCTGGCCCGCACCACGCCGCTCGCGCAAGTGAAGAAGAAGTCCGACGGCATGTCGGTGTTCCTGGTCGAGAAGAAGGAGGCGCTGGGCAAGGGCCTCAGCATGCGCCCGATCCGCAACATGGTGAACCACGAGACCAACGAGGTGTTCCTCGACAACCTCGAGATCCCCGCGGACAACCTGATCGGCGAGGAGGGCAGGGGCTTCAAGTACATCCTGGACGGGCTGAACGCGGAGCGCATCCTGATCGCCGCCGAGTGCATCGGCGACGGCCATTGGTTCGTGGAGCGCGCGGTGAAGTACGCCAAGGAGCGCGTGGTGTTCGATCGCCCCATCGGCCAGAACCAGGGCGTGCAGTTCCCGATCGCCGAGTGCCACATGGAAATCGAAGCGGCCAACCTGATGCGCTACAAGGCGGCGGCGCTGTACGACGCGAAGCAGCACTGCGGGGCGGAGGCCAACATGGCCAAGCACCTCGCCGCCAAGGCCTCCTGGGAGGCGGCCAACGTGTGCCTGCAGACCCACGGCGGCTTCGGCTTCGCCGCCGAGTACGACGTCGAGCGCAAATTCCGCGAGACGCGCCTGTACCTGGTGGCGCCGATCTCCACCAACCTGATCCTGTCCTACGTCGCCGAGCACGTGCTGGGGCTGCCGCGATCGTTCTAGGGCCCGCGCCCGGCGTCGGCTAGAATCGCCCAGGCGATGCGCATCCTGGTTTCCAATGACGATGGCTATTTCTCTCCCGGGATCGCGCTGCTGGCCGAGCAGCTCGCCACGCTGGGCAAGGTGACCGTCGTGGCGCCCGAGCGCGACCGCTCGGGGGCCTCCAATTCGCTGACGCTGGACCGGCCGCTGTCGGTGCGGCGCGCGGCCAACGGTTTTTTCTTCGTCAACGGCACGCCGACCGACTGCGTGCACCTCGCCGTCACCGGGCTGCTCGATTTTCAGCCCGACATGGTGGTTTCCGGGATCAACCTGGGGGCCAACATGGGGGACGACACGATCTACTCGGGAACCGTCGCCGCGGCCACCGAGGGCTTCCTGCTCGGCATACCGTCGCTCGCGGTTTCGCTCGCCGGCAAGGAGGCGCGGCACCTGGAGTCGGCCGCGACCGTGGCGCGGCAGCTGGTCGAACGCTTCGGGCGCACGCCATTCGGCCAGCCGGTGCTGCTCAACGTGAACGTGCCCGACGTGTCCGCGGAATCGCTCGGTGCGCTGGAGGTGACGCGCCTGGGCCGCCGCCACAAGGCCGAACCGGTGGAAAAGACGCGCACGCCGCGGGGCGAGACCGCCTACTGGATCGGCGCGGCCGGGGGGGCGGCGGACGCGGGGCCCGGCACCGATTTCCACGCCGTGGCCGCACGCCGCGTATCGGTCACGCCGTTGCAGGTGGACCTGACGCAGCACGCCCAGCTCGGCATGGTGAAGGACTGGCTGGCCCGATGAACGCGCGCGGCTCGCAGCGCCTGAGCGGCGTCGGCATGACATCGCAGCGCACGCGCGCACGCATGGTCGAGCGGTTGCGCGGCGAGGGCATCCGCGACGAGAGCGTGCTCTCGGCGATGGGCGGCGTGCCGCGCCACCTGTTCGTCGACGAGGCGCTGGCCAGCCGCGCCTACGAAGACACCGCGCTGCCGATCGGCTTTGGCCAGACCATCTCGCAACCCTACGTGGTCGCGCGCATGATCGAGGCCTTGCGCGCGGGCGAGCGGGCGCTCGGCAAGGTGCTGGAGATCGGCACCGGCTGCGGCTACCAGGCGGCGGTGCTGGCCCAGCTCGGACGCGAGGTGTACTCGGTGGAGCGCATCCACGCGCTGCTCGAGCGCGCGCGCGCGAATCTTCGCGACCTGCGGCTGTCCAATCTTCGGCTCACGCACGGCGACGGCAACCTGGGCCTGGAAAAGGCGGCGCCCTTCGACTCGATCGTGGTCGCGGCGGCCGCGCCCGAGCTGCCGCAGGCCCTCTTACGGCAACTGGCGCCGGGTGGCAGAATGGTGCTGCCGCTGAAATCGCCGGACGCCCCGCGCGGCGCCCAGCGCCTCGCGCTGGTTGAGCGCGGCGCGCGCGGCGTCGTTGAAACGGTGCTCGAGACGGTGCGCTTCGTGCCGCTGGAGACGGGAAAGCTGTGATGACTGCACTGATGCGCTGGACCCTGCCGGCCCTGGTCGCGCTGCTCGGCGCTGCCGGCTGCGGATCGGTCGCGACCCAGGCGCCGGTGGACGACCGCCGGCCGGCTGCTGCCGCCAAGGCGGCACCGCAGGCGGCGCAGGCTGCACCCGCGACGGTCCCGGCCGGGCATTACGTGGTCAAGCGGGGCGACACGCTCTACAGCATCGCGCTCGAACATGGGGCCGACTACCGCGACGTCGCGCAATGGAACAAGCTCGATGACCCGACGAAGATCTCGGTCGGGCAAGTGCTGCGCGTCGCGCCGCCGGAGGGTCAGGCCCCGATCCAGGTTGGGGCCGCACGCGGCGCCGCCCCGCTGGAAGCGCGGCCGCTGGAGGGCGCGAGCGCCGCGCCCCAGGGCCAGGGCGATGGCGGCACCAAGGTCGCGCCGAAAGCCCTGCGCCTGCCCTATTCGGACCAGAATCTCGCGCTGTTGTCGCAGGGCGACACGGCGGGCGCCGCTGCGGCCGCGGCGCCCAAGCCGCTGCCGTCCGCTGCGGCCACGCCCAAGCCCGAGCCGGTCAAGCCGGAGCCGCCGAAAACCGCGGCGGTGGATCGCGACCCGGACGCAATCGCCTTCATCTGGCCGGCCAAAGGCAGCGTACTGGCCGGATTTTCCGAACCCAACAGCAAGGGACTGGACATCGGCGGCAAGCCCGGCGACCCGGTCCTGGCCGCCGCGTCCGGCCAGGTGCTCTACACCGGGACCGGCATCCGCGGCTTCGGCAAGCTGATCGTCATCCGGCACGAGGGCGGCTTCAGCAGCGTGTACGCGCACAACCGCGAGATCCTGGTGAAGGAGGGGCAATCGGTGGCGCGCGGCCAGAGGATCGCCGAACTGGGCGACTCCGATGCCGACCGGCCGAAACTGCACTTCGAGATCCGCAAGTCCGGCAAGCCGGTCGATCCGATGCGCTACCTGCCGGCCGGCCGGACTTCCTGAGACGGACTAGCGCGTCGCCGGCTTTTGCGCGGCGCGCGCCGCGCGCAGGGACTGGGCGAGGTCGGACACCGCCATGCCGTAGAACACGGCGCGGTTGTAGCGCGTGAGCACGTAGAAATTCTGCAGGCCCAGCCGGTACTCGGCCGGCCGTGCCGGCGAGCGCAATTCGAGCAGCGCGGCGCGCGTGCCCGCGGGCAGCGGTGCGCCGCGCGATTCGACGCCGGCCAGCGTCAACTCCTCCAGCGTATGCCTCGGCAGCGGATTGCCGTCCGCATACGCGCCGTGGCCGTCGCCGTTCACGCGCGCGCCGCGCTGCACCGGCTCGCCGGGGCGCCAGCCGTGCTGCTTGAGGAAATTGCCCACGCTGCCGATGGCGTCGGCGGCATTGCCGCTGAGGTCCGCGACGCCGTCGCCGTCGAAATCCACCGCGTAGCGCAGGTAGCTGGTGGGCATGAACTGCGGGATGCCGATGGCGCCCGCGTAGGAGCCCTTCAGGGCGAACACGTCGAGTTCCATCTCGCGCGCGAACAGCAGGTAGTTCTCCAGTTCGCCACGAAAGTAGGGTGCGCGCGGCGGATAGTCGAAGGCCAGCGTGGCGAGCGCGTCGATCACCCGCCAGCGGCCGGTGTTGCGGCCGTAGAAGGTCTCCACGCCGAGGATCGCGACGATGATCTCCTCCGGCACGCCGTAGGTGCGGCGCGCGCGCTCCAGCTGGCGGCGGTGTTCGCGCCAGAAGGCAAGCCCGGCGCGCAGCAGGCGCTCGTTGACGAAAGTCGCGCGGTACTCCTCCCAGGAGCGCGACAGCGCCGCCGGCTGGGTCTGCGCGGCGGTGAGCACCGCGTCCTCGCGGCGCGCGCGGGAAAACACGGCGTGCAGCTCGCTCTCCTTGAACGCATGGCGTTCGACCAGCTCGCGGATGAACGCCTGCACTTCGGGACGTGTGGAAAAGTCTTCCACGTCGCCGCGCGCGCCGCCGGGCGACAGCGCCAGCCAGAGCGCGAAGGCAGCGAGGCCGCGCGTCATGCGAGTCGCAGCGCGCGCACGCGGCGCTCCAATTCAGCGACCTGCTCGCGCGGCGCCGCGCGGCCGTAGCGGGTGCCGAGGTACAGCGCGGCGATTGCCTGGATGGCGGCGGCGGCGGCGGGCAGCCGCCGCGCCGCGCGTTCGGCGTAGTCGCGCGGACCTTCATGCGCGGCGCGCGCGATGCCGTGCGCGCCCAGCTTGCGGCAGAACTTCTGCCAGGCCCGCTGCACGGGATCGGGACGGGACAGGCGGCGCAGCGACCAACCGAGCAGCAGCAGCGTAAACACGCCCAGCGCCGTCGCCATGGTGGCGGTCATGCCGCGCCAATCGGCGTCGGGCATGCCCAGGCTGGACATCAGGTCGCGCTGGCGCTCCGGGCTATAGCCCAGCACCATCACGTTCCAGCGGTGGGCCAGGGCCTCCCAGTTGTAGCGCACCGAGCGCAGCCATTGCATCTGCGGGCGCAGCAGCAGCGGCAACGGTTCGCCTTCGCGCACCGCGCGCGCCAGCCCCGATTCGATCCTCCCCGGAATCGCCGCGGCGGTCGGGTCCGCTCGGATCCAGCCGCGGCCGGGCAGGTAGACCTCGGCCCAGGCGTGGGCATCGGATTGGCGGACGGTGATGATACGGTCGACGGTATTCACTTCGCCGCCCTGGTAGCCGGTGACCACCCGCGCCGGCACGCCCGCCGCGCGCATCAGAAACACGAAGGCCGAGGAGAAATGCTCGCAGAACCCGGCGCGCGTGTCGAACAGGAACTCGTCGACCGGGTCGCGCAGCAGCAGCGGCGGCTCGAGCGTATACGCCAGCCCCGCGCCGCGGAAGAAATCGACCGCGCGCAGCAGCACTTCGGCGTCATCCTGCGCGCCTCGGCGCCACCCCGCAGCGAGCGCGCGCGCACGCGGGTTGCCCCCCGCGGGCAGCGCGAGCGCGCGCTCGAGGGCGCGACGCCGCTCGAGCTGCCCGGTCTGCGCGTCGGTCAGCGATTCGAGCGCGTAGCGCATGCGGCTGCGCACCGGCGTTGCGGCCACGATCATGCCGTCGTTGGTCAGCCGCGCGCGTTCCGGCAGGCTGGCTGCGGTTTCGAGCGCGAACAGCCAATTGCGGTTGTGCGCTTCGAGCGTCACGACATAGGCGTAGCGGCTTTCGCCGCGCGGCGGCTCGAAGCGCTCGACCCAGTTCTGTCCCATGCTCCAGGTGCGCCCGTCGAAATCCCACAGCACCGGTCCGCGCCAGTAGCGTTGCCGCGGCGCAGGGGTCTCGCCCCGGAACTCGGCGCGGAAGGCGACGGCGTCCGACTGCGCGAGCTGCGACAGGTTGCCCGGAGACATGGTGTCGGAAAGACCGGTGATGCCCGCGTAGGCGTCCTGCGGCAGGCCCCACAGCGGCCCCTGCACGCGGGGAAACAGCAGGAACAGCACCAGCGCCGCGGGCGCGGCATGCGCCAGCAGCAGGCCGGCGGTGCGCAGGTTGGCACGCAGCGCGCGCCGCGGCGCGGCGAAGCAGACCAGCGTGCAGGTCACGCTCAGCAGCGCCAGGCCCATGAGGGCCGCCGTGGGGATGCTCTGCGTGTAGAGCAGGTTGGTGATGATGAGGAAGTAGCACAGGAGGGCCACCACTGCGCCGTCCCGGTGGGTGCGCATCTCCAGAAGCTTCAGGCCCGAGAACAGCATCAGCAGCACGATCCCCGGCGTGCGGCCGAACAGCGTCCGGTACTCGAAGTACACCGCGGCCAGCGCCAGCACCGCCACCGTCAACAGCAGCCAGCGCGAGGGCAGCGCGGCGCGCACCAGGGCAAGCTGCGCGCGCCAGGCGTACAGGCCCAGGGTCAGCAGCGTGATCCACCAGGGCATGCGCAGCGCATGCGGCCCGGCGACGAGCAGCAGCGCGAGCAGCAGCCCCGCGACGTCGCGCAAGGACACTGCGCGCAGTTCCGGTGCCAGCGGATGCGCGGCTGTCATGCGCCGGGGTACAGCGCCAGGGACTGCAGGCAGGCGGAGCAATGCGCGACGCCTCTTCCCGGGGCCAGCTCGACGCCGGGCACGCGCAGTCCATAGGCAGCGCCCGCCTGCTCGGCCGCCAATATCCAGCCCGCCAGCCGCGACAGGCGCTGCTCGGGATCGGGCGTGCGCGCCAGCGAGGACCAATCGAGCCACAGCTCCGCGCCCGCCGCGCCGCTGAATTGCTTGGTCAGCATGTCGTCCGTGCGCGCCGCGGCCTTCCAGGCCACGTGGCGCGGCGAATCCGACAGCTGGTAGTTGCGCAGGCCGGAGAAGTCGTCGTTGCCCAGCGCCTGCGCGCGCGCAGCGCCCGCCGCCGTTGCCGCCGCGGGCGGCGGCAGCGGCGCGCGTTCCGGCCGCGGGTAGACCAGGCAGCGCACCTCGGGTTCGACGTAGCTCCAGGCGCGGAACAAGCCGAGCGGGAAACGCGTTTCGAGCATCACGCGCCCGAGCGGCAGCCAGCCGCGTTTGCCCGCGGTCACGGCCAGCAGGGCTTCGGCGAGCGCCCCGGCCGCCACGTCGAGCACCACCTGCGCGCCGGAACCGACATGCCGGACCAGGAGCGCCGGGCGATCGTGGTGGGCGCGGTTGTCGAGCAGCAGGCGGAACTGCGCCGCCTCGCCGGCGAACACCGGCTCCGCGCGCCCCGTGCTCACCGCCAGGCGCGCCAGGTTGCGCGTGGTATGCACCATGCTGGCGATTCCGGTGCCGGCAAGCAGGAACGTCAGCGCGAAACCCAGTTGCAGCGCATAGTTGATCGATCCGACCAGCAGGACGCCGAGCGTCACGGCGTAGATCCAGCCCAGGCGCGTGGGCACGATGTATACGCGGCGGTGGCCGAGCACCACCGTGCCGCGCTCGGGCGGGGCATAGCCGTAGAACCAGGTGCGCAGGCGCGGGCCGGAGAGCAGTGCGCGCAGCATGTCAGCTGGTGGCCCCCAGGTAACCCCAGCGCACTTTCCACGCGGCGAGGACCTGGCGCGGGTAATCCGGCCTTCCCGGCGTGCCGTTGTAACGCCCGAGCGCGCGGAAGTAGTCGCCTCGCTCCAGGTCGAGGTAGTGCCTGAGGATCACGCAGCCATAGCGCAGGTTGATGCGCAGGTGGAACAGGTTCTGCCCCTGCCGGCCGATCAGCTTGACCCAGAAAGGCATCACCTGCATGTAGCCGCGCGCGCCCGCCCTGGACACGGCGTACTTGCGAAATCCGCTTTCCACCTCGATCACGCCCAGCACCAGCTGCGGGTCCAGTCCTGCGCGCAACGCCTCGAAATGCACGGTGCGCAACAGCTCGACGCGTTCCTTGCGGTCGGCGATGCGCCGTTCCAGGCGCCGCGACATCTCCATGATCCACTTGTGGCCGTCCTCGCGGTCGCGGAACGCGAGTTCGGGCACCGACTTGTCGGCGATGGCCGCCGACAACTGGTCGCGCACGCTTTGGGCCAGTTCCTGGTACACCTGCGCGCCCGCGACAGCCGCCGCCGGGCACAGCAGCGCGGCGGCCAGCGCTGCGGCGAGGGCGCGGGCCCGCTTCATGCCGCCGCCAGGCGCTCCTTGAGGAAGCCCACCACCCCGGCAAGAGGGACCGCCTGCGGCTGCGCTGCGCTGCGCGCCTTGTACTCGGCCTCGCCGACGGCGAGGCCGCGCTCGGACAGCACGATGCGGTGCGGGATGCCGACCAGTTCCATGTCGGCGAACAGCACGCCGGGGCGCTCGTCGCGGTCATCCATCAGCACGTCGATGCCGGCGGCGCGCAGCTCCTGGTACAAGCGGTCCGCGGCGAGGCGCACCTTCTCGTTCTTGGCGTAGGCGATCGGCACCAGGCAGGCCTCGAACGGCGCCATCGGCAAAGGCAACACGATGCCGCGCTCGTCGTGTCCCTGTTCGATGGCCGCGGCCACCACCCGCGTGACGCCGATGCCGTAGCAGCCCATTTCCATCGGCCGCGCCGCCCCCTTGTCGTCGAGTACGGTGGCCTTCATGGCCGCGGAATACTTGGTGCGCAACTGGAAGATGTGGCCCACTTCGATGCCGCGCTGGATCCTGAGGCTGCCTTTGCCGTCGGGGCTGGGGTCGCCCGCCATGACGTTTCTGATGTCGGCGACGAGCGAAGGTTCCGGCAAGTCGCGGACCCAGTTGACCCCGGCCAGGTGCAGGCCCGCCTCGTTGGCGCCGCAGACGAAATCGGCCATCGTCGCCACGCTGCGATCGGCGACGATGCGTGCGCTGGCGGCGCCGACCGGGCCGATGTAGCCCGGCGGGCAATGCAGGGCGCGCACGATCTCCGCCTCGCTGGCGAAACGGAACTCGCCGATCGCCTTTTGCGTCTTCACCTCGTTCAGCTCGTGATCGCCGCGCAGCAGCAGGAGATGGAACTGGTCGCCGTGCATCAGCGCGATCGCCTTGACCGTGCGCTCGAGCGGTATCCCGAGCAGCGTCGCGACCTCCTCGCAGCGCGTCTTGCCCGGCGTCGGCACCCTGGCCATCGCCTGCGCCGGCGCGGGCCTCGGCTCGCGCGGCGCCAGCGCCTCGGCCAGCTCCACGTTCGCCGCGAAATCGGAGTCCGGGCAATAGGCGATCGCGTCCTCGCCGGAATCGGCCAGCACCTGGAATTCGTGCGAGCCGGTGCCGCCGATGGCGCCGGTGTCCGCCGCCACCGCGCGGAATTTCAGGCCCAGCCGCGTGAAGATGCGGGTGTAGGTGTCGTGCATGTTGCGGTATTCGCGCTCCAGGTCCGCGTAGTCGGCATGGAACGAGTAGCCGTCCTTCATCACGAACTCGCGAGCGCGCATCACGCCGAAGCGCGGTCGGCGCTCGTCGCGGAACTTGGTCTGGATCTGGTAGAAGTGCACCGGCAGCTGGCGATAGCTCCTCAGCTCGCCGCGCGCCAGGTCGGTGATCACTTCCTCGGAGGTCGGCTGGATGACGAAATCGCGCTCATGGCGGTCCTTGATGCGCAGCAGCTCGGGCCCGTAGGCCTGCCAGCGTCCCGACTCCTGCCACAGTTCGGCCGGCTGCACGGCCGGCATCACCAGCTCGATGGCGCCCGCGCGGTTCATTTCCTCGCGCAGGATGGCCTCGACCTTGCGCAGCACGCGCACGCCCAGCGGCAGCCAGCTGTAGATGCCCGCCGCCAGGCGCCGGATGTAGCCCGCGCGCAGCATCAGGCGGTGGCTGACGAGTTCCGCGTCGGCCGGAGCCTCCTTGATCGTTCCGAGGTGGAATCGCGATGTGCGCATCGGTGCGGCGCCGCGTTGTGTTTGCCGTGCGCCTGTGAAAAAATGCGGAGGAATTCTAACTTAGGTGGTGTGGCCATGCTCGACCGCGACGGCTACCGTCCGAACGTCGGCATCATCCTCGCCAACGGCCGCGATGAGGTGTTCTGGGGCAAGCGCGTCAACCAGCACGCGTGGCAATTTCCCCAGGGCGGCATCAAGCACGGCGAGGCGCCGGAGCAGGCGATGTACCGGGAGCTCGAGGAGGAAACCGGCCTCAAGCCCGGTCACGTGCGCATCCTGGGGCGCACCCGCCAATGGCTGCGCTACGAGGTGCCCGACAAGTGGGTGCGGCGTGATTGGCGCGGCACGTATCGCGGCCAGAAGCAGATCTGGTTCCTGCTGCGCATGCTGGGCCGCGACTGCGACGTGCACCTGCGCACCAGCGACAAGCCGGAGTTCGACGCCTGGCGCTGGCACGAGTACTGGGTGCCGCTCGAGGCGGTGATCGAGTTCAAGCGCGAGGTCTACCAGCAGGCGCTCAGCGAACTGCGCCGTTACCTGGGCGCCGACCGGCGCCTGCGCGCGCGGCGCGCGCAAGCCACCACGCGCTGAGTCGTGCCGGTACTGCATAGCGCGCTTCAATTGCCGGTATTGTAAAAATCGATTTGATCAATCGAAGGCGGCGGCGTAACTTGCCTCTGGCAAGCCGGCGTACGCCGGGCCATTCAACGCAAGGCGCAAGGAGGCAGTCATGAAAGCACTCAAAGGCACCAAGACCCACCAGCATCTCAAGGACGCGTTCGCCGGCGAATCGCAGGCGAACCGCAGATACCTCTACTTCGCATCGAAAGCCGACGTGGAAGGCCAGAACGACGTCTCGGCGCTGTTCCGCTCGACCGCGGAAGGCGAGACCGGCCACGCGCACGGGCACCTCGAGTACCTGGAGCAGGTGGGCGACCC
Source organism: Gammaproteobacteria bacterium (assembly GCA_041488375.1). GTDB lineage: Bacteria > Pseudomonadota > Gammaproteobacteria > Burkholderiales > SG8-39 > JAABQT01. The sequence goes on along the minus strand of JBGPPD010000007.1, from coordinate 9,231 downwards.
CGCGACCAACCTGCCGATCGGGCGCACGCGCGACAACCTCAAGTCGGCGGTCGCCGGCGAAACCCACGAATACACCGACATGTACCCGGGAATGGCCAAGGACGCGCGCACCGAAGGCTTCACGGAGATCGCCGACTGGTTCGAGACGCTGGCCAAGGCCGAGCGCAGCCACGCCAACCGCTTCCAGAAGGCGCTCGACGCCCTGGCGGACTGAGGATGGCGCGCATCGAGCGCGGCAGCCTGCTGTCGCTCGAGGCCTACGCGCGCGAACGCAACGCGTTTCGCGGGCGTGTCATCGAGCACAAGAAGCGCCGCACCGTCCCCCTCGGCGAGCACGTCACGCTCCTCTTCGAGGACGAACTGACGGTCCGCTACCAGGTGCAGGAGATGCTGCGCATCGAGCGCATCTTCGAGGAGGCAGGCATCGAGGGTGAGCTCGAGGCCTACAACCCGCTGGTGCCCGACGGTAGCAACCTGAAGGCCACCATGATGATCGAGTACCCCGAGGTCGCGGAACGCCAACGCAGCCTGGCGAAACTGAAGGGCATCGAGGACCGGGTGTGGGTGCAGGTGGAAGGCGGCGCGCGCGTGTACGCCATCGCCGACGAGGACCTGGAGCGCGAAAACGAGGTCAAGACCTCGGCGGTGCATTTCCTGCGCTTCGAACTCGACGCCGGCATGCGCCGGGCGCTTCGCGGCGGCGCGGCGCTGCGCCTGGGGGTGGACCATGCGCGATACCAGGCGCAGGCGATCGCCGCGCCGGCGGTGCGCGACGCCCTTGCCGGAGACCTCGCCTGAGAGCGGCCACGCGGCGCATCGCCGCGCTGCTGCTGTTGGGCGGAGCGGTGACCGGTTGGGCGCAGCCCAAGTCCGACTGGGAGCGTCAGGACGAGGATCGCAACTGGAAGGAAATCGACGTCGCGCTGCCGGCGTTCCCGCGACCGCAGGACCGTCTGCCGTTTTTCGTGAGTGCCGCGAGCGACATCCGCTTCTTCGTCGATCGCCCCTCGATCTCGGTCGGCGCGGACGGCGTGGTGCGCTACACCCTGATCGCGCTGAGCCCGCTGGGTGCCGAAAACATCAGCTTCGAGGGCGTGCGCTGCAAGAGCAGCGAGCACAAGACCTACGCCTTCGGGCGCGCGGACGGCAGCTGGTTGCGCCACGAAAGCGCGTGGCGGCGCGCCACGCAGCGCTGGCAGCAAACGCTGCGCGTGGAGTACTTCTGTCCGCAGGGCGTGCCGATCGCGAGCGCTGCCGAAGGCGTTGACGCGCTCAGGCGCGGCGGGCACCCCAACAAGGCGCACACCAGCAGCGATTAGCTGCGCCTACAGCAGGACCAGGTTGTCGCGGTGGATCAGTTCCGGCTGGTCCACGTAGCCCAGGATGGACTCGATGTCGCTCGATGGCCGGCGCATGATCAGCCGCGCTTCGGCGGCCGAGTAGTTCGCCAGTCCGCGCGCGATCTCGCGGCCGTCTGGGCCGTCGCAGCCGACCACCGCACCGCGCTCGAAATCCCCGCTGACCGCCGTTACGCCGACCGGCAGCAGACTCTTGCCGTCGCGCTGCAGGGCGCGCGCGGCGCCGGGATCGAGCGCGAGCCGCCCGCCCACCGTGACGTGGTCCGCCAGCCACTGTTTGCGCGCCGCGAGAGGCGTGGTCTGCGCCAGCAGCAACGTGCCGACGCGCTCGCCCTGCGCCAGACGCAGCAGCACGTCGGGCTCGCGCCCCGAGGCGATCACGGTGTGAGCGCCGCTGCGCGCCGCGCGCTTGGCCGCCAGCACCTTGGTGATCATGCCGCCGCGCGCGAGGCTCGAGCCGGCGCCGCCGGCCATTGCCTCGAGCCGGGGCTCGCCGGCAGCGGCCTCTTCGATCAGCTTCGCGGTGGGCGTATGCCTGGGATCGGCGTCGTACAGCCCGGCCTGGTCGGTGAGGATCACCAGCGCATCCGCCTCCACCAGGTTGGTCACCAGTGCCGCGAGCGTGTCGTTGTCGCCGACCTTGATTTCGTCGGTCACCACGGTGTCGTTCTCGTTGATCACCGGGATCACGCCCAGCGCGAGCAGGGTCAGCAGCGTGGAGCGTGCATTGAGGTAGCGCTGGCGGTCGGTCATGTCGGCGTGCGTCAGCAGCACCTGGGCGGTGGCGATGCCGTGCTTGCGAAAGCAGGTTTCGTAGCACTGCACCAGGCCCATCTGTCCCACCGCGGCGGCCGCCTGCAATTCGTTCAGCGCGTGCGGGCGCTGGCTCCAGCCCAGGCGCTGCAGTCCCTCGGCGATCGCGCCCGAGGACACCAGCACGCAACGCCGGCCGAGCGCGCGCAGCTGCGCGATTTGCGACGCCCAGCGGGCGATCGCCGCCGCGTCCAGGCCGCGGCCGTCGTTGGTGACGAGCGAACTGCCGACCTTGACGATCAGCGTGCGCGCGGCGGCGAGCTGCGTGGCCATCTGCGTCAGGCCGCGCGGCGCGCGCGCGTCGCCTTCGCAGGTCGCGCGAGGAAACGGTAGGCCGCGTTGCACAATTCGCGGCAACCGTCGCCGCTCAACGCGCTCACCTTGAACCAGGGGCCTTTCCAGCGCAACGCGCGCCGCAGCCGGGCGATGCGCGCATCGGCATCCTGCACCGCGTCGATCTTGTTGAACACCAGCCAGCGCGGCTTGCGGTACAGCGCCTCGTCGTACTTCTTCAGCTCCTGCGCGAGGGCGCGCGCGTCCTTCGCCGGGTCGGCGTCCGGGTCGGGCGGCGCGATGTCCACTACGTGCAGCAGCAGGCGCGTGCGCGACAGGTGCCTGAGGAACTGGTGCCCGAGTCCCGCGCCCTCGGCGGCGCCTTCGATCAGCCCGGGGATATCGGCGATGACGAAGCTCGCCTCCGACGCAATGCGCACCACCCCGAGCGAAGGGTTGAGCGTGGTGAACGGGTAATCCGCCACTTTCGGCCGCGCACTGGAGACGGCGCGCACCAGGGTCGACTTGCCTGCATTGGGCAGGCCGAGCAGGCCGACATCGGCGAGCACGCGCAGCTCGAGCGCCAGCGCGCGGCTTTCCCCGGGCAGGCCGCGCGTGAACTGGCGCGGCGCGCGATTGATACTGGACTTGAAATGCAGGTTGCCGAGGCCGCCCTGGCCGCCCTTGGCGAGCAGCGCGCGCTCGCCGTCGCGCGCCAGGTCGGCGATCGGCTCGCCGCTTTCCGCGTGGCGCACGATGGTGCCCACGGGCACCCGCAGCTCGATGTCGCTGCCGCCGCGCCCGTACTTGTCCGAGCCGCGGCCGCCGTCGCCGTCTTCGGCGCGGTGGATGCGCGCGTAGCGGTAGTCGATCAGGGTGTTGATGTTGCGGTCGGCGACCGCCCACACGCTGCCGCCGCGGCCGCCGTCGCCGCCGCTGGGCCCGCCGCGCGGCACGTACTTCTCGCGCCGGAACGCGGCGGAACCGTCCCCGCCCTTGCCGGCATGCACTTCGATTTTCGCTTCGTCGATGAATTTCATGGCCTGGAAATGAAAAAGCCCTACCGCGAGCGATAGGGCCTTCGCGGGAGCGCGCCGGTCTATGCCGGGACGATGCTCACGGTCTGCCTGCTGGCAGCGCCCTTCACGGCGAATTGCACCTTGCCCGCCACCTTGGCGAAAAGCGTGTGGTCGCGCCCCATGCCGACATTGCTGCCGGGATGCACTTGGGTGCCGCGCTGCCGGATCAGGATCTGGCCGGCGTTGACCTGCTCGCCGCCGTAGGCCTTGACGCCCAGCCGCTTGGCTTGCGAATCGCGTCCGTTGCGCGAGCTGCCGCCCGCTTTCTTGTGTGCCATGTTCTCAGCTCCCCGCTCAAACCCCGCCGACGATGTCGTCGATGCGGACCTCGGTGTAGTTCTGGCGATGTCCCTGCGATTTCTGGAAATGCTTGCGCCGGCGCAGCTTGAAGATGCGGACCTTGTCGCCGCGGCCGTGCGAGAGCACGGTGGCTTGGACCTTGGCGCCGGATACCAGCGGCGCGCCGACGCGCACCGCATCGCCTTCGCCAACCGCCAGCACCTGGTCGAAGGAAACCGGCGCGCCGACGTCCGCGGACAGGGATTCGACGCGCAACTGTTCGCCGGACTTGACCCGGTATTGCTTGCCGCCGGTCTTGATGATTGCGTACATGGGAAACCTGCTGCCAATGTGATCGGTAAAGACTTGGAATTATAGGAGATTCCGGCTGCTGCCGTCAAAGACTTGTATGCTACGGCTCGCGCCCCCGCCGCGTCCGCCATGTCCGAGACCTCCGCCAGCGCCATCCTAGCCCCCATCGCCGACGACATGCAGCAGGTGGACGCACTGATCCACGTGCGCCTGGCTTCCGACGTGGCCCTGGTGCGGCAGGTCGCCGAGTACATCGTGGCCGGCGGCGGCAAGCGCCTGCGCCCGGCCCTGGTGCTGCTCGCCGCGGGCGCAGTCGGCTTCCGCGGGCAGGCGCGGCTCGAACTCGCGGCAGTCGTCGAGTTCATCCACACCGCGACGCTGCTGCACGACGATGTGGTCGATGAATCGGAACTGCGGCGCGGGCGCCGCACGGCGAACGCCGCTTTTGGCAACGCCGCCTCCGTGCTGGTGGGCGATTTCCTGTATTCCCGCGCCTTCCAGATGATGGTCGGCCTGGACAGCATGCGCGTGATGCGGGTGCTGGCGGATGCCACCAATACCATCGCCGAGGGCGAGGTGCTGCAGTTGATGAACTGCCACGACCCGGACGTGGACGAGGCGCGCTACCTGGACGTGGTCCGCCGGAAGACCGCGAAGCTGTTCGAGGCGGCGACGCGCCTTGGCGCGATGCTCGGCGGGGCGGCGCTGGCGGTGGAGGAGGGGCTGGCCGCCTACGGCATGCACCTGGGCACGGCGTTCCAGGTGATCGACGACGTGCTCGACTACTCCGGCGAGGCGCTGGAAACCGGCAAGAGCCTCGGCGACGACCTGGCGGAGGGCAAGCCGACGCTGCCCCTGATCCGCGCGATGCAGGCGGCGGGGCCGCGCGAGCGCGAGCTGGTGCGCCGCGCGATCATCGACGGCGGGCGCGAGGGCTTCGGGCCGGTGCTGGCGGCTATCAGGGCGAGCGGGGCGCTCGATTACGCGCGAGAGGCCGCGCGGCGCGAGGCGGAAGTGGCGGCCGGTGCCATCCAAGGCCTGATGCCCTCTGCCTACCGGGATTCTTTGCTAGAATTGGCTTCCTTTTCGGTGACGCGCCGCAGTTAGTTTTCCTGCCCGTCGGGGTGTAGCTCAGCCTGGTAGAGTACTGCGTTCGGGACGCAGGTGTCGCTGGTTCAAATCCAGTCACCCCGACCAATCCTGTCCTGCTGGATTTCCTAGAATAGCGACATGGGACGCCTGATCCTGTTGGCGCTCGCGCTGCTGGCGCTGGTCTGGCTGGTGCGCCGCGCGTTGCGCACGCGCGGCGGGCCGGTGCCGCCGCCGCCGGCCGAGCTGGTCAGTTGTGCGCATTGCGGCGTGCTGCTGCCGAGGGCCGAGTCCCTCGGCGCGGCGGGCGCGCACTACTGCAGCGAAGAGCACGCGCGGCTCGGACCCCGGCGGCCCTGATGGCGACCCTGACCTACTCCCCGTTGTTCGCGCGCGAGGACCGCCCGCCGGATACCTACTGGATCTCGCTGCAGTATTTCAACCTGTATCGCATCGTGATCGCGATGGTGTTCTTCGTCGCGTCCTATTTCGAGTACGAGCCGGTCAATTTCGGCGCCTACGACCTGCGGCTGTTCCGCGCCGTGTGCATCGGCTACCTGGTGCTCGGCATCGGGCTGCAGATCGTCATGCGCTCGGTGCGCGAGCGCTTCAATCTGCAGCTCTCGGCGCACGCGCTGCTCGACGTGATCGTCATTCCGCTGTTGATGTACGCCAGCGGCGGCATGCGCAGCGGCTTGGGCGTGATGCTGCTGATCTCGCTCACCGGCGCGGGGCTGGTGGCGCCGCTGCGCCTGAACTTCCTGTATGCCGCGCTGGCGGCGATCGCGGTGCTGCTGGAGGAAAGCTACTGGGTGCTGGCGCTCGACCTGCCCTCGGCGAGCGTGGTGCCGGCGGGATTGCTGTCGATGGGCTACTTCGCCACCGCGGGCGCCACCGGCTGGCTGGCGCAGCGCCTGGCCGCCAACGAGCGCCTGGCGCGCGAGCGCGGGCGCGCACTGGCCAACCAGATGCGCGTCAACCAATTGGTGATTGCCGACATGCAGGACGGCGTGCTGGTTCTGGACCGGCAGGGCCGCGTCGCCGAGCACAACCCGCAGGCGATGCGCCTGCTCGGCATGGACGCGCTGCGCGGATTGGCGCTGGCTGCCGTGCTGCCCGGACTGGCGGAGCGCTGGCGTGCCTGGCGCGAGGCGGGTGCGCGGGCGGCGGTGTCGGTCGACCTCGAAGCGCGTGGCAAGGAAGTGCGCGCGCGCCTGCTCGACGCCGGCGCCGAGGACCGCTTCACGGTGGTGTTCGTCGAGGACATGACGCGCTCGCGCGAGCAGGCGCAGCAGTTGAAACTCGCCGCGCTCGGCAGGCTCACCGCCAACATCGCGCACGAGATCCGCAATCCCCTGTCGGCCATCAGCCATGCCTCCGAGCTGCTTGCCGAGGAGCGCCGCGACCAGGACCGCAATCGCCTGACGCGCATCATCCACGACAACACCCTGCGCCTGGAGCGCCTGGTCGCCGACGTCCTGCAGCTCAACCGGCGCGACCGCATCGCCGCCGAGCGCATTCCGCTCAACGCCTGGTTGCGCGCGTTCGTCGACGAGTACAACGCCAATGAAGAGGTGCCCGGCGGACGCATCCTGCTCGAGCCGTCGCGCGACGCCTGGGTCGAGTTCGACCGCGAGCACCTGCGCCAGGTGCTGTGGAATCTGCTGCGCAACGCGGTGCGCCATGCGCGCGCCGAGGCCGGCAGCGTGCGCCTCGCGGTGAGGGCCTTCGGCGATCAAGTAGAATTAAACGTCATCGACAACGGTCCCGGCGTGCCCGAGTCCGTCCAGGGCCAGTTGTTCGAGCCGTTCTTCACCACCGACAGCAAGGGGACCGGACTGGGCCTGTACTTGGCGCGGGAGCTGAGCGCCGCCAACCGCGCGCAGCTCGAGTACGTCGACGATCTGCCCGGCGGGCACTTTCGCGTGGTGTGCCGCGGCGGGGCGGCGGCGTGAGGCGCGCCGAGCGCAGGCCGATGCAGCGCGAGCGCCAGGTGCTGGTGGTCGACGACGAGCCCGACATCCGCGAACTGCTCGAGCTGACCCTGGCGAAGATGGGCTTGGGCGTGGTCGCCGTCGGCTCCATCGCCGAGGCGCGCGAGCAGCTGCAGCACGGGCGCTTCGAGCTGTGCCTTACGGACATGCGCCTGCCCGACGGCGAAGGGCTCGATCTGGTGCGCCATATCGGCAGCCTGGCGTCCGACCTGCCGGTGGCCGTGATCACCGCGCACGGCAGCGCGGAAAACGCGGTCGCCGCGCTCAAGGCGGGGGCCTTCGACTACGTGTCCAAGCCGGTCGGACTCGAACAGCTGCGCGCGCTGGTCAAGTCGGCGTTGTCGCTGCCCGACCAGCAGGGCGAGCCGGCGCGCGACCTGCCGCTGCTGGGGGGCAGCGCGCCGCTGGCGCAGGTGCGCGAGCTGATCGGCAAGCTCGCGCGCACGCAGGCGCCGGTGCACATCACGGGGGAGTCGGGCAGCGGCAAGGAACTGGCGGCGCGGCTGATCCACGGCGAGGGCGCGCGCCGCGAGCGGCCGTTCGTGCCGGTGAACTGCGGCGCGATCCCGGAGAACCTGATGGAGAGCGAGTTCTTCGGCTACAAGAAGGGCGCGTTCACGGGGGCGGAGCAGGACCGCGACGGATTCTTCCAGGCGGCGGACGGCGGCACCCTGTTCCTCGACGAGGTGGCGGACCTGCCGCTGGCGATGCAGGTGAAGCTGCTGCGCACGATCCAGGAAAAACGCGTGCGCAAGGTCGGCGCCACGCAGGAGGACCCGGTGGACGTGCGCGTGATCAGCGCCACCCACCAGGACCTGGCGCGGCTGGTCGAGGCGGGCAAGTTCCGCCAGGACCTGTTCTACCGGCTGAACGTCATCGAGCTCAAGATGCCGCCGCTGCGCGACTGCCGCGAGGACGTGCCGCTGATCGCGACGAGCATCCTGCAGCGCATCGCCCGCCAGGGCGCCGCCGCCAGCCGGCTGTCCGCCGCGGCGCTCGAGGAACTGGCGCAATACGATTTCCCGGGGAACATCCGCGAACTGGAGAATATCCTGGAGCGCGCCACCGCGCTCTCCGGAGAGGGCGAGATCGGACCGGAAGACCTGAGGCTGAAGCCGGCGCCGGCGGACGAAGCGGGCGCGCGTCCCGCGGAAGGCGCGCTCGGGGTTCCCCTGCCCGAATACCTCGACCGCCTGGAGCGCGAGGCGATCCTGGAAGCGCTGTCGCGCACCAACTTCAACCGCACCGCCGCCGCCAAGCTGCTCGGCGTCACCTTCCGCACCTTGCGCTACCGCATGCAGCGGCTCGGCATCCGGGATGAAGCTCGGCCCTGACGGGCGCATCGCGCAGGCGCGTTACGTGGCTTCGCCGAACTGCGACGCGCGGCCGCGGGCCGCGCCGGTGTCGCTGCTGGTGCTGCATTCGATCAGCCTGCCGCCGGGCGAGTTCGGCGGCGACGCGGTCGAGCGACTGTTCACCAACCGGCTCGAACCGTCGGCCCATCCGTACTTTCGTGACATTGCGCAGCTGCGCGTCTCGGCGCATTTCTTCGTGCGGCGCGACGGCAGGCTGCTGCAGTTCGTGCCGGTGCAGCGGCGCGCCTGGCACGCCGGCGCCTCGCGCTGGCGCGGCGCCGGCCGCTGCAACGACTATTCGGTCGGCGTCGAGCTGGAGGGCACCGAGGATGCGCGTTTCGCCGATGCACAGTATCGGTGCCTCGGCGCCCTGGCACGCGCGTTGCTCGCACGGCTGCCGTTGCGCGCCTGCGCGGCGCACAGCGACGTGGCGCCCGGCCGCAAGAACGATCCCGGTGCGCACTTCGACTGGGCGCGCTTCCACGGCGCGCTGGCTGCTCGCTAGATCTTGTGGTGTCGGGGCATCTACGCCCCATCCCTAGTAGTTTCGCTGCACTGCGCAATCGCCGCCGCCGGCGGCAGGGCGCGGCACGGCGCTTGCAAAAAAAAATCGCCGTGGTACATTGCCCCCACTAGAATTAGTGAGCAATCAGTGCTTCAGCACTAGATGTTGTGGTTT
>JBGPPD010000006.1:0-39613 GCA_041488375.1 Gammaproteobacteria bacterium | reverse complement strand
TCGATGTACTCGGACGGCAGTTCGAGCGCACGCTGATCGCCAAGGCGCTGGCGCGCACCGGCGGCCGGCGCATCGAGGCCGCCAACCTGCTCGGCATGGGCCGCAATACCATCACGCGCAAGATCCAGGAGCTCGGCATCGAGGGCGACGCCAAGGACTGAAAATCGGGGTCAGAGCCCGATTTCCTTGGGCCCGGATCGCCTCAAGCGTCCGTGCTTTGATTTGGCTTTCCATGGTCTCGTGTTTTTTGGCTCCGTGAATCTTGGAGCCAAAAAACACGAGATCGATTTGAAATGCCAAACCTGCGCGCGGGCAGTATCGGCAGGCGAAAGGCAATCGGGCCCTGACCCCGATTTTATTTCTTTACGGCGCGGCGGTTTTCTTCCAGCTTGGCGTCCACCAGCGCGACGATTTCGTCCACGGCCGCCGAGCGCATGCCTTTTTGCGCGGCGATGGTCCGCACCAGCCGGTCGACGCGCTCGATGTTGGGGGCGCCGGCGTACAAGGCGCGCGCCGCCGAGGACGGGCTGGCGAGCCCGTTCGCTGCCGCCGCGTATTTCTCGAACGGCACCAGGTCCTTTTCGTCCGCGCCCAGCGTGACGCACAGCTTGAGCACCCAAGCGTACACCGCGCGCGCCGCCTCGATGTCGCTGTGCACCGCGTCCTTGATGGAGCGGATGCCTGCCTTGGTGACGCAGCGATAGTTGCCGGCGAGCAGCATGGCCCACTTGGCGAGCGGCACGAACACGGAATCGTGCACCTTGAGCTTGACCGGCAATTCGACCAGGCCGGCGCCCGTGTCGAACCTCGCGGCTTCGATGTCCGCTTCCAGGCGGCGCAGGATGGCCGTGTGGGCGTCCGAGTCGAAGCGGGCCGACTTGAAATTGGTGGGCAGCCGCACCTGCAGCACGTTGACCTTTTCCTCCGGCGGCCGGAACGCCTGCGGATCCGGGCTGCACAGCGTCATCAGCTTGGGGTCGAAGCTGTCCCATACCGTGGGGTCGGTGTAGCAGTCGCGGCAGGCGCTCGCTGCCACGCCCGGGATGCGCGCCAGGTAGGGCAGCGGCGGCATGTTCATGATGGACATGCACGGCACGCGCGCTTTGGCCACGGCGTCGAGGAGTTCGCGCACGCCCGGGGAACGGTACTGCGGCTCCTGCATCGCCAGCGCGACGAGGTCGTAGTCGGCGGGACTGACGGCTTGCGGCCCGGCGGCAGACAGCTTGCCCGGCAGCTTGCGCGAATCGACTTCGACCAAGCCATCCCTGCCCTTGACCGGCATGCGCACGCGCGCGCCTTCCGCGTTGATCAGGGCCGCCTCCGCAGGCAGGCAAACCAGCTTCACGGTGTGGCCCGCGAGCAGCAGCTTGGTCGCGAGGAGCGAACCGTAGGAGGCGCCCAGGATCAGGATCTTGTAGGTCTTCGGCATGCTCGGCTCCGTATCGGGCTATCTCATGATGTGGAATGCAAGCCCACCCATCGAAAAACAGCCTACACTCATAAGTGTGATTTTTCATGTTGCGGCGCCACATTCGGGTGCATAGAATCCCCCGATGCAAATGTCCGTACCTTATCCACAAGGCGTTTCCATCTCCGGCCGCATCACGCCGGAATTCGCGCAGATCCTGACCCCGCAAGCAGTGGCGTTCGTCGCCAAGCTGCACCGGCAATTCGAAGCACGCCGCCAGGAATTGCTCGCGCGCCGCGCCGTGCGGCAGAAGCAATTCGACAGCGGCACGCTGCCGGACTTCCTGCCTGAGACGAAACAGGTGCGCGAGTCGAACTGGACGATTGCGCCGCAGCCGCGCGACCTGCTCGACCGCCGCGTGGAGATCACCGGGCCCACCGACCGCAAGATGGTGATCAATGCGCTCAACTGCGGCGCCTCCACCTTCATGGCGGACTTCGAGGACGCCAACTGCCCGACCTGGCACAACATGATCGACGGCCAGATCAACCTGCGCGACGCGGTGCGGCGCACGATCACGCTCGAGCAGGGCGGCAAGAGCTACAAGCTGAACGAGCGCACCGCGGTGCTGATCCCGCGGCCGCGCGGCTGGCACCTCGACGAGAAGCACCTCAGCGTGGACGGCAAGCCGGTGTCGGGCGGGATCTTCGATTTCGCGTTGTTCTTCTTCCACAACGCCAGGGAACTGCTGGCGCGCGGCTCGGGCCCCTACTTCTACCTGCCAAAGATGGAGTCGCACCTGGAAGCGCGCCTGTGGAACGACATCTTCAAGCTGGCGCAGGATGAGCTGAAGGTCCCGCAGGGTTCGATCAAGGCGACCTGCCTGATCGAGACCGTGGTGGCGGCGTTCGAGATGAACGAGTTCCTGTGGGAACTCAGGGAGCATTCCGCCGGGCTGAACATCGGCCGCTGGGACTACATCTTTTCCTGCATAAAGAAGTTCCGCTCCAGCAAGGATTTCTGCCTGGCCGACCGCTCGCAGGTGACCATGACTGCGCCCTTCATGCGCTCCTACGCGCTGCTGCTGGTGAAGACCTGTCATCGCCGCGGCGCGCCGGCGATGGGCGGCATGGCGGCGCAGATCCCGATCAAGAACGACCCGGTGGCCAACGAGGCGGCGCTCGACAAGGTGCGCGCCGACAAGCTGCGCGAAGTGACCGACGGCTGCGACGGCACCTGGGTGGCGCACCCGGCGCTGGTGCCGATCGCGCGCGAAGTGTTCGACAAGCACATGCCGCAGCCGAACCAATACGGCAAGCAGCGCGCCGACGTGAATGTCGGCGCGCGCGACCTGCTGGATTTCAAGCCCGAGGCGCCGATCACCGAGGCGGGATTGCGCAACAACATCTCTGTCGGCATCCAGTACCTCGGCGCCTGGCTGGCGGGCAACGGCTGCGTGCCGGTATTCAACCTGATGGAGGACGCGGCCACCGCCGAGATCTCGCGCTCGCAGATCTGGCAATGGATCCGCAGCGACAAGGGCCGTCTCGCCGACGGCCGCAAAGTGACGGTCGAGTTGTTCCGCCGGCTGCTGGCGGAAGAGCTGCCCAAGGTGAAGAGCTATCTAGGCGAGGAGGCCTACGCCGCCGGCAGGTACGAGGAAGCCGCGCGCCTGTTCGAAAAGATCACCGCGGACGACAACTACGTCGAGTTCCTCACCCTGCCGGCCTACGCCAGCATCGACTGATCGAGTTCGACGAGCGCCGGGGCATGGTCGGAGGGGCGCTCCAGTTTGCGCGGCGCCTTGTCGATGCTGCCGGCCGTGCAGGCCCGCGCCAGCTCCGCCGACAGCAGGAGGTGGTCGATGCGCAATCCCGCGTTGCGCCGGAAACCCATCCTCCGGTAGTCCCACCACGAGAAGGTCTTCTCCGACTGCTCGAACAACCGGAAGCTGTCCTGCAGCCCCAGCGCTAGCAGCGCGCGCCAGGCCGCGCGCTCGGGCTCCGAGACATGCACCTGGCCTTCCCAGGCCTTGGGATCGTGCACGTCGCGGTCCTCAGGCGCGACATTGAAGTCCCCGGCGACGGCGAGCCGCGGATGGCTTGCCAGTTCCGCGGCGAGATAGTCCTTCAGCGCCGCAAACCAGCGCAGCTTGTACTCGTACTTGTCTGAGCCCACGGCTTGGCCGTTCGGGCAGTAGACGCACACCACGCGCACGCCCTGCACCGTGGCGGCGATGACGCGTTTTTGCTCGTCCGCGAATCCTGGGATGTCCGCGGCAAGCGCGCTCAAGGGTGTCCGCGCAAGAATTGCGGCGCCGTTATAAGTCTTCTGGCCGTTCACGACACAGGCGTAGCCTGCGGTTTCGAGTTCTGCGCGCGGAAACTTCGCTTCCTCGCACTTGAGCTCCTGCAGGCACAGCACGTCCGGCTGTGCCGAGACCAGCCAGTCGAGCAGCTGGGGCAGCCGGACCTTGATCGAATTGACGTTCCACGTCGCGAGCTTCATGCCGGCGACGCCCCGATCACTTGCGCGAGCGAGTTCCCATCGACGTCGAGCCCGGCGCGTAGGGCCCGCTGGCCGCCGGTTCCTCTTCGTCCGCTTTCGCTGCTGCGACGGCCGGTGTCGCAGCCGCCGGCTTGGGCTCGGCCTGATTGCGCGGCTGGAGGATGCCGGCCTTCGGATAGCCGGCGATATCGAGCAGCGAGTGATACGCGCTTTCCTCGAAGCCCTTCTGCAGGTTGCTGCCCACGGTGATCGCAGGCACCGCCAGGGCGCCCGCCACTTTCCTCAGCTCCTCCTGCTGCGCCTCGTCGACCACCAGCACTTCGCGAAACGGCACGCCGCGCGCATTGAGCAGCTTGCGCGCCGACCCGCAGGGCTCGCAATTCGCGGAGGTGTACAGCGTGACCGGGAAACTCTTGGCGGCAAGCTGCAGCGCGTAGGGCTGGCCGGCGTTTTCCGGCGCCGCGCTGGAAATGGTGAGGGATTTCTTCTGCACCGCCTTGGCGGAGGCCGGCGGCGGCGTGCCGGTGACGTGCACGCGCCCGTTCTCGTCGGTCCAGCGGTAGATCTGCGCGCTCGCGGCGCAGGCGGCGCCGAGCAGAACGGCAAATACCACGGAGCGCATACGCGAACCTCCTGTTTACGCTGCAGTTTCCCCTACGCGGCGATCATACCATTGTGCCGCAGCAGTGCCTCCACGCTCGGCTCGCGCCCGCGGAAGGCGCGGAACGATTCGGCCGCCGGGCGGCTGCCGCCCACCGCGAGCACCTCATCGCGAAAGCGCGCCCCGGTCTCGGGATCGGTGACGCTGCGCGCTTCCTCGAAGGCGCCGTAGGCGTCGGCCGAGAGCACCTCGGCCCACTTGTAGCTGTAGTAGCCGGCGGCGTAGCCGCCGGCGAAGATGTGCGAAAAGCTGTTCGGGAAGCGGTTGTACTCGGGCGGCACCACCACCGCGATCTGCGCGCGCACCTCCTGCAGCAGCTCGAGCGCGCCGCGCCGCGATGCGGGATCGAAGTCGCAGTGCAGCCGCATGTCGAACACCGAGAACTCGATCTGGCGCAGCATCGCCAGCCCGGACTGGAAGTTCTTCGCCGCGAGCATCTTGTCGAACAGCGCGCGCGGCAACGCTGCGCCGGTGTCCACGTGCCGGGTCATGTGCCGCAGCACCTCCCACTCCCAGCAGAAGTTCTCCATGAACTGGCTGGGCAGTTCCACGGCGTCCCACTCGACGCCGGCAATGCCCGAAACGCCGAGTTCGTCCACGCGCGTCAGCAGGTGGTGCAGGCCGTGGCCGAACTCGTGGAACAGCGTGATCACGTCGTCGTGCGTGAACAGGGCCGGCCTGGCGCCGACGGGGCGCGAGAAGTTGCAGGTCAGATAGGCGACCGGCGTCTGGATCGATTCGCCGCGCCGGCGGCGCCCGCGGGCGTCGTCCATCCAGGCGCCGCCGCGCTTGGTGTCGCGCGCGTACAGATCCGTGTAGAACTGGCCGATCAATCCGCCCTGCGCGTCGCGCAGGTCGAAGAAGCGCACGTCCTCATGCCAGGCGGGAGCGCTGGCCGGCATGACGCGCACGCCGTAGAGCGTTTCCACCAGCCGGAACAGCCCCGCGAGCACCGCGTCCTCCGGGAAATACTGCTTCACTTCCTGGTCGGAGAAGGCGTAGCGCTTCTGGCGCAGCTTCTCGGAGGCGTAGGCAAGGTCCCAGGCTTGGAGCTTTTCCAGGCCGAGTTCGTCGCGGGCGAAGTCCTGCAGTTCCGCAAGGTCGCGCTCGGCGTGCGGCCGCGCGCGCAATGCCAGGTCCTCCAGGAAGCCGAGCACCTGGGAGGGCGAGTCCGCCATCTTCGGCACCAGCGACACGTCGGCGTAGCTCGCATAGCCGAGCAGGCGCGCGGCCTCGTGGCGCAACGGCAGGATGCGCGCGATGAGCGGCGTGTTGTCGAGCTCCGGCTTGCCGAACTCCGCGGCGCGCGTGGCGCTCGCCCGGTACATCTCCTCGCGCAGCGCGCGGTCCTCGGCGTACTGCATCACCGGCAGGTAGGACGGCATGTGCAGCGTGAATTTCCAGCCGCGTCCGCCTTCCTGCCGGGCGGCCTGCAGCACGTCCTGCGGGATGCCGGCGACCCGCTGCGCGTCCTCGATCAGCACCGAATGCGCATTGGTGGCGTCGAGCAGGTTTTCGGAGAACTTCGCCGACAGCCGCGCCAACTCCTCCTGGATCTGCGCGTAGCGCGGCTTGTTTTCCGCCGAAAGCTCCGCGCCGCCCAGGCGGAAGTCGCGCAGGGCGTTGTCGACGATGCGCTGCCGCGCCGGGCTCAGCGAGGCGAACTGCGCGCCGGCGCGCAGCGCGCGGTACTTCTCGAACAGGGCGTGGTTCTGGCCGAGCTCGGTCCAGTACCGGGTGACCTTGGGCAGGTTCTCGTTGTACGCCGCGCGCAGCTCGGGGCTGTCGAGCACCGCGTGCAGGTGGGCGACCTGGCCCCAGGCGCGGCCGAGGCGCTCGTTGCCGTCTTCGAGCGGCGTGACGAACTCGTCCCACGCGGGACGCGCCTGCTCGGCGCGCGCCACCGCCGCGCGCGCCTCGGCGAGCAGCGTGTCGATGGCGGGCGCGACGTGCGCGGGCGTCAGCTCCGCGAATCGCGGCAGACCGGAAAAATCCAGCAGCGGGTTAGGCAAGTGACAACTCCGTGGCGCGCACCGTATTGGCGACCAGCATGGCGACGGTCATCGGCCCTACGCCGCCCGGCACCGGGGTGATCCACCCCGCAATCTCCTTCACCGGGGCGAAATCCACGTCGCCGGCGAGCTTGCCGTCGGAGGTGCGGCTGGTGCCGACGTCGATCACGCAGGCGCCCGCCTTGACCATCGCGGCGCCGACCATGCGTGGCCGGCCGGTCGCGGCGACCAGCACATCGGCCTGGCGCGCCAGCTCGGCCAGATGGGCGGTCTTCGAGTGGCAGATGGTGACGGTGGCGTCCCTTTGCAAGAGGAGCAGCGCCAGCGGCTTGCCGACGATGGCGGAGCGGCCGAGCACCACGGCGTGGCGGCCGGCGAGCGGCACGCCCGCGTGATCGAGCAGGCGCAGCACCCCGGCCGGGGTGCAGGGCACGAAGCGCGGTGTGCCGCGTGCGAGCAGCCCCAGATTCTCGGCGTGAAAGCCGTCCACGTCTTTCGCCGGCGCCACGGCGCCGAGGACGCGCTCGGCGTCGATACGCGCAGGCAGGGGCAGCTGCACCAGGATGCCGTGCACGCGGGGGTTCCGGTTGAGCGCCGCGACGCATTCGAGCAGCTCGCGCTCGGTCACGCCGGCGGGGAACTCGTGCTGCTCGGAGCGCACGCCGGTCTCCTCGCAGGCCCGCACCTTGTAGCGCACGTAGGCGCGAGACGCCGGATCGTCGCCGGCGAGGATCGCCGCCAGCGCGGGCTGCGCGCCGCGCGCCGCAAGCGCCGCGACCGCGGGCCTGAGCGACGCGCGCACTTCGGCGGCGAGCGCCTTTCCGTCGATCAACTGGGCGGCCATGTGTTGCATAATACGATGAGCGAAAGCCACAAGCTGGAGGATGCAATGTCCGCCGTTCCCCAACTTCCCGCCGCCAACGACGACGATTCCCTCGAGACCCGGGAGTGGCTCGATGCGCTCGAGGCGGTGCTCGAGCGCGAGGGTCCGGAGCGCGCGCATTTCCTGCTCGAGCGCCTGATCGAGAAGGCGCGCACCACGGGCGCCTACATCCCGTTCTCGCCCTACACGCCCTATGTCAACACTATCCCGCCGCACATGGAGGAACGCTCCCCGGGCGACCACGCCATGGAGGAGCGCATCCGCTCGTATTGCCGCTGGAACGCGATGGTGATGGTGGCCAAGGCGAACAAGTCCGACGACGAGCTCGGCGGCCACATCGCCAGCTTCGCCTCGGTGGGCACGCTGTTCGGCATCGGCCAGAACCATTTCTGGCACGCGCCGCACGCGGGGCACGGCGGCGACCTGATCTATTTCCAGGGGCATTCCTCGCCCGGCATCTACGCGCGCGCGCTGCTCGAAGGCCGCCTGAGCGAGGAAACGCTGCTGAATTTCAGGCGCGAAGTGGACGGCAAGGGCGTGTCGTCCTATCCGCATCCCTGGCTGATGCCGGACTTCTGGCAGTTCCCGACGGTGTCGATGGGCCTCGGCCCGATCCAGGCAATCTACATGGCGCGCTACCTGAAGTACCTGCACGCGCGCGGCCTGGCCGACACCGCCAACCGCAAGGTCTGGGTGTTCTGCGGGGACGGCGAGATGGACGAGCCGGAGTCGCTCGGCGCGATCGGCCTGGCCTCGCGCGAGAAGCTCGACAACCTGGTGTTCATCGTCAATTGCAACCTGCAGCGCCTGGACGGGCCGGTGCGCGGCAACGGCAAGATCATCCAGGAGCTGGAAGGCGATTTCCGCGGCGCCGGCTGGAACGTGATCAAGCTGATCTGGGGCTCGTACTGGGATCCGCTGTTCGCGCGCGACAAGGAAGGGCGCCTGCTGCGCATCATGGAGGACACCGTCGACGGCGAGTACCAGAATTACAAGGCCAACGACGGCGCCTTCGTGCGCAAGCACTTCTTCGGCAAGGATCCCAAGGTGCTGGAACTGGTCTCGCGCATGACCGACGAGGACATCTGGCGCCTGAACCGCGGCGGGCACGACCCGCACAAGATCTATGCGGCCTACGCCTCCGCGGTGAAGCACCGGGGCCAGCCCACCGTGATCCTGGCCAAGACCATCAAGGGCTACGGCCTGGGCAAGCAGGGACAGGCGAAGAACCCGACCCACCAGTTGAAGAAGGTGGACCTGGCGACGATCCGCGAGATGCGCGACCGCTTCAACGTGCCGATCCCGGACGACAAGCTGGAGGCACTGCCGTTCTACGTGCCGCCGCCGGATGCGCCGGAAATGAAATACCTGCACGCGCGCCGTCAGGCGCTGGGTGGCTACCTGCCGCAGCGGCGGCGCAAGGCCGATAGCGTGCCGGCGGTGCCGGAGCTTGCCGCGTTCGACGCCGTGCTGAAGGGCTCGGGCGAGGGCCGCGAGATCTCCACCACCATGGCTTTCGTGCGCCTGCTCACCGCGCTGGCGCGCGACAAGGAGCTCGGCAAGCGCATCGTGCCGATCGTGCCCGACGAGGCGCGCACCTTCGGCATGGAGGGCATGTTCAGGCAGCTCGCCATCTACTCGAGCGTCGGGCAGAAGTACGAGCCGGTGGACAAGGACCAGGTGATGTACTACCGCGAGGACGAGAAGGGCCAGATCCTCGAGGAAGGCATCAACGAGGCGGGCGCCTTCTGCTCCTGGATCGCCGCCGCCACCTCCTATAGCCACTCCAACGTGGTGAGCGTGCCGTTCTACATCTTCTACTCGATGTTCGGCATGCAGCGCATCGGCGACCTGGCGTGGGCGGCGGCCGACCAGCGCGCGCGCGGCTTCCTGCTCGGCGCCACTGCGGGCCGCACCACGCTGAATGGCGAGGGGCTGCAGCACGAGGACGGGCATTCGCACATCCTGTCCTCGGTGATCCCGAACTGCGTCTCCTACGATCCGACCTACGGCTACGAAGTGGCGGTGATCGTCCACGACGGCCTGCGCCGCATGGTCACCAACCAGGAGGATGTGTATTTCTACATCACCCTGATGAACGAGAACTACGAGCATCCGGCGATGCCGGCGGGCGTGGAGGAAGGCATCCTGAAGGGCCTGTACCTGCTGCGCGACTCGCGATCCAAATCGAAAGCACGCGTGCAGCTGATGGGTTCGGGGACCATCCTGCGCGAGGTGGAAGCGGCCGCGGAACTGCTGGAGAAGGACTGGGGCGTGGCCGCCGACGTCTGGAGCGCGACCAGCTTTACCGAGCTGCGCCGCGAGGGCCTTGCCGCCGAGCGCTGGAATCTGCTGCACCCGGAGGACCAGCCGCGCGCTGCCTATGTCGCGCGCTGCCTGGAGAAGCACGCCGGTCCGGTGATCGCTGCGACCGACTACATCAAGGCCTACGCCGACCAGATCCGGCCGTTCGTGCCGCGCGAGCGCGTGTTCCACGTGCTCGGCACCGACGGTTTCGGGCGTTCCGACTCGCGCGCCAAGCTGCGGCATTTCTTCGAGGTGAACCGCTACTTCATCGCGCTCGCCGCGCTCAAGGCGCTGGCCGAGTCGGGCGAAGGCAAGGCGAAGAGCGTCGCCGACGCCATCAAGAAGTACGGCATCGACCCGAACAAGCCGGACCCGACCACCGTATGAGGGAGGTCGCGGTCCCGGACATCGGGGATTTCAAGGATGTGGAGGTGATCGAAGTCCTGGTCAAACCCGGCGACGCGATCGCCGCCGAGCAGTCGCTGATCACGGTGGAGTCCGACAAGGCGACGATGGAGATTCCGGCGCCCGGCGCCGGCGTGGTGAAGGAACTGAGGATCAGGGTCGGCGACAAGGTGTCGCAGGGCACGCCGATCCTCGTGCTCGAGGAGTCCGCGGTGACTGCGCCTGCATCTGCGCCTGCACCAGCGCCCGCCGCGCCCAAGCCGATGCCTTCGCCCGCCGCGCCCGGCCCTGCGGCGTCGAGCGCCGAACCCTTGACGGTCAAGGTTCCCGACATCGGCGACTTCAAGGACATCGAGGTGATCGAGGTGCTGGTGAAGGCGGGCGACACCGTCGCCAAGGAGCAGTCCCTGATCACGCTCGAATCGGACAAGGCGACGATGGAGATCCCGTCGCCGGCGGCCGGCGTGGTCCAGGAGATCAGGATCAAGACCGGCGACAAGGTCTCCGAGGGCGCTGCGATCCTCGTACTCAAGGCGAGTGCGGGAGGCGTGCCGGCAGCGGCTGCGCCGGCGGCCGCTGCCGCGCCTGCGCCGGTTGTCGTGGCCGCGGTGCGCCCGCCGGTCCCGGTGGAACCACAGGAGGCAACGCACGCCAAACCGCACGCCAGCCCGTCGGTGCGCAAGTTCGCGCGCGAACTCGGGGTGGACCTCGCGCGCGTGAAGGGCAGCGGGCCCAAGGGCCGCATCCTGCACCCGGACGTGCAGGCCTACGTCAAGGGCGCCCTGGCAGCGGTGCCGGCGCCCGCCCCGGCGGCCAAGGGCGGCGCGCTGCCGTTCAACCTGCCCGCCTGGCCGGACGTGGACTTCGCCAAGTTCGGCCCGGTCGAGGTGAAGCCGCTGACCCGCCTGCAGAAGCTAGCCGGACCCAACTTGCATCGCAACTGGGTCTCCATCCCGCACGTCACCCAGTTCGACGAAGCCGACATCACCGACCTCGAGGCATTCAGGAAAACGAACACCGCCGACACCGAGAAGCAGGGCTTCAAGCTGACCATGCTCGCGTTCCTGATCAAGGCCTGCGTCACCGTGCTGCGGCAGCACCCGACCTTTAATTGCAGCCTGGACCGCAACGGCGAGAACCTGGTGGTGAAGAAGTACTACAACATCGGCGTCGCAGTGGACACGCCGGACGGGCTGGTGGTGCCGGTGGTGCGCGATGCCGACCGCAAGGGCGTATTCGACGTGGCCAAGGAACTCTCGGAGATCTCCAAGCTGGCGCGCGACAAGAAGCTCAAGCCCGGCGACATGCAGGGCGGCACCTTCTCCATCTCGAGCCTCGGCGGCATCGGCGGCACGGCCTTCACGCCGATCATCAACGCGCCCGAGGTGGCGATCCTCGGCGTATCGAAGTCCGCGCTGCGGCCCATGTGGAACGGCAAGGAGTTCGCCCCGCGCCTGATGCTGCCGCTGTCGCTGTCCTACGACCACCGCGTGATCGACGGCGCGGCCGCCGCGCGCTTCACCGCCTACCTGGCGAGCGTGCTCGGCGACATCCGCCGCACGCTGCTCTGACGTGGCCGAACTCGACTGCGACGTCGTGGTGCTCGGTTCCGGCCCCGGCGGCTACTCCGCCGCGTTCCGCTGCGCCGATCTCGGCCTGAAGACCGTGCTGGTCGAGCGCTATCCGGTGCTCGGTGGCGTGTGCCTCAACGTCGGCTGCATTCCATCGAAGGCGCTGCTGCACACGGCCGCGGTGATGGACGCGGCGAAGGCGCTGGAAGCGCACGGCATCGCTTTCGGCGAGCCGAAAGTGGATCTCGGCAAGCTGCGCGCCTTCAAGGACAAGGTGGTGGGCAAGCTGACCAGCGGCCTCGCCTCGATGGCGAAGATGCGCAAGGTGGCGGTGCTGCAGGGGGTAGGCGCCTTCACCGGACCGAACCGGCTCGCGGTCGAAGGCAAGGAGAAGACCGGCGTTCGCTTCGCCAAGGCGATCGTCGCCGCCGGCTCGCAGGCGGCGAAACTGCCGTTCCTGCCCGAGGACCCGCGCATCGTCGATTCGACGGACGCGCTTGCATTGAAGGCGATCCCGAAGAAGATGCTGGTGGTCGGCGGCGGCATCATCGGCCTGGAGATGGGCACGGTGTACTCCACGCTGGGCACGCGCCTGGACGTGGTCGAGATGATGGACGGGCTGATGCTCGGCGCCGACCGCGACCTGGTGGCGGTATGGCAGAAGTTCAACGCCGGCCGCTTCGACAAGGTGATGCTGAAATCGAAGACCACCAGGGCCGAGGCGACCAAAGAGGGCATCCGCGTCGCGATCGAGGGCCAGGAGCCGAAGCTGTACGACGCGGTCCTCGTCTCCGTGGGCCGCGTGCCCAACGGCAGGAAGATCGGCGCGGAGAAAGCTGGCGTCACCGTCGACGAGCGCGGCTTCATCCCCGTGGACTCGCAGAGGCGCACCAACGTGCCGCATATCTACGCCATCGGCGACGTCGCCGGCAATCCGATGCTTGCGCACAAGGCGGTGCACGAAGGCCACGTGGCGGCCGAGGCCGCCGCCGGGCAGAAATCGCATTTCGACGCGCGCGTCGTGCCCTCGGTCGCCTACACGGATCCGGAGATCGCCTGGGTCGGCGTCACCGAGGACGAGGCGAAAAAGAGCGGCGTGAAAATCGGCGTGGCGAAATTTCCCTGGGTGGCCTCGGGCCGCGCGATCGCGAATGCGCGCGACGAGGGCTTCACCAAGCTGATCTTCGACGCCGAAACCCATCGCCTGGTGGGCGGCGGCATCGTCGGCACGGGCGCGGGCGACCTGATCAGCGAGCTCGCGCTGGCGGTCGAGATGGGCGCGGATGCGACCGACATCGGCAAGACCATCCACCCGCACCCGACTCTGGGCGAGTCGGTGGGCATGGCGGCGGAGCTGTTCGAGGGTGTGTGCACCGACCTGCCGCCGCAGAGGAAGAAATGACCCAGGACGAGCTCAAGCACCTCGTCGCGCAGGCCGCCCTCAAGCATGTGGTCGAGGACGCGATCGTCGGCGTCGGCTCGGGTTCCACGGTGAATCTCTTCATCGACGCGCTCGCCGCCATCAAGGGCCGCATCGAGGGCGCGGTGGCGGCCTCCGACGCGAGCGCCGAGCGCTTGAAGAAGCACGGCATCCGCGTCTTCGACCTGAACGCGGTCGACGAACTGCCGGTGTACGTGGACGGCGCCGACGAAATCACCGAGCACCTCGCCATGATCAAGGGCGGCGGCGGCGCGCTGACGCGCGAGAAGGTCATCGCCGCGGTGGCGAGGAAGTTTGTGTGCATCTGCGACGCGTCCAAGCTGGTGCCGGTGCTGGGCAAGTTCCCGCTGCCGGTGGAGGTGATCCCGATGGCGCGCAGCCACGTCGGCCGCCAGCTGCGCAAGCTCGGGGGGCAACCGGTGCTGCGCGAGAACGCCAGGACCGACAACGGCAACCTGATCATCGATTGCCACGGCCTGGTGATCACCGACCCGCCGAAGCTGGAGGCGGAACTGAACAACGTCGCCGGGGTGGTCACCAACGGCCTGT
Source organism: Gammaproteobacteria bacterium (assembly GCA_041488375.1). Lineage (GTDB taxonomy): Bacteria > Pseudomonadota > Gammaproteobacteria > Burkholderiales > SG8-39 > JAABQT01. The sequence continues at coordinate 25,868 of JBGPPD010000006.1, read as the reverse complement.
TCGCCAGGCGCCCGGCCGACCTGCTGCTGCTGGGCGAGGCTGCCGGGGTGCGGGCGCTGCAGGCCCGAAAAGCGTAACATTTCAGCAACATCCCACTGCTAGTCTGGACGGTCATGGCCGAGCACACCTCAAAGCAATTCGATGCCGAGCTGGAAAGCGTGCGCTCGCGCGTGCTGCAGATGGGCGGGCTGGTCGAGGAGCAGATCATCCGCGCCATGGACGCGCTCGGCAGCGGCGACATGCCGCTCATGGAAAAGGTGATCGCCGACGATCACCGCGTCAACGCGATGGAGGTGGAGCTCGACGAGTTGTGCAGCCACATCATCGCGCGGCGACAGCCCGCGGCGGTGGACCTGCGGCTGCTGATCACGGTCATCAAGACCATCACCGACCTGGAGCGCATCGGCGACGAGTCCGAGAAGATCGCGCGCATGGCCAAGCTGATCCATACCGCCGAGCGCCAGCACATGCCGCGCCTGGACCTGGGGCACGTCGCCGAGCGCGCGCTCGCCATGCTGCGCCAGTCGCTGGACGCCTTCGCGCGCCTGGACGTGTCCGAGGCGATGCGCGTGGTCAAGCTGGACAGCGAGGTCGACGACGCCTTCCGCGCCATCATGCGCCAGCTGATCACCTTCATGATGGAAGACCCGCGCACCATCACGCGGTCGCTGGAGATCCTGTTCATCGCCAAGGCGATCGAGCGCATCGGCGACCATGCCAAGAACATGGCCGAGTACGTGATCTACATGGTCAAGGGCCGCGACGTGCGGCACACTTCCATAGAGGAAGTGGAGAAGGAAATCCTGCAGTAGAAAATCGGGGTCAGAGCCCGATATTCCCGGTAGTTTGACCCGCCCGTGCGTTGATTGTGACGTTCCATGGTCTCGCCTTTTTGGCTCGAAGATTCACCGAGCCGAAAAGGCGAGATCGTTTTGAAATGCCAAACCTGCGCACGGACGGATCGATCGACCCGAAATCGGGCTCTGACCCCGATTTACTTCGTCGGCGGCACGTATCCCGTGGCGACGTCGGCGCCCTCGCCGAAGAAGTGCTTCTCCATCTGCTCGGCCAGGTACTTGCGCGCCTTGATGTCGGCGAGGTTCAGCCGGTTCTCGTTCACCAGCATGGTCTGGTGCTTGAGCCACTGCTGCCAGGCTTCCTTCGACACGTTCTCGAAGATGCGCTTGCCCAGCGGGCCCGGGTAGGGCGGGAAGTCGAGCCCGTCGGCCTCGCGGCCGAGCTTGATGCATTTCACGGTGCGTGCCATGGGATTCAGATCCGCTTGAGGAATATCTTGGAACCGCGCTTCCAATTATAGAGCGCCCGGCGCTCGCCGGGCAGGGCGGAAGGGTCGGCGGGCCTGAACCCCTGCGCCAGGAACCAGTGCTCTGCGCGCGTGGTGAGCGCGAACAGCTTGCGGATCTTCATCGCCCTGGCGCGGCCCTCGCAGGCGTGCAGCAGGCGCTCGCCGTGCCCCGCGTCGCGGGCCTCGGGCGCCACCGCGAGGCAGGCGAGCTCCGCGGCCTTGTCCTCGGCGAACGGGTACAGCGCCGCGCAGCCGACGATCACGCCGTCGTGCTCGATGACCAGGAAATTGCCGATCTCGCGCTCCAGGCGCTCACGGCCGCGCTTGACCAGCGTGCCGTCGGCCTCCAGCGGCTCGATCAACGCGAGGATGCCGCCCACGTCCTCGAGCTTCGCCTCGCGCAGGCGCTGCACCGGGTCGGCGGTGATCATCGTGCCGACGCCCGAATGGGTGAACAGCTCCAGCGGCGTCGCGCCCCAGGTGCGGCGCGAGACCAGGTGCGCGCGGCCCACGCCGGCGGCCAGCGCGCGCAGCGCATGCTTGATGGCGCGCGTGGTATGCGTGCCGAGGTCGGCGTCCTTGAGCAGGGCCTCGGCCTGGCGCGCGGTCAGCTCGCCCAGCACGGCGCCCCTGCGGTCGGCCGGCAGCCGGTCGACGAACAAGAGCAGCTTGTCGGCGCGCAGCGCGACCGCCACGTTCTCCGCGACATCCTCCCAGGACAGGTTGAACACTTCGCCGGTGGGGGAATAGCCGATGTGCGGCACCAGCACCACCTCGCCCGCTTCCAGCCGCCGCGCGATGGCCTGCGCGTCCACTTTGCGCACCAGCCCGGTGTACTGGTAGTCGACGCCGTCCACCACGCCGATCGGCCGCGCGGCGATGTAGTTGCCGGAGGCGACGCGGATCGACGCCCCGGCCATCGGCGAATTGGGCAGGCCCTGCGACAGCAGCGCCTCGAACTCCACGCGCAGCACCCCGGCCGCGTGCTTCACCGCCACCAGGGCCTGCGCGTCGGTGATGCGCAGGCCCTTGGCGTAGCGCGAGCGGATGCCCTTCGCCTTGAGTTCGGCCTCGATCTGCGGGCGCGCGCCGTGCACCAGCACCAGGCGGATGCCGAGCGCGGCGAGCAGGTTCACGTCCTGGATGAAATGCGTGAAGCGCGCGTGCTCGGCGATCAGCTCGCCGCCGAAGGCGATCACGAAGGTGCGCCCGCGGAAGGCGTGCAGGTAGGGCGCGGTCTGGCGGAACCAGCGCACGAAGGCTTCGGGTTGCGGGGTGGCGGGCATCGGTGCGCGCGATTCTAAGGCAAGGTTCAGAAGTCGCCCGCCAGGGCGTTCAGCGCGGCGAGGGCGGCGAGCGCCGCGGTCTCGGTGCGCAGCACCCGGGGACCGAGGCGCACCGGCACGAATCCCGCTTCGGCCAGCATCGCTTCCTCCGCCGCCGAGAATCCGGCCTCGGGACCCGCCGCGAGCGTGGCGGTGCCCTTGAGCCGCGCTGCCGCTTCGCGCAGGCCGAGCCGCGCCTCGGGGGATAGCAGCAGCCGGTCCCCGGCATCGGCCGCGGTGCGGCAGTACTCGGCGAGCGGCAGCGGCGGCAGCACTTGCGGGACCCGGTTGCGCCCGCACTGCTCGCAGGCGGCCACCGCGACGCGCTGCCAGTGCACGCGTTTTTGGGCGGCGCGATCCGCGGCGATGCGCCCGACCGAGCGCGCCGCGACCACCGGTTGCAGCGCCGCGACGCCCAGCTCCACGGCCTTCTGCACGGTGAAGTCCATCTTTTCGCTGGAGGACACGCCCTGCACCAGGGTGACGGCCAGCGGCGACTCGCGTTCGATGGCGTGGTGCGCGAGCACGTCCACCGACACGCGCAGCCGCTCGATGGCGGCGATGCGCCCCGCGTACTCGCCGCCGCGGCCGTTGAACAGCGTCACCTCTTCACCTGCGCGCAGCCGCAGCACGTGCACCGCATGGTGCGCGGCGTCCTCGGGCAGCACGGCCATGCCGCCGGCACGCAGCGCGTCATCGGTATGGAAGCGCGCAATGCGCGTGGATTTCTCTTGCATGCTCAGGGCAACGGCAAGTCGGCGGTGCCGGCGCGTAGGCGGGAACGCGCGAGCGCCGCGTCACATCGTCGCGCCCAGCACCCAGGGCGCGAACTCGTCCTCGCCGTAACCGAAGGCTTCGGATTTCGACGGCTTGCCGGACGCCGTCTCCAGGATCATGCCGAAGAAGCGCTCGCCGACCTGCTGGATGCTCTCGGTGCCGTCGATCACCGTGCCGCAATTGATGTCCATGTCCTCTTCCTGGTGCACGAAGAGGGCGGTGTTGGTGGCGAGCTTGAGCGAGGGCGCGGGCTTGCAACCGTAGGCCGAGCCGCGGCCGGTGGTGAAGCAGATCATGTTGGCGCCGCCCGCCACCTGACCGGTGGCCGACACCGGGTCGTAGCCCGGGGTGTCCATGTAGACGAATCCCTTGGCGGTCACGGGCTGCGCGTACTCGTAGACATCGACCAGGTTGGTGGTCCCGCCCTTGGCGACCGCGCCGAGGGACTTCTCAAGGATGGTGGTGAGCCCACCCGCCTTGTTGCCGGGCGACGGGTTGTTGTTCATCTCGTTGCCGTTGCGGCGGGTGTAGTCCTCCCACCAGCGGATGCGGCGGATCAGCTTCTCGCCGACTTCGCGCGAGACCGCCCGGCGCGTCAGCAGGTGCTCGGCGCCGTAGATCTCCGGCGTCTCCGACAGGATCGCCGTGCCGCCGTGCCGCACCAGCAGGTCCACCGCCGCGCCGAGCGCCGGGTTGGCGCTGATGCCCGAGTAGCCGTCCGAGCCGCCGCATTGCAGTCCGAGCACGAGGTGGCTCGCCGGCACCGGCTCGCGCTTCGCCTTGTTCGCTTCGGGCAGCATTTCCTTGACCCGCGCGATGCCGTTCTCCACCGCCTTGCGCGTGCCGCCCTTCTCCTGGATGGTGAAGGCACCGAACCTGTCGCTGCGATTCAGTTGTTGCGCCGACAGCAGGCTGTTGATCTGGTTCGCCTCGCATCCCAACCCGACGAGTTGGGAGGCAAAGAAATTGGGGTGGCGCGCGTAGCCGGCGATGGTGCGCCGCAGGAGGTCGGTCGGCTCGCCCTCGCTCGCCATGCCGCAGCCGGTCTTGTGCGTCAGGGCGACGACGCCGTCGACGTTGGGATAGTCCTCCAGGCGGTTCTCGAAGTGCCGGGCGATCATCTTCGCCACGGTTGCCGAGCAGTTCACGCTGGTCAGGATGCCGATGTAGTTGCGCGTCGCGACACGGCCGTCGGCGCGCACGATGCCCAGGAAGCTCGCCGGCTGCGGGACGAACTCGGTCGGCTTCGCCAGCGACGCGTGGGCGTAGTCGCGCTCGAAGTCCCCCATCGCCAGGTTGTGCACGTGCACGTGCTCGCCCGGCTGGATGTCGCGCGTGGCGAAGCCGATGATCTGGTGGTAGCGGTGCGCGGGCTTGCCCTTCGGGATGGCCCGCACCGCGATCTTGTGCCCGGCCGGGATGGTCACGACGGCGCACACGTTTTCCTTCGTCGCCAGCGTACCGGTGGGGATCTCGACGCGGGCGATGACCACATCGTCATCGGGATGCAGGCGGATGGTCAGGTCGGCGGCTTGCAGCACGGGCGCCTCCTCAGAAAAAGTGTCGCGGCAACCAGAGCACGATCGCCGGCACGTAGGTGCACAGCAGCAGCGTTCCCAGCAACGGCACCAGCCAGGGCAGGATCGCGATGGTGGTGCGCTCGAACGACAGTTTAGCCACCCTCGACAGCACGAACAACACCGTTCCCATCGGCGGGTGCAGCAGGCCGATCATCAGGTTCAGCACCATTACCAGGCCGAAGTGCACCGGGTCGATGCCGAGCTTCACACAGATCGGGATCAGGACCGGAACCAGCAGCGTGATGGCGGCGGTCGGCTCGAGGAAGCAGCCGACGAACAGCATCAGCACGTTTGCCAGCAGCAGGAACACGTTCGGGTTGCTCGTGAATGCCAGCACCCAGGTGGCGACCGCCTCGGTGAAGTGAGTGACGGTGAGCAGCCAGCCGAATATCGACGCCGAGGCGACGATGAACAGCACCGCGGCGGTGGTCTCGATGGTGTCCATGGTCAGCTTGACCAGGCGCCGCCAGTCGAGCGTGCGGTACCACGCCAGGCCGAGGAACAGCGCCCACAGCGACGCGGCGATCGCGCCCTCGGTCGGGGTGAACACGCCCATCGTCATGCCGCCGATCAGCATCACCGGCGTGAGCAGCGCCATCACCGCCGAAAAGTCGAACAGCTTGTCCAGCACCAGCAGGATCGCGAACGCGGCGATCACCGCCCAGCCGCCCGGCACGCCGAGTTGCGTCAGGAAATAGGCGCCGAGCGGCACGCAGGCCACGGTGGTCACTTCGAGCGCCGCCTTGGCGAGCTTGGCCGCCGAGAACGGCACGTCGCGGCCGAAGTCGCGCGTGTGCGCGAAGTAGGCCACGGTGAGCATCATGGTGATGCCCATGATGATTCCCGGGATCACCCCGGCGAGGAACAGCTGGCCGATCGAGACGCTGGCCATCATGCCGTAGATCACGAAGGGCAGAGAAGGAGGAATGATCGGCCCGACGGTGGCGGACGCGGCGGTCACGCCGACGGAGAATTCCTTCGAGTAGCCGTGGTCGGTCATCGCCTTGATCTCGATGGTGCCCAGGCCCGCGGCGTCGGCGATCGCGGTCCCGGACATTCCGGCAAAGATCATCGAGCCCACCACGTTGACGTGGCCGAGGCCGCCCTTCATCCAGCCCACCAGGGCGAGCGCGAAGTTGTAGATGCGGTTGGTGATGCCGGCCGAGTTCATCAGGTTGCCGGCCCAGATGAAGAACGGCACCGCCAGCAGCGGGAAGGAGTCGACGCCGCCGTACATGCGGTGGATGATGACGAAATCCGGGATGGTGCCGGAGACCATCACGTAGACCAGCGACGCCACCGCCATGCACATGGCGACCGGCAGGCCGCTCACCATCAGCGCGACGAAGCCGCCGAGAAGTCCGGAGCCCATCGCTCAAGCTTCCGCGCCGAACTCGGGCCGCTCGAGCACGCTGTAGCCGTTCCTCCAGTGCCGCCAGGCGACCTGCAGCGAGCGTAGGAACATGAGGAAGAAGCCGAACAACATCGCGCCGAACACCCAGCCCACGGGCAGCTCGATCACCGCCATCCGCTGGCTGCCGATTCTCTGCAGCAGCAGCCAGGTCAGCCAGCTCGCGTATCCCAGGAAAACGCAGCGCACGAGGTCCACGCAGGTGGACAGGACGCGCCCCAGCGCCTTGGGCATCAGGCGGTAGAAATAGTCGACCTGGATGTGGTTGTTCTTGCGTACTGACATGGAAGCCCCGATGAACACCACGGCGACCAGGAAGTAGCGCGCGATCTCCTCGGTCCAGCCGGCCGAATCCCCCAGGACATAGCGGGTAAACACCTGGTAGAAGACGACCGCCGCCATGATCCAGAACAGAGCGAAGCTGACCCAGTCCTCCCAGCCGTAGATCGAGACGTCGACCGCCTCGTCCTCGATGTGGAACTGGCCGTCGTCGCCGAGGACGTGTTCCTGCTCCTGGCCCATCAGTGGTTGTCCCGCGGCACGAAAGCGCCGCTCTTGCCGACCAGGAAGTCGAGGTCGGCGCCCTGGTCGGCCTGCAGCACGTGGTCGAAGTAGAGCTTCCAGTAGCCGCGCTGCAGAGGCGCTTTCGGCTTCCTCCATCTTTTCCTTCTTGCCGCAAGCTCCTTGCCGGAAATCAGCAGGTTCAGTTTGCCCTTGGCCACGTCGAGTTCGATGATGTCCCCGTTCCGCACCAGCGCCAGCACGCCGCCCGCGGCGGCCTCCGGGGAAGCGTGCAGCACGACGGTGCCGTAAGCCGTGCCGCTCATGCGCGCGTCCGAAATCCGGATCATGTCGGTGACGCCCTTCTTCAGCAGCTTGGGCGGCAGCGGCATGTTGCCGACCTCGGCCATGCCGGGGTAGCCCTTGGGGCCGCAGTTCTTCAGCACCATCACGCACTTCTCGTCGATGTCGAGCTTCGGGTCGTCGATGCGCTTGTGGAGGTCCTCGATGTTCTCGAACACCACGGCACGGCCTTTGTGCTTGAGCAGCTTCGGGGTGGCAGCGGAGGGCTTGATGATCGCCCCGTCCGGGCACAGGTTGCCGCGCAGCACCTTGATGCCGGCGTTCCTCTTGAATGGCGCCTTGAAGGTGTGGATCACGTCGCGGTTCCAGCATGGCGCGTCCTTGTTGTTTTCCCAGATGGTCCCGCCGTTGACTGTCAACGCGTCCTTGTGCAGCAGCCCGTGCTCGCCCAGTTCGCGCAGCACCGCGGGCAGGCCCCCGGCGTAGCAGAAGTCCTCCATCAGGTACTTGCCCGAGGGCATCAGGTTGACCAGCGTGTGCACGCCTTCGCCCACGCGATCCCAGTCGTCCAGCCCGAGATCCACGCCGATGCGCCGCGCCAGGGCGATCAGGTGGATCACCGCGTTGGTCGAGCCGCCGATCGCCGCGTTGGCGCGGATCGCGTTCTCGAAGTTCTTCTTGGTCAGGATCCTGGACAGCGGCACCTTGTCGCGCACCAGCTGCACGATGCGCCGCCCCGCCTCGCGGGCCAGCACGTTGCGCCGCGCATCGACCGCAGGGTATGCCGCGTTGCCGGGCATGCCCACGCCGAGGGCTTCCGCCATACAGGCCATCGTCGAGGCGGTGCCCATCGTCATGCAATGGCCGTGCGAGCGGTGCATGCAGGATTCCGCCTCGTGGAACTCCTCCAGGCTGATCTTGCCCGCACGCAGGTCCTCGGACATCGACCAGACGTTGGTGCCCGAGCCGATGTCGGTGCCGCGGTACTTTCCCGACAGCATCGGGCCGCCCGAGACCAGGATGGTGGGCAGGTCCACGCTCGCCGCGCCCATCAGCGTGGCGGGCGTGGTCTTGTCGCAGCCGGCGAGCAGCACCACGCCGTCGAGCGGATTGCCGCGGATCGACTCCTCGACGTCCATGCTGGCGAGGTTGCGGTACAGCATTGCGGTCGGGCGCAGCAGCGTCTCGCCGAGCGACATCACCGGGAATTCCAGCGGGAAGCCGCCCGCCTCCAGGACGCCGTGGCGCACGTGGTCGGCGAGCACGCGGAAATGCGTGTTGCAGGGCGTGAGCTCCGACCACGTGTTGCAGATGCCGATGACCGGGCGGCCGTCGAACTGGTCGTGCGGGACACCGCGGTTCTTGGTCCAGCTCCTATAGATGAAGCCGTAGATGTCCTGCCGCGAGAACCACTGGATGCTGCGCGTGCCGCCGGTCTTCTTGCTCATTTACTTGATCGCCTGCACGCGGTCGTACAGCGTCTTGTCCCAGGGCACGTCCGCGCCGGTGAGGAACGGGGCGAATACCTTCTTGAAGGCCTCGCGGTCGGATTTGACCACCGTCTTGCCGTACTTGGTGGCGAAGTCGCTCACCAGCCGCTGTTCGGACTGCTCGATCTCGGCGTTCGACTTCGCGGCAGCCTCGCTGAACACGGACTCGAAGACCCTCTTGTCGGCATCGGAAAGCTTGTTCCAGACGTGTCCGCCCACGATCGCCAGCAGCATTTCCGTGATGTGGCCCGTGAGGTTGACGTGCGACTGCACCTCGTAGAATTTCTTCGCCAGGATCGTCGGCAGCGGGTTCTCCTGCGCGTCCACGGTCTTGTTCTGCAGCGCGAGGTACACCTCGGCGAAGGCGATCGGCGTGGCGTTGGCGCCCAGCACCTTCGGGTACATGATGTACAGCGGCGCATCGGGCACGCGCAGCTTGAGTCCCTTCATGTCCTCGGGCTTGTGGATCGCCTTGTTGGCGGTGGTGTGGCGCACGCCGTAGTAGAACGCGGCGATCGGCTTGTTGCCGCCCTTCTTGAAGTAGGCGTCGCTGAGCTCGGCCAGGACTTTGCTCTGGGAGAACTTTTTCCAATGGTCCAGGTCGCGGAACATGTAGGGTGCGCCACCGATCGACATCGGAGGATAGGTGCGCGCCGCGAATGCCTGGCCGGTGTAGATCATGTCCACGGTGGCGAGCGACAGCGACTGGTTGATCTGCGTTTCGTTGCCGAGCTGCGAAGCGGCGAACACGTCCATCGTGTAGCGGTTGGCGGTGCGCTTGGCGATCTCGCCCGCCGCCCACACCGCGTAGACGTGGTACGGCTCCGAGGTTTCGTACACGTGCGCGAACTTCAGTTTCTGCTGCGCCAGCGCCGCCGACGGGCCGGCGAGCGCGAACGCGACTGCGATTGCAACGGCGGACTTGCGCTTGGTCATGAACATTTCCTCCCTAGTAAGTTGCCCTGCCACCTGAAATGTCGAATACGGCGCCCGTCGAGAACGAGCAGTCCTCCGAAGCGAGCCAGCAGGTGAGCGCGGCGATCTCGTCCACCTTGACGAAGCGCCCCATCGGGATCTTGGACAGCATGAAGTTGGCGAACTCCGGCGTCACCTGGTTCAGGATCGCCGTTTGCGCCGCTGCCGGCGTTACGCAGTTGACCAGCACGCCGGTTTGCGCGAGCTCCTTGCCCAGGGCCTTGGTGAACGCGATCAGGCCGCCCTTGGCTGCGGCGTAGGCCGCGGCATTGGGATTGCCTTCCTTGCCGGCGACCGAGGCCATGTTGACGATGCGGCCATAGCCCGCCTTCACCATGTGCGGCACGACAGCGCGGCAACAGAGGAAAGGCCCGTTCAGGTCGATGTCGACGACGCGCCTCCACTCCTCCACCGGGTAGTCCACCACCGGCCTGCTCATGCCGGCAATGCCGGCATTGTTGATCAGCACGTCGATCCCGCCGAGCTGCTGCAGCGTGCGCTCGAGCGCCTTCTGAATCGCGGCCTGGTTTGCCACGTCCACCTTGTCCGCGTGATCCAGGTCCCAGATGGCGACCTTGGCGCCGGAGGCCTCCAGGCGCTTGACGATGGCGGCGCCGATGCCCTGCATGCCGCCGGTGACGACGGCGGTCCTGCCCTTGAAGTCGAGTTGGTTCATGTCACTCCTATGCAGCGCCGGTCATGACTGAAACGGTTTGCCGGAAGAAAAGCTCGTTGCGACTGAACGACCCGACGTTTCTTTCCCAACCTGCCGGTGAGGTTAAGTTGGTGGGGCGCAGGGGTCAAGCGATCCTGGTCGACGGCGGCCGGCCCGTCTACGGCAGAAATCCCTGGACATCCGCATGGCGCGAATGCTGCACCGCAAGAGCTTCTGCGGCGTCGGGAAAATATTGACTTTGCGCAGGCCCGGAGGCAGATTGGTCCGGCGCGGCTGCAACGGTCGCAGCGTTCATCCTAAGGAGAGAGGAAATGAAACGCAGAAAGTTTCTGAAGGCCGCAGGCGCGGGGGTAGCGGCGACGGGCCTCGCCGGGATTCTTGCCGCGCACCGCGCGCCCGCATTTGCGCAGGCCAACACGGTCCACATCCTGCGCTGGAACGATTTCGTCCCTGCCGCCGACAAGGTGCTGCGAGAAGTCTACGTGCCGGAAGTGCAGAAGGCGCTCGGCATCAAGCTGAACGTCGAGACCGTCAACGCCAACGACATCCCGGCGCGGGCCACCGCGGGGATCCAGTCGGGCAGCGGGCCCGACATCATCATGCTGCTCAACAACTACCCGCAACTCTATGCCGCGGGCGCTGTGGACGTGAGCGACATTGCCGCGGAAGTCGGCAAGGCGCAGGGCGGCATCTACGACCTGCCGAAGTCGATGTGCACGGTCGCCGGGAAGTGGGTGGCGATGCCCTGGGCGACGGTGCCGGCGCTGATCTCGTACCGCAAGTCCTGGTTCGACGAAATCGGCGTCAAGGAATTCCCCAAGACCTGGGCGCAGTACCACGCGGCCGGCAAGAAGCTGAAGGCGGCGAAGCGCCCGATCGGCCAGACGCTCGGGCACACCTTCGGCGACGCGCCGACCTTCGCCTATCCGCTGCTGTGGTCCTACGGCGGCCAGGAAATCGATGCCAAGGGCAAAGTGGTGCTCGACTCCAAGGCAACCGTCGATTCGGTGCGTTTCATGACTCAGTTCTGGAAGGACGCGCACGACGAGGGCGGACTTGCCTGGGACGACAGCAACAACAACCGTGCTTTCCTGTCCGGCGACATCTGTGCGACGCTGAACGGCGCTTCGATCTACGTGGCGGCGCTGAACGGACCCGACAAATTCAAGACCGAGAAAGGGGCACCGCTGCATACCGACATCCTGCACGCCGCGCTGCCGGCAGGGCCGAAGGGGCAGTACCCCTACCACACGGCTTTTACCCACATGGTGATGAAATACTCGAAGAACACCAAGGCGGCGAAGGATTTCCTGCGCTGGGCGCACACTCCGGCCAACTACGAGAAATGGATCGTCGTGCAGAAGGGTTTCGCGGTAGCGCCCACAACCCAGTGGGAGAAGCACAAGATGTGGGACGCCGATCCGGTGATGCTGCCGTTCAGGACTGCGGGGCGCGGGGGCCGTCACATGGGCTTCGCGGGCACGCCGGACAAGAAAGCCGCCGAGGCGTGGAACAAGTACATCATCGTCGACATGTACGCGCAGGCGGCGAACGGCAAGATGAAGCCCGAGGAGTCGGTGAAGTGGGCTGCGGGCGAGTTGCGCAAGATCTACACCTGATCGACAGGCCTTGAAGGATCCCGTCGTAGTTGGAGCGGGGGGCGCCGCGAGCATGGCGGCCCTCGCCGAGGGCGGCCGTGTCTCGCGCGTGAACCGGCTGCTGGAGAGCGAACAGCTGCTGGCGGCGGCCCTGCTCGCGCCGGGCGTGGTCATTCTCCTTCTGTTTATCGCCTACCCGTTCGTGATGGCGCTGTGGTTCTCACTCACCAGCATCCGGGTGGGCGACGCGGGTGAGTTCGTGGGGCTTGCAAACTTTACCAAGGCCTGGAACGACACGATCTTCCAGACCGCGTTCAAGAACACGGTCTTCTACACGTTCTGGGCCACCATCTTCAAGTTGACCCTGGGCATGTGGCTGGCCCTGCTGCTCAACCGGCACTTCCGTTTCAAGCGGCTGATCCGCGCTTCGATGCTGCTGCCCTTCATCATTCCGACGGTGCTCTCGGCGTTCGCCTGGCGCTGGATGTTCGATCCCACCTTCAGCGTGATGAACTGGGTGCTGTTCCACAGCGGCCTGATCACCGACCGGCTGCCGTTCCTGTCGGACGGGGACTGGGCGATGTGGTGCGCAGTGCTGGTCAATACCTGGCGCGGGATGCCGTTCTTCGCGATCACGCTGCTGGCGGGGCTGCAGACCATCAGCCCGGACCTGCACGAGGCGGCCGCGCTCGACGGCGCCAACGCCTGGCACCGCTTCTGGCACGTCACTTGGCCGCTGCTGCTGCCGGTGACGCTGGTGGTGGTGGTGTTCTCGGTGATCCAGACGTTCTCGGATTTCCAGCTTATCTACGTGCTCACCGGCGGCGGGCCGGCGAATTCCACCCACTTGATCGCCACCTATGCCTACCAGATCGGCGTCGCCTCGGGGCTGCTGGGCGAGGGCGCCGCATTGTCGCTGTTCATGTTCCCGGTGCTGTTCGCGGTGGTCTGGGTCCAGCTCAGGTACATGAAGCGCATGGAAGGGGCCTGAGCAATGGTGATCGAGCGAAAGTGGAAGAGGTGGATTTTCTTCTACCTCCCGATGGTGGCGTTCATCCTGTTCACGCTATTTCCGTTCTACTGGATGGCAGTGACCGCCTTGCGCCCGGACCAGGAGCTGTACCGCACCTGGCGGCAGGCGAGCGCGACCCCGTTCTGGACGCTGGAGCCGACCCTCGAGCACTTCAGGGAACTTCTCCAGACCACGGCGTTCCCGCAGTGGCTGTGGAATACGATGCTGATCGCGATCGTCTCGACCGGCATCTCGCTCCTCTGCGGCATGTTCGCCGGCTACGCGCTGGCGCGCCTGAAATTCCGCGGCTCCGAATTCCTCGGCACCGCAATCTTCATCACCTACCTGGTGCCGCAGACGCTGCTGTTCATCCCGCTCGCCGACATCATCCGCGACTTGCACCTGGGAAACACGCCCTGGGCGCTGATGCTCACCTACCCCACGTTCCTGATCCCGTTCTGCACCTGGCTCTTGATGGGCTACTTCAAGACCATCCCGAAGGAGCTCGAGGAGTGCGCGCGCATCGACGGCGCGACGCGCTTCGGCGCCATGATGCGGATCATCTTTCCGGTGGCGATCCCGGGCATCCTCTCGGCGGGCATCTTCGCCTTCACGCTGTCGTGGAACGAGTTCATCTACGCCCTGATCTTCATGTCCTCGGCGGAGTTGAAGACCGTGCCGGTGGGCGTGGTGTCGGAACTCATCCGGGGTGACATTTTTTTCTGGGGCCAATTGATGGCAGGGGCGCTGCTCGGCTCGGTGCCGGTCGCGCTGGTCTACGCGTTCTTCGTCGAATACTACGTCACCGGCCTCACCGGCTCGGTGAAAGGCTGAGAGAAGTGGCCAAGGTCACGATACGGAATCTGAACAAGAAATACGATGGCGGCTTTCACGCCGTCAAGGACCTCAACCTCGAGATCCACGACAAGGAGTTCATGGTGCTGGTCGGGCCCTCGGGCTGCGGCAAGACCACGACGCTGCGCATGGTGGCGGGGCTCGAGGAAGTCACCTCCGGCGAGATACTCGTGGGCACCCGGGTGATCAACGATCTGCCGCCGATGGACCGCGACATCGCGATGGTGTTCCAGAACTACGCACTGTATCCGCACAAGAGCGTGTACCAGAACATGGCCTTCGGCCTGCAGATGCGCAAGTACCCGAAGGACGAGATCCGCAAGCGCGTGCAGGATACGGCCGAGATTCTGGGGATTGAATCGCTGCTCGAGCGCAAGCCGCGCCAGCTTTCGGGCGGGCAGCGCCAGCGGGTCGCCGTCGGGCGCGCCATCGTGCGCCACCCGCAGGTATTCCTGTTCGATGAGCCGCTCTCCAACCTGGATGCGATGCTGCGGGTGCAGATGCGCGTGGAACTGAAGCGCCTGCACGAGCGCCTGGAGACGACTGCGATTTACGTCACCCACGACCAGGTCGAGGCGATGACCCTCGGCGACCGTGTGGTGGTGATGAAGGACGGCTGGGTGCAGCAGGTGGACGAGCCGCTCGAGCTCTACGGCAAGCCGACGAACAGATTCGTCGCCGGGTTCATCGGCTCGCCCGCGATGAATTTCATCGGCGTGACGATCAGCGACTTGGGCGGCGTGCTGTGGGCGGATGCCGAGGGAATGCGCCTGAAGGTGCCGCCGCAGCTGGTGGAACGCATGCGCGCGCACGCCGGCAAGCGGGTTACCCTCGGCATGCGGCCCGAGGCGCTGCACCCGGCGACCGGCGCCGATACGGCAGAGAACTGCTTCGGCTCGGCGGTGGACGTGGTGGAGCCGCTCGGTAACGAAATACTCGTCAACTTCCGCGTCGGCGGCGTACCGATGGTGGCGCGCGTGGACCCCGGCGTGCGCGTCAAGGCGCACGAGAGTATCCGCCTCGCGCTCGATCCGGAGCGCGTGCACTTCTTCGACGCGAAGAGCGAAGCCGCGATCTAGCGTGTCTCTGGCGCGTCGGCGGCGGTTAGCTATAATCAGTGCCCGAAAATAACCGGCATCATCGCGCATCATGTCAGGACGACTGGCCGGCAAGATCGCATTCATCACCGCCGCCGGCCAAGGCATCGGCCGCGGCGCGGCGCTGGCGTTTGCGCGCGAGGGCGCGCGCGTCTGGGCCACCGACGTCAACGCGAAGACGCTGGCCGAGCTCGAGGGCCAGGAGGGCATTCGCACGCGCGTGCTCGACGTGCTGGACGAGGCGGCGATCGCGAAAGTCGCGGCCGAGGTCGGCCCGGTGGATGTCCTGTTCAACTGCGCCGGCTACGTGCACCACGGCACGATCCTCGACTGCACGTCAAAGGACTGGGACTTCAGCTTCAACCTCAACGTGAAATCCATGTACCTGGTGACGCGCGCCTTCCTGCCCGGTATGCTGAAGAACGGCAGGGGCTCGATCATCAACATGTCCTCGATCGCCTCGAGCGTGAAGGGGCTGCCCAACCGCTTCGTGTACGGCGCCAGCAAGGCCGCGGTGATCGGCCTCACCAAGGCGATCGCCGCCGACTACGTGAAGCAGGGGATCCGCTGCAACTGCATCGGCCCCGGCACCGTGGACACGCCCTCGCTGCACCAGCGCATCAACGCCTTCGCCGACCCGGTGCAGGCACACAAGGATTTCATCGCCCGCCAGCCGATGGGCCGGCTCGGCTCGGTGGAGGACATCACGGGGATACTCGTGTTCCTCGCCTCGGACGAGTCGCAGTTCGCGACGGGCAACATGTACTCGATCGACGGGGGAATGACCATATGAAGCTGTGCCGCTACGGCAAGGACGGGTTCGAAAAGCCCGGCATCATCGACCACGAGGGCAAGCTGCGCGACCTGTCCAAGGTGGTCGCCAGCATCGGCCCGAACGAAATTTCGCCGCGCGGGCTGGCGATGCTGTCCAAGGTGAAGCCGGATTCGCTGCCGGTGGTGTCCAACAGCCCGCGCCTGGGCGTGCCCTACGTCGGCATCGGCAAGTTCGTGGCCATCGGCCTGAACTACAGCGACCATGCCAAGGAAGCCGGCATGCCGATCCCGGCCGAGCCGATCGTGTTCTCCAAGGCCACCACCAGCATCAGCGGGCCCTACGACAACGTGATCCAGCCCAAGGGCTCGACCAAGCTCGACTGGGAGGTCGAGCTCGGCGTGGTGATCGGCACCAAGGCGCAGTACGTCGCCTTGGACAAGGCGCTCGATTTCGTCGCCGGCTACTGCGTGGTGAACGACGTCTCGGAGCGCGCCTTCCAGATGGCCACCAGCCAGTGGGACAAGGGCAAGGGCTTCGACACCTCCGGCCCGATCGGGCCGTGGCTCGTGACCACGGACGAAATCCGCGACCCGCAGAAGCTCGATATGTGGCTCGACTTGAACGGCAAGCGCATGCAATCGGGCAATACGCGCACCATGATCTTCAGCGTGGCGCAGATCGTCTCGCACGTCAGCCAGTACATGACGCTGTTGCCGGGAGACGTCATCACCACCGGCACGCCGCCGGGCGTCGGCATGGGGATCAAGCCTGCCCCGGTGTTCCTCAAGCCGGGCGACGTGATGACGCTCGGCATCAAGGGCCTGGGCGAGCAGAAGCAGAAAGTGGTCGCCACCCCCGGCTAGAACATCGAGCTGGAGAAGCCCCCGTCCACCGGCAGCGCGGCGCCGGTGACGAAATCGCTCGCGCGGCTGCAGAAGAACACGGCGGCGCCGGCGAGATCGCCGGGCTCGCCCCAACGCCGGGCGGGCGTGCGCCCGACGACGCGTTCTTGCATGCCCGGGATGTTCCGCCGCGCCCCTTGCGTCAATTCGGTGTCGATGAAGCCGGGCAAGATGCTGTTGACCTGGATGTTGTCCTTCGCCCACGCCGCGCCGAGGCTCTTGGTGAGCTGCACCACGGCGCCCTTGGTCGCGGCGTACACCGGTCCGAGGTCGAAGCCGAAGATGCTGGTCATCGAGCCGATGGTGACGATCTTGCCGCCGCCCCGGCGCTTCATCTCCGGATAGGCGGCCTGGCAGCACTCGAACACGCTGGTCAGGTTGGTGTTCACGATCTGATGCCATTCGGCGCTGCTGTAGTCCTGCGGCGGCTTGCGGATGTTGATGCCGGCATTGGCGACCAGGATGTCCAGGCCGCCGAAGGCTTTGACCGTATCAGCGACCATGCGGCGCACCTGGTCCGCGTCGTTGACGTCGGCGACCAGGCCGATCGCCCTGCCCCCGAGCGCGGCGACCGCGGCTGCGTTCTTGCCCTGGTTGCGGCCGGCGATCGCGACGTCGGCACCGGCCTCGGCCAGGCCCCGGGCAATGCCCAGCCCGATGCCGCCGTTGCCGCCCGTGACCAGTGCGACTTTTCCCCTCAGATCGAAAGGATTCATGGGAAAAGTCTAATGCGGTAAGCTAGCCTGCGCCAATCGACTTCATGAACGACCTGCGCATCAATTCGGCCCGGCTGTGGGATTCCCTGATGGGGCTGGCCCGCATCGGCGCCACGCCGAAGGGCGGCGTCCGGCGCCTGACGCTCACGGACGAGGACCGCCGGGCGCGGGACCTGTTCTGCCAGTGGGCGCGTGCCGCCGGCCTGGCGGTGGAGATCGACGGCATCGGCAACCTGTTCGCGCGGCGCTCGGGCACCGACCCGAGCCTGCCGCCGGTGGCGATGGGCAGCCACCTGGATTCGCAGCCCTCCGGCGGCAAGTTCGACGGCGCCTACGGCGTGATGGCGGGCCTGGAGGTGCTGCGCACGCTGAACGACGCCGGCGTGCGCACCCGCGCGCCGATGGAAGTCGTCTCCTGGACCAACGAGGAAGGCTCGCGCTTCACGCCGGTGCTGATGGGCTCGGGCGTGTTCTCCGGCGTGTTCACGCTGGAGCACGTGCGCGCGCAGAAGGACCTGGAGGGCGTCACGGTCGGCGAGGCCCTGGGACAGATCGGCTATGCCGGCAGCGCGCGGCCGCACAAGCTCGGCGCCTACTTCGAAGCGCATATCGAGCAGGGACCGGTGCTGGAGAACGAAGGCAAGACCATCGGCGTGGTGCTGGGCGCGCTCGGCCAGCGCTGGTACGACGTCGCCGTGACCGGACAGGACGCGCACGCCGGGCCGACGCCGATGGAGCTGCGCCAGGACGCGCTGATCGGGGCCAGCCGCCTGGTGCTGGAAGTGAACCGCATCGCGTGCACCTTCCCCGACTATGCGCGCGGTACCGTCGGCTTCCTGCAGGTGAAGCCGAATTCCCGGAACGTGATCCCGGGCGAAGTGCGCACCACGGTGGATTTCCGCAACGCCAAGGCCTCGACGCTGGACGCGATGTGCGAGGACCTGAAGCGCGCCGCGAAGGCGATCGAAGCGCAATGCCGCGTGACCATCGAGCTGCGCGAGAACGTGCACTTCAAGCCCTGCGAGTTCGACCCCGCGCTGGTCGGCCATGTGCGCGCGGCGGCCGCGACGCTCGGCCACTCGCACCGCGACATTGTCAGCGGCGCGGGCCACGACGCGGTGTCGATCGCGCGCGTCGCGCCCGCCGCCATGGTGTTCGTGCCCTGCGAAGGGGGCATCAGCCATAACGAGATCGAGAACGCGACGCCGGCGGATCTTGCCGCCGGCTGCGACGTGCTGCTGCAGGCGGCGCTGCAGACCGCCGGCGTTGCCGGCGCCTCGCGCGCCGCGGCCTAGGAGACGGACCATGAACAAGCGGGCGGATTTCGGCACGGCGCTGGAGCAGTCGGCGTTCTGGATGCCGTTCACGGCCAACCGCCAGTTCAAGAAGGCACCGCGGCTGCTGGCGCGCGCCGAGGGCATGTACTACTACACGCCCGAGGGCCGGCAGATCCTCGACGGCACCGCGGGCCTGTGGTGCGTCAATGCCGGCCACTGCCGCCCGAAAATCGTGGAGGCGATCCAGCGCCAGGCGAAGACCCTGGATTTCGCGCCCACCTTCCAGATGGGCCACCCGATCGCGTTCGAATTCGCCGAGCGCCTGGCGCGCGTCGCGCCCAAGGGCTTCGGCCACGTGTTCTTCACCAACTCGGGCTCCGAATCCGCAGACTCGGCGCTGAAGATCGCGCTCGCCTGGCACCGCGCGCGCGGAGAGGGGCATCGCTTCCGGCTGATCGGGCGCGAGCGCGGCTACCACGGCGTCAATTTCGGCGGCATGTCGGTCGGCGGCATGGTTTCCAACCGCAAGACCTTCGGCCCCGGCGTGGCGGGCGTGGACCACATCCGCCACACGCACGATCCGGCGCGCAACGCGTTCTCGCGCGGCCAGCCGGCGCATGGCGCGGAGTATGCGGACGACCTCGAACGCCTGTGCGCGCTGCACGACCCGTCCACGATCGCCGCCGTGATCGTCGAGCCGGTGGCGGGCTCCGCCGGCGTGATGGTGCCGCCCAAGGGTTACCTCGAGCGCCTGCGCGCCATCTGCGACCGGCACGGCATCCTGCTCATCTTCGACGAGGTGATCACCGGCTTCGGCCGCCTGGGCCAGCCTTTCGGCTGCCAGCATTTCGGCGTGCTGCCGGACATCATCACGGCCGCCAAGGGCCTCACCAACGGCACCATCCCGATGGGGGCGGTGTTCGTGCGCGATGCCATCTTCGACGCCTTCATGCAGGGCCCCGAGGGCATCGAGCTGTTCCACGGCTACACCTATTCCGGCCACCCGATGGCCTGCGCCGCGGGCATCGGCACGCTCGATACCTACGAGGAAGAAAGCCTGCTGACGCGCGCCGCTTCGCTGGCGAAGCACTGGGAGGATTGCGCGCACGCGTTCAAGGGCGAGCGCCACGTCGTGGACGTGCGCAACCTCGGCCTGATGGCGGCGATCGAACTGGAGCCGCGCGCCGGGGCGCCGGGCAAGCGCGCCTACGAGACCTTCACCAAGGTGTTCGAGAAGGGCGTGCTGATCCGCGTTACCGCCGACGTCATCGCGCTGTCGCCGCCGCTGATCGTCGAGCCGGCGCAGATTGCGCGCATTTTCGATACTGTGCGCGAGGCATTGCGGACTGTCGACTGAGTCAGGGCAAATAGGGGGAAACATGTTCGGCTTCGGCAAGAAAAAGGAAGAGGCGCAAGCGCCCGCGGCCGCGCCGGCGGAGTCGGCGGTGGCCCTGCAGCCCGCGGGATTCTGGCTGCGCGCGGTGGCGCTGATCGTCGATTACGCGGTGGTGATGCTCCTCGGCGCGGCCATGCTGATGGGAGCCGCCAGCGTGGGCGGCGAGGGCGTGCTGCCCATCGCCTACCTGGTATGGGCTGTCGTCGGCTTCCTGTATTGGCCGGTGCTGGAGAGCAGCGCGCGCCGCGGCACGGTGGGCAAGATGCTGCTCGGACTGGTCGTCGCCGATGTGGACGGCGGCAAGCTCTCCTTCGTGCGCTCGCTGCTGCGCAACCTGGCGAAGATCCTCTCCGCCATCCCGCTCTACATCGGATTCGTGCTTGCCGCGTTCACCACCCGCAAGCAGGCGCTGCACGACCTGATCACCAAGGCCGTGGTGCTGCGCAAGGGACCGTCCAGCTTCGCCAGGGCGATCGGCGTCCTGGTGGCGGGACTCGCGTTGATGGGCGCCGGCGCCTACCTGGCCGGCGACCAAATGTCGGGCGCGGTGATGAAGCTGCAGGCGATGGTGTCCGAGGAGACGCCGGTGCCGCCCAAGCCGGCGACCGCGCCCAAGCCCGCTGCCAAGCCGGCGCCGGCGCCGGTGGCGAAGCCCGTGGCGCCTCCTGCGCCGCCCGCTACCGCACCGACGGCCAAGCCGGCGGCACCCGCGCCTGCTGCCAAACCTGTCGCGGCGCCGGCTCCAGCGCCCGCACCGAAGCCGGCGCCGGAAAAAGTCGCTGCGGCGCCCAAACCCCCTGCGCCGCCAAAGGCCGAGCCCACGGCGACGCCCGCGCCTGCGGCGCCCGTGCAGTCCACGCGCCCGCGCCTGGAGCCGCTGCAGCAGCTCTCAGGACCGGGGATGGAGTCGGCGCCGTCCCTGCCGTCGCCCAGGTTCAACGACGTGATGACGGCCGTGCTTTACGCCGATCGCGAGGCGGTAACGCAGCTTCTGGACCAGGGCCGCTGGCCCGACAAGCGCGACTCCAACGGGCTGACCCCGCTGATGGTCGCGGCGATGACCGGCGACGCGGGCATGGTGCGCCTGCTGCTCGAGCGCGGCGCCGATACGAGCCTGCAGGCCCCCGGCGGGGCCGTTGCGCTCGATTTCGCCCAGCAAAGCGGCGACGCCGCCACCACGCAGCTGCTGCAGCGTTGAAATCGGGGTCTGACCCCGATTCTATTTTGCCGCTGCCCGCACGACGCCCAGGCGCCGGCCGCGGGTCTGCTGCTTCAGGCGCGGCGGCGTGACCAGGTCGCGCACGAAATTCGGCAGCGCGAACACGCCTTCGTGGGTCTCGCCGTTGTAATAGCGCAGATCCGCCATCTTGCGCTGCTCGATGCGCCGGTCGATCTCGTCGGCGGTGTAGGCCTTGGGATCGAGCTTGTCCGAGCACACCGCCATCGCCCACAGCGAGCCGTAGAGCGGGATGAACATGGTGTACGGCCGCACGATGCGGAAGATGCCGCTCAGGCGCTGGGCGAGCTCGCCCACGCGCTCGGGCCGCGCCACCGGCGAGCCGATGTGCAGCGCGAGCGCGCCGCCCGGCGCGAGCGCGTGCCGGCACTGCTGGAAGAACTCGGTCGAGTACAGCGCCTCCGCCGGCCCCATCGGGTCGTTCAGGTCGAGCGCGATCAGGTCGAAGCGCTCCTGCGTCTCGCGCACGAACTTCATGCCGTCGCCGACCAGCACGCGCAGCTTCGGGTTGTCGAAGACGCCGTTGTGCACGGCCTGGAAGTGCTCCTTCGCCACCTTGATCACGTCCTCGTCGATCTCGCACATCGTCACCTGCTCGACCGAAGGGTGCTTGAGCGCCTCCTCGGAGGAGCCGCCGTCGCCGCCGCCGATGATCAGCACCTTCTTCGGCGCCGGGTGCGCGGTGAGCGCCGGGTGCATCAGGTTCTCGTGGTAGACGAACTCCTCCTTCTCGGAGGTCATGTTGAACCCGTCGAGGCGGAACAGCTTGCCGTAATGCGGCGTGTCGTAGATCTGCATGCGCTGGAAGCGCGTGCGCCACTCGCCGACCTGGCGCGTGGCCTTGATGTAGAAGCCGGTCGAGTCGTTGAGCGGCTCCATCAGCAGGTGCCCGCCGCGCTCCACCTCGTGACGCGCGCACTCGGTCGGCTGGAAGTAGTCCACGATCGACTCGAACAGCTTGCGCGCCTTGGCGCTGTTGTCGTCGCTGTAGTTGCAGACGTAGACATCGAGCGTCAGCCCCTGCTTTTCGGGCCAGGTATGGATGGCGATGTGCGACTCCGCCAGCACCACGGTGCCGGTGTAGCCGGAGCCTTCGAACTGGTGGAAGGTCGCGTCCATCGTCGTCAGCCCCGAGGCCGCGACGAACCCCAGGCATTTCGACCTGAAGCCAGCGCCATCGAGCAGCAGCTGCGGGTCGCAGCGACAACCGCCCAAATCACCGATGAGATGCAGACCGTTCATTTTCCCGCTCCCCGAAAAACGAGAAGGCGCAGCCCTGCACGTGTTCCAGGCTGCGCCCTCGCGTTACCGCCTTGCGGCGTAAAACCGAGTACTTCGAAATTGTTCAATTCGTGCAATACCCCTCTTGGGCCGCCCCGCACTTACCCGTGCGAAGCTAAGCGCCGGTTTCAAATTTGCGCCGGATCTGCAATGAAACTGCGTCGATCAGGCGCCGCGCGATCGAGATTTTGCTTGGAAGTTTAGGTAATTGCAATACATCGAACCAGTCGGCGGCCTCGATCTCGCCTTCCTGCGCGCGGATCTCGCCGCCGACCCATTCGCAGACGAACGCGATCATCAGGCTGTGGGGGAAAGGCCACGGCTGGCTGGCGAAGTACGACAAGTTCGTGACGCTCACGCCGACTTCTTCCTCCACCTCTCGCGCCACGCACTGCTCGAGCGTCTCGCCGGGCTCGACAAAGCCGGCGAGCGCGCTGTACATGCCCTGTGGGAAATGCGGGCTGCGCCCGAGCAGGAGCTCGCGCCCGCGCGTCACCAGGGCCATCACCGCCGGCGCCACCCGGGGATAGGCGGAGAGCTTGCACGCGGGGCACACGCGCACCCGCTCCTCCGCCTTGGGCACGGTCGGCGTGCCGCAGCGGCCGCAGACCTGGTGGCAGCGATCCCAGTCGAGCAGTTGCAGGGCGCGGCCCGCCAGCGCGAAGTGCGCGTCCTCCAGCACGGAGAACAGGGCGCGCAGCCCCACCCAGCCATGGCCCGGGGGCGCTTCGGGCGCGATGACCTCGGCCGCCCAGCACTCGGTACCGGCGAGACCCCCTAGGTATAGGGTTCGGAGGGGTTCCGACCACAATAGGTTGTTGTTTTTTAGCAACGGCAGCCGAGCCCAGCTGGGACGCTGCCGCACGCGTGGGTCGTCCCCGGGGCGCGGATCGGGCGGGCCCACCTCCACCAGCAGCTGATCGCCGCGGAACACGAACCAGTGCGCGGGCGCGTCGCGGTCCGCGCCCGGCGGCCTGGTTGCGCCGGCGAAAGCCGGCGGGGTGGTGAAGGGCAGCTGCGCCATCGGCCGATTATAGGAGCGGCCCGCTCAGCCTACCGCGCGCGCGATCAGGCTGGCGCCCTGCTCGAGCAGGAACGTCTTGAACGCTTGCGCCGCGGGCGACAGCCGCTTGCCGCGCCGGTGAATGACATACCACTCGCGCATCACCGGCAGCCCGCTCACCGCGAGCAGGGCCAGCCGCCCGGCGCGCAGTTCCAGGCCGATGGTGTGCATCGACAGGAACGCGATGCCCATCCCGGCCATCACCGCCTGCTTGATGGTCTCGTTGCTGCTCATCTCGAGCGTCTCGCCCGCCTTGAAGCCGCGCTCGGCGAACACGTGCTCCATGGCGGCGCGGGTGCCCGAGCCGCGCTCGCGGATGATGAAGGTCTCGCCGGCGAGCCGCTCGAGCGGCAGGCGCTTGCGGCCCACCAGCGGGTGGTCGGGCGCGGCGATGATGGCGATCGGGTGCCTGGCGAAAGGCGCGGCCTCGGTGTCCAGGCCGCGCGGCGGCCGGCCCATGACGGCGAGGTCCACGGTGTTGTCCGTGAGTTCGCGCACCACCGCCTCGCGGTTGCTCACCGCGAGCCGCAGGCGCGCCTCCGGGTGGCCGCGGCGGAACTCGGCCAGCAGCCGCGGCGCGAAGTACTTCGCCGTCGAGGTCACCGCGATGGAGAGCTCGCCGCCGCCCACCCCCTGCAGCGCCTTCATGGCGTCCTCCGCCTCGCGCAGGAGGTCGGAGATGCCGGCCGCGTAGCGCAGCAACTCGCGGCCGGCGTCGGTCAGGTGCACTCGCCTGCCGAACTGCTCCAGCAGCGGCAACCCGGCGGCCTGCTCGAGCTGGCGCAGCTGCATCGAGACCGCGGGCTGCGTCAGGTGCAGGGACTTGGCCGCCGCCGTATAGCTCAGGCGCCGCGCCACCTCGGTGAAGGTGCGAAGCTGGCGCAAGGTCGCGTTCTTCATCCCGGCTCCCGGTCAAAGCAAAGAAAATCTTATGGCAAAGCCAATAATTTGTGAATAGTCCTTATGTAATGGGCGCGTTAGGCTGCGCCCGAGCGATCAGGGAGGTGCGCATGGCAAAGCCCAAAGCAGCCGGCCAGTACAGCGCCGGGGTGAAGGATTACCGGCAGGCCTATTGGCAGCCGGACTACGCGGTCAGAGACACCGACCTCCTGGCCTGCTTCAAGATCACGCCGCAGCCCGGCGTGCCGCGCGAGGAAGCCGCGGCCGCGGTGGCGGCCGAGTCCTCGACCGGCACCTGGACCACGGTGTGGACCGACCTGCTCACCGACCTGGAGCACTACAAGGGCCGCGCCTATCGGATCGAGGACGTGCCCGGCGACGACAGTTGCTTCTACGCCTTCATCGCCTATCCGATCGACCTGTTCGAGGAAGGCTCGGTGGTGAATGTGTTCACTTCGCTGGTGGGCAACGTGTTCGGCTTCAAGGCGATCCGCGCCCTGCGGCTGGAGGACGTGCGCTTCCCGATCGCCTACGTCATGACCTGCGGCGGGCCGCCGCACGGCATCCAGGTCGAGCGGGACAAGATGGACAAGTACGGCCGGCCGCTGCTCGGCTGCACCATCAAGCCCAAGCTCGGCCTGTCGGCCAAGAACTACGGCCGCGCGGTGTACGAATGCCTGCGCGGAGGCCTGGACTTCACCAAGGACGACGAGAACGTCAACTCGCAGCCCTTCATGCGCTGGCGCGATCGCTTCGGCTTCGTCGCCGAGGCGATCCGCAAGGCCGAGGCGGAGACGGGCGAACGCAAGGGCCACTATCTCAACGTCACGGCGCCGACGCCAGAACAGATGTACCAGCGCGCGGAATTCGCCAAGGAACTCGGCATGCCGATCATCATGCACGACTTCCTCACCGGCGGATTCTGCGCGAACACCGGACTCGCCAACTGGTGCCGCGAGAACGGCGTTCTCCTGCACATCCACCGCGCCATGCATGCGGTAATCGACCGGGACCGGCACCACGGCATCCACTTCCGCGTGCTGCTCAAGGCGCTGCGCCTCTCGGGCGGCGATCACCTGCACACCGGCACCGTGGTCGGCAAGCTCGAGGGCGACCGGCAGGCGACGCTCGGCTGGATCGACCTGCTGCGCGAGCGCTATGTGAAGGAAGACCGCTCGCGAGGCATCTTCTTCGACCAGGACTGGGGCTCGATGCCCGGCGCCTTCGCCGTGGCCTCCGGCGGCATCCACGTCTGGCACATGCCGGCGCTGCTCGCGATCTTCGGCGACGACGCGGTGTTCCAGTTCGGCGGCGGCACGCTGGGCCACCCCTGGGGCAACGCCGCGGGTGCGGCGGCCAACCGGGTCGCCCTCGAGGCTTGCGTCGAGGCGCGCAACCGGGGCCGGGAGCTCGAG